>CADDYT010000140.1 GCA_902810755.1 Chloroflexota bacterium
TGGCCTGCGCGGCGTTGGCACGGGCTTCAGTTAACGCCTCTGGGGCCATCTCTTGCGGCTGGCCTGCGTCGCGCTAGCACAGCCTGAAGTGAACGCTTCTGGGGTTATCCCTTGCCGGTGGCCTGCGGGAATCACAGCCTGCTTTTCCTATCTGTCCACTTTTTTGCCGATACAGTCGTTACTATATTGCCAGGGTTATGGTACACCACGAGCAAGCCCTCTCGAATGGCTCATGCGGCGTAGTATGCAGCGCGACCTGTTCGAGTCAGTTTCTTATGGCGAGCCATTGAAAATGTGGGACGTGTCATTCTGAGCGCAGCGAAGAATGGCACGCCGGAGACGTTTTTCGTAGCATGTGGATAGTGTCGTGTTTTTCCTTTGCAGGAGGTAACGGATGCAATATCATCGCAGGCAGGATGCCGCGTATGTTCTCAATACACAGGAGAAAATGATCTTGCTGGTTGAGCAGGACGATGCCGTAGGGGCTATGTTTGTCGGGGCCATCAGCAAGAAGTTCCCGGACTATCATATTGTGCGGTTGCCAAACATGGTGGCTGCGTTGCATTTCACGCGCGTGGTGCAACCGGCTTTGCTGCTCATTGATGCTGACCTCAGTGGGGGCGGCGGCATCTTTCTCTATGACCTGCTCAGCCGCAGAAGTAATCTAACTCACGTGCCGACCATCATTTTAGGCAAGAAACTGGATGGCAGCTACCGGCGCGAACTCGCAAAACGCAAGCTCGTCGGCCTCAGCATACCAATGGATACTCGCCTCTTGCTCTCGACCGTCAAAAACGCCCTGCGTGGCTCTTGATGCTCGTTTTCGCCCCCTGCTTGCTCAGCTGTACCTCCGGGGCCGTTTTGTCTCTGCCGGAGACCTTTTCTTTTGCTGCTCAGCAGTCTATACTGTAGCATGTTGGCGCGAACCTGTACGATAATATCGGCTACGGTATTTCAAGAGTGGCGAAAGGATGTGGTTCTATGTCGCATACAAATATCAAGGTGTACGGGACTTACTGGTGCAGCGATTGCAAGCGCAGCAAGAAATTCCTGGGTGAACAGCGCGTCCATTACGAGTTTATCAACATTGAAGAAGATGCCGACGGCCAGGCGGTGGTGCGCGACCTGCAAAACGGCGGCATGAGCATCCCAACCATCGTCTTTGAGGATGGCACATTTCTCGTTGAACCGACGAATGCGCAACTGGCGGCGAAGCTGGGTCTGGAGACGAAGGCAAAGTGTGAATATTACGATCTGATTACCGTTGGCGGTGGGCCAACCGCGCTCACGACCGCCATCTACGCTGCGCGCGACGGCTTCGATGTGCTGGTGATCGAGCGTAGCGGCCTCGGCGGCCAGGCAGGTATCACCGAACGGCTGGACAACTACCCTGGCTTCCCTGAAGGCGTGACGGGCGCGGATTTTGCCGACCGCATCATCGAGCAGGCGAAACGCTTTGGCGTGGAACTGCTTTCGGCGCAGGACGTGGTGAGCATCAGCCGGGACATGGAAGATTACCTGGTCAAGACCGATGCCGGGCATATGTACCGCGCCCACGCTGTGCTGATCGCCACCGGTTCGACCTACAAACGGCTGGGCGTGAAGGGCGAGGATGACTATATCGGCGCGGGCGTCCATTTCTGCGCCACCTGCGACGGCCCATTCTACCGGGGGCAGGAGGTCGCCGTCATTGGTGGCGGCAACAGCGCGGTAGAGGAGGCGGCGTTTCTGACGCGCTTCTCCCCGAAAGTGACGATTCTGGCGCGCGGCCCCGCATTGCGCGCCAGCAAGGTAGCGGCGGACAAAGCTTTCGAGTCGCCGCAGATCGATGTCCGTTTCAACACCGAGGTAGTGGAGTTCAAAGGCGCGAACAATCACCTGAATACTGTTTTCGTCAGGAACAGCGAGAGCGGGGAGGTGAGCGAGCTGCGCGTTCCCGGCGTCTTCGTCTTCATCGGCCTCACGCCCAACAGCGAGCCGTTCCGCGACCTTGTCAAAGTCGATGACCAGGGTTTCATTGTGACGGGCATCGATTTCCAGACCAGCATGCCCGGCCTCTTCGCCGCCGGTGACGTGCGCGCGGGCAGCACCAAACAACTCGTCAGCGCCGCCGGTGAAGGCGCGGCAGCCGCCATCGCCATTCGCGAATACCTGCGCGGCCACGCCCCCCATGCTATGGGCGATACGCTCGCGGCAAGCGGCGCAATAGAGTAAGATGCTATCTATAGAGCCGGAGCAGGCCATTCCGTGCAGACAGCCGGAGCAGGCCACCTCTTGACGGTGGTCTGCTCACGTTCAGGTTCACGCCTGTGAGGCCATCCCTTATGACCTGCAGCGCGCTCGCTTTTCGGCCTCTCTATCTTGCCACGTCCCGCTTTCGTCTTTCCTGCCTCTCTGATATAATAGATCAAACGTTGTAGTGGGAGAGAGACAGATATGGACTACGAGCAGCCTCTCAGAATATTGATCCTCGCAGCTGAAATTGTGCCATTTGCGAAAGTTGGGGGTCTGGCAGACGTGGTGGGCGCGTTGCCAAAAGCGTTCAAAGCTCTGGGCCACGATGTGCGTCTGGTGATGCCCCGCTACCGGCAGGTCAACCCCGAACGCTTCGGCCTGCAACCGGTGCTGGAATCGCTCAAAGTCGATATGAACAGCTTCCAGGTTCCTGTCAGTGTACTGGAAGGGACGATTGGCGATGAGATTCCCGTCTATATGATCGACTCGCCGCGCTACTTTGATCGCGAGAACATCTATGGCTATACCGATGATGGGGAACGTTTCATCATTTTCTGTCGCAGCGCGTTAGAGACGATGCGCGCATTGGAGTGGTCGCCGGATATCATTCACTGCCACGACTGGCATACCGGCATAGTCCCGAACTGGATGCATACCATCTACCACGACGATCCCTTTTTTGCCGATGCCGCCACCGTCTATACCATTCATAATCTGGCCTATCAGGGCATCTTCGGCTATCGCATCCTTGAGGTCGCCGGCGTCGCGGCCCAGGGCTTTCTGTACCCGCAGATCACGGAACTGGCGAACGTTGTGGATATCATGGGGCGCGGTATTCTCTTTGCCGATGCCATCACGACCGTCAGCGAACGCTATGCGCAGGAGATTTTGACGCCGACCTTTGGCGAGAAGCTCGATCACCTGCTGCGTTCGCGCCGCGACCGCCTCTTCGGCATTCTCAACGGACTTGACTATCAGGAAATGAATCCGGCGACCGATCGCTACATCCATACCAACTTCGATATCAATTCGCTGGAGAAGCGTGACCAGAATAAACAGGCCTTGCAGGAGGAGGCGCATCTACCGGTGCGGCCCGATGTCCCCCTGCTGGCTATGATCTCGCGCCTCGCCGACCAGAAGGGCTTTGACCTGCTGGCGCAGATTATCGAGCCGGTGCTGGCGCAGGGCGTGCAGTTTGTGGTACTGGGCATTGGCGATCAGCACTATCACGAACTGTTCCAGAATCTGGCGGCGCGCTACCCGGAGCAGGTGGCCATTTTCCTGACGTTCAACACCGAGTTGGCGCAGCATATCTACGCCGGCAGCGACATGTTTCTCATGCCCTCGCGCTTTGAACCCTGCGGCCTCGGCCAGTTGATTGCCATGCGCTATGGCAGCGTACCCATTGTGCGCTCTGTCGGTGGTCTGGCCGATACCGTGCAGGAGTACGACCCGCGCACCAACGAGGGCAACGGCTTCGCGTTCAACAACTACGACCCCTGGGAGTTTTTCGCCGCCATCGTGCGCGCCCTGGAACTCTACCGTTTCACGGAGAACTGGCGCACTTTGCAACGACGCTGCATGACGGCAGACCACTCCTGGCAGGCCTCGGCGCTACGCTACATCGATGTGTACCGCAACGCGCTGGCCTTTCATAAGAGCGGCAAATAGTACCCCGGTGGCAGGCCTGCCGCCAGGGGTGGCCTGCGGCGGCGGGGCGAGGCTGGGCAGGGGAGGATACTGCCGTTGCACAACCCCGAATGGGGAGAAGGGCTGTGGCGGCAGTACCCGTTCGTGGGGTGTAGAAATATTCTTTCTGCCATACAAGAAAACGGAAATGAGGAGGAAAATTTGGTGAAGGGAGAGAACATTCTCTATCTTGATTGCCAGTCCGGCATCAGTGGTGATATGTTTCTGGGCGCGCTACTGGACCTGCAGGCCGGTTTCTCGCTGGAGACGCTGCGTGCAATGCTGGCAGAGATGCCCCTCAATGACTACGAACTGGCGCTGCACCCGTTTGCAGATAAAGGTATTCGCGGCTCGCGCTTTGAGGTATTGCTGACAGAGCAAGATCAGCCGACGCGCCATCTGTCCGATATTGTCAGTCTGTTGCAGGTGGCCCCACTTCCCGCTCGTGTCCGTGAGAGAGCTATATCCATCTTCCATTGCCTGGCCGAAGCGGAAGCCGCCGTTCACGGAACCGGCATCGAAGAAGTCCACTTCCACGAAGTTGGCGCGGTCGATGCCATTATCGACATCACCGGAGCGGCCCTTGCCGTAGAGACGCTGGGTATCAAGCAGATGTTTGCCTCGCCGCTTCCCCTGACGAGCGGACACGTGAAGACTGCGCATGGCCTCTTGCCGCTGCCAGCGCCCGCGACGTTGGAGATTCTGCGCCGGGTAGCTGCCCCATGGAAGCCATGTCCCGTCGAAGGAGAGCTGGTCACGCCGACGGGCGCGGCCATCCTGGCGTCACTGGCCCGTTTCGAGACGCCGACAATCGCGGTTGAGCAGGTAGGCTGCGGCTTCGGCAAAAAATCGCTTCCCTGGCCCAACTGTCTGCGCGCCTGTCTCGGCACGGCGCCCACTATGCAGCAGGCTGGCGAAGATGAAAGGCTCGCCGATGTCGACTGGGTGACGCTAATTGAGACCAATATCGATAATATGCCGGGCGAGCAACTGGGCGGCCTGATGGAGCGCCTGCTGGCGGCGGGCGCGCTGGACGTGGCCTACATTCCCATGCAGATGAAAAAGAATCGTCCCGCCGTTATGCTCAGCGTCATCTCCCCCCTGGAAAAGGGCGAGGCGCTGGCGCAGCTCATCCTGCGCGAAAGCGGCACGCTGGGCGTGCGCATGCAGCAGGTACAGAGGCGCAAAGCGCAGCGATCTCAGCAGCGCATCGAGACGCCGCTTGGCCCTATGCTGGTGAAAGTCAAACGCCTGGGCCATCGCGTGCTGAGCGCCGCCCCGGAATACGAGGAATGTGAACGCATAGCGCGAGCGCAAAATATACCCCTGGAAACCGTCTATAAGGTTGCACAGCAGGTGATAGCGTCAGCTATAATAGGAGTGAGAGGAGAAAACGAAGATAAGCAGTAGCACGGTAATGAGCCTGCCTGGAAATAGAGCATATCATGGATTTTAAGGATTATCGCAAGCGCAAAGAGCAGACCGAACTGGAGATACCGAAACCGACGACAGGCCGCTTTCGCGGCAAGTTCTATTACGACTCTATCGAAGAGCAGATTCGTCAGGCGCAGGAGCGTGGGGAGTTCGATAACCTGCCCGGCTTCGGCAAACCGCTCAGATTGGAGGACAACCCCTATGAAGGCGACAGAGCGATGGGCTATCACCTGCTCAAAAGCAACGACATGGCCCCTCAGGAAATAGAGTTGCTCAAAGAGATTCGCAGCGAATACGCGCGCATCGAGGCAAAGCTGAAGAGGTTGTGCCAGCAGGGACAGCAATTGCGCCAGCGCCGCGTTGCTCCTTTCCCCAGCGAGAAGCGCGCTTTCAATCGCTCGGTGGAAAAAGCCGCCGGGGAATATGAGCGCGTGCTGCGCACCCTCAACAAGAAAATTCTGACTCTTAACCTGATTGTACCGCCTGTCATGCACCAGAACATGTACAACGTCGAGCAACTGGTGCAGCGTTTCCGCGACTCCTGCCCCCTCTTCTCCTGACGGGTACATTGGTACTATCTGTTCCATCGCAATGAACGGCTGCCGCCTCCCATCATGGGAACAAAGAGCCGTTCATTGCGCTCTGCATCGTTCATTTCCCGCTTTTCCCATAAATAAATACTGCCTTCTTGCTTTGGTGGCGTTTGTATACTTATCAATAAGGGAAACTGTGGGATAAGATCGGTGAGAGAGATAGATATCCATATGTTGGTATGTTCAACATAAAAGCCCATCTATATGAACGGGAGGGCAGATATAGCGTGATGCATACAGAATATTGCCGCTATAACAAAGGAGTCAAGCGGGGATGGTCATGAGTATGAATGAGGAGTTGATGAAGCCCGGACTGCCCGTAGTGATAACTTCTCCTGTCCTGCAAGAATTAAATGAGCAGGTTGTTACTATCCTGGAAAATATGAGTGACGCTTTTTTTGCGCTGGATAGCGAATGGCAGCTGGTTTACCTCAATCGCATGGCAGAGCAAGTTTTTGGGAGCAGGCGTGAAAACTTTCTGGGGAGGAATCTCTGGGAAATATTCCCCGAAGCGGTTGATAGCGTGTTTTACCGGGAATATCACCGTGCGCTGGCTGAAGATACAACAGTAGAGTTTGAAGCATTTGGTCCCGGATTGCAAAAATGGCTGGAGGTACGCGCTCATCCTTCCAGAAAAGGTCTTTCTGTCTTTTTCCGCGACGTGACGAGCCGAAGAATGACCGATATGATGCGTCATTATATGGAGGCCCTGATAGCTGCTTCCACTGATGCCATTATAGGCAAAACGCTGGATGGCCGGGTTATCTGCTGGAACAAAGGAGCGGAAAAACTCTACGGCTTTACGGCTGAAGAAATGTTGGGAGAGCCAGTTTCGATTATTATACCTCCCGATCGCAAGCATGAGATGGAAGAGATCATCCAGTGTATCTGCCGGGGAGAATATATAGAACGCTATGAGACGGTGCGCGCGCGCAAAGACGGGACCCTGGTCGATGTCTCGCTGGCCGCCTCTCCTATCAAAGATGCAAAGGGCGTTCTTATCGGGGTGGCTGTGATTGCCCATGATATTACCGGGCGCAAGCGTATTGAAAAAGAACAGCGTGAGAAGGAGCAGCGTAAAGACGATTTCATCGGTATCGCCAGCCACGAACTGAAGACGCCTATCACCGCCATCAAAGCCATGACGCAATTGCTCCAGATCCGGCTGGCAAAAGAGGGCAACACAGAAGCCGTCCGCAGCCTCGAGCGCATGGATAAGCAAATCGACCGCCTGAACAGGCTCGTCTCCGACCTGCTCGACGTGACAAAGATTCAGGAAGGGAAGCTGGAACTGCTCAGAGAAATCTTCAACTTTGACGAATGGCTCAGGAACCTCATCGAAGACCTCCAGCAGACAACCACGCATAAGATCAACTGCAGCGGCAAGGTAGGAAGAGGAATCGTCGCGGACAGAGATCGTATCGGGCAGGTGGTGACAAATCTGATTACCAACGCCATCAAATATTCACCGAAGGCCGACATCATCGATGTCCGGGTAACAGCAGACCAGAATGGCGTAATTGTCAGCGTGCAAGATTATGGCATCGGTATCCCCGCTGCTTCGCAGGAAATGATCTTCAAGCGGTTCTTCCGTGTTATGGGAGACAGAACCGTACCCGGTCTGGGCATGGGCCTTTTCATCGCCTCAGAGATTGTCAAACTGCACGGCGGAACCATCCGGGTTGAGAGCATCGAAGGCAAAGGCTCAACCTTCTCCTTCTTCATTCCTTCGCCCGCTCTGGATGTAGTCTCGTAGGCGCCGATTGATCGGCACCTACGAGAGTCCGTTGCCGCCTTATTTGCTCTGCTGCATTGTGCGCAACGGCGAGAACATGAGCCACAACGCCGACAGGCAAAAGCCGATACAACCGACAAGCAGGGTCATGCGTATACCCCAGGCTGTCCCCAGGATACCCGCCAGGATAGCCCCGACGGGTATCATGCCCTCCACCAGAAAGCGCATGCTCGCACTGGCCTTGCCCAGCGACTGATCTGGCACGAGCATCTGGAGCAGGCTCACCTCATTGATGAAGTAGATTTCCAGCCCGAAATCGCCCACCAGTTGTCCCGCAAAGAGCATGACGTAGGCAACAATCCCCGGCCCGGCTGCCAGCGGTACCAGCAGCGAGACGACCGCCGAAAGCAGCAATCCGCCGATCAGCACTCTGCCAGTGCCAAAACGCCGCACGAAACGCCCGGCGGCGAAGGCTCCTATCAACGCGCCCGCCCCGCCAGCCGTCACCAGCAGCCCGAAAAGCGCCGGACTCACCCCCAGCGTGCGAATGACGTACAAACTGTAAAGGGCAGAGAATGCGCCCCCGGAGAAATTGCGCAGGGCAGAACTGACCGCCACTGCCCGTAAAAGCGGGTTGCCAGACACCAGCTGCAGCCCTTCACGAATCTCCCCCCACACGCTCTGCCGCTCAACTTCAAGTCCAGGCGCTGGCTCTCTCACGCGAATCAGGCTCGTACAAAGCGCCGAAACCAGAAAGGACACCACATCAAAAAGGATGGCAAGCGGCGCGGTCAGCGCCTGCACCAGCACTCCCGCCAGCGTTGGCCCGCCAATCTCCGCCAGCGACCCGCTCGCACTCAACTTGCTATTCGCCTCAATAATCTGCTCGCGCCCCACCAGCGTTGGCAAAACTGACCGGTTCGCTACCTCATAAAAAACGGTCAACATCCCCACCAGCGCCGTCACCACATACAACTGCTCCATATGGAGCAGACCGAACACGGCAGCCAGTGGAATAGACACCAGCAAGGCGGCACGCACCAGATCGCTCACAACCATCACCGGTTGCCGTCGCACGCGATCAACCCACACGCCCGCGAACAGGCCAATCAGCAGCACCGGCGCAGACCCCAGCGCCGCCAGCAGCCCCATCTGGCTCGCATTCACATGCAGCGTCAAATTCGCCGCCAGTGGCAGCCCCTCCCGCGTAATCCGCGACCCAAACTCCGAAACCGTCTGCCCCGACCACAACAGCGCAAAATTCCGATGGATGAAAAACGCTCGCTTTTTCGGTCGCGCCTCAACTCCTTCTGTCAACGCCCCATCACTCCCACCGCCGTTGCAGCCTCGCTGGTCTCCCCTGGCTCTGTATCAATTCCCGTAGACGCACGATTTATCGAGTACATCGCCGATTTATCGGCCTTATCTACTTCCTGTAAATCATGCTCTCTATCTAAATGCATAGCAATCTCCAATGACCTCTTCAAACACAAAATGACAACGGGAAAGTTAAAAATGGGGAAGCAATGTGGTTAGCAAACGGAGTACCTGCCATCTCATCCTGTGAAGAAGGCAACAAAAAGACCACCGAACTAAGCACGCTCGTGGTCAGCAGCAGCGAACAGGGGAAGTGTCTCACCTGACAGGGTTTCTTATAGCCCGGGAATAGCTGTTATGAGATCACAACGCGAAAACGCAAGACGTAGAACATGAACCACGGAACAGGTTTCATGCCACGTAAGCAAGGAAATGGATTGCTATGCTACTGGATATCCGGCGCACTCAGCGGCTAAGCCACACGCTCTGAGCAACCGGCCATGATGAGGGTACGCACCTGGCGCACCTCCTTATCTGTATTGTCGCAGGGCATAGGCCAGCCCCGGCCCTACGAACTACATATCGCGTGTAACAACTCTTTATCTGTAGGGAGAATATCACAGCCGAGATGGCGCGTCAAGCTTTATGGAAGGCAGGGCCGGAAACTTGTATCTATTTCCCTCCCGTCTGCGCTTGCCGGTGCTGTCTTTCAGAGGCACGCTTGAGGCACTGCGCGCAATCTTCTCTGCTGCTAGCGAATGTTTTCGCGCCAGATGTTTCGAGGAACCGACCCTACTCCCAGGGCAGTGGGATCAAGTTTTTACGGCGCGTGTGCAGCCCGGTCGAGCGCCGAGGCAAAAACTTGACTCTCACCTGTCCAGTCGTCGATGGGCTGATAGACCTGGCGCTTCCATTGATAAGGAAGTTCAACGATGAGGCCGGGCCTGGGCGCAGCACGTGCCATAGAAAAAACATCGTGCAGAACGGTGCGCTGCTGATCGCGGTTATTGGGTTCACCCAGCGCGTGTCCGAACGGCCAGTGGAGATAGAGCATGCGTGGCGCCTTTACCAGCGCGGCCGATTCCTTTACATTTGCGAGCGCAACTGTGGTCACGCCACAGGCTTCAATCTCGCGCGCCAGCAGTCCCACGGACCGCGTGCAGGCCGGTCAGGCAGGGACCAGGACGACGAGATCGACGCCCGCCTGCGCAAGGAGCGAACCGACTTTACGTCCAGGGGCCAGGAGATCACGGGGATCGTCGGTAAAGCCAAAGCCATAGTGGACATCGGCCACGCGGCCAATCACGCCCTCTTTCTCCAGTTCAAGCAGGCGCTCGAGGGGAAAGACCAGGTTCGGGTCGCGGATGGCATCGCGGCGGTCGTAGTGTTCGTGCGTGATACAGAAATCTGTGTTACTGTCGGTACGCCGAATGATGCGAAACGAAGCGTCTGTCTTCAAATTGAAAGGCGTATCGGAGCAGAGATGGATACCTGCTGTGCTTACGATAGCAACTGTTGCTTCAGCAAGCGGTCGCTTCAATGGCGTCCAGGGGATATTACCCTCAAAGCGAAGTTTTACCAGCCGAAGCTGCAAGTTTACAAGCACCTTGCCGAGCCAGCGCGCAAAGCGTTCCCCCACCACTGTATCATTTACCCATCGCAGGGCGTATTCTCGCCGACGATTGATGGGAGTCAATCTGTCCCGGTCGTTCATAGCATACCTCCTCCACATTCATTTTGCTTCCCGAAATTCTGCTCAAACAGCCACTCGGACGTGGTCATCCGTTAAGTTTCCTCCCAAGTTGTGGAGGAACAAAGGATTATGCTGCTACTTGAATGGTAATCACCTGCGGGCGTTCTGTCTCTTCCGGCACTGATTGCCCATCAGCCTCCAGACTCTCAATATACCCCATAATAGCTTCACGAGCGCGCTCGATACACTGCTCGACGGTCTCACCCTGTGTAATACATCCAGGTAACGCGGGAACGGTCACAGTGTAGCCACCCTCTTCGGTATCGGGTTCCAGAACAATGGTGTACTGTCTAACCATGCTTATTCTCCTTATAACAATTCCTGAAACTCGGTTGTGTTTAGTCCAGCTTGTTTCAAGATCGCTTGTAGCGTTCCGGGTTTAATCGTTTCTCCTGAATGAACAGGGACAGTAACACGCTTCTCAGGATAATCAGGATGCTTCAAGTAGAAGTGTGAGCCACGTTGATAATGGACATACCAGCCAGTACGCCGAAGTGCCCGTATCACCTCGGCCCCGGTAATGCGTAGCAACCTCGGACTCATGCCCTTCTCCTCTTGCCTGTATTATAGCCCACCAATCTTTAACTGGTGCTTTCGTTGTCAGGAGTATAGTCCATCATTCGTGTGACTGTCAAATGGGAGCTTGAGAAGCCCCGTCAACTCCAGTGGTCATCTTGCTGGCTTCGTGCTATAATAGGGGCAAGGCGGGAGACGTGCGACGCCAGTTAGAGAGAGCGAGAGGCCGTCCTCCTTTTTCATGTCTATACACGGCAACTATTCAATCTTAATCCGAAATACCGAGCAATGGTGCTGCTAGACCTTTGCAGAGGAGTTTTAGAGTGATGAGCAGCGACGAAAAGAAGGTTTCTACAGGTCCTACCATTCCTACCTATGTGCCTGGGGTGCGGGGCAAGCCGGTGCCAATTGTTATGGCGAAGGGGCCGCAAGAGTATATTCCGGGCGATCAGGAATTGCCGGTGCAGTTGACCAGCGTGGCCGATATGTTGCAGTGGGCGCAGAACTGGGCGCGCTCACGATCTGTCTGGCCGCTTGGCTATGGGCTGGCCTGCTGCGCCATTGAGATGATGGCGGCTGCGCAGGCCCACTATGACCTGTCCCGCTTCGGCTCCGAGGTCTTCCGTTCCAGCCCGCGCCAGGCCGATCTGATGATCGTGGCCGGCACGGTCTCTGTGAAGATGGGGCCGCGTCTGCGCCTGCTGTGGGAGCAGATGCCCGACCCCAAGTGGGTGCTGAGCATGGGCCAGTGCGCCAACTCCGGCGGCGAATTCTATGATAGTTACTATACCGTTCAGGGGGTCGATACTATCGTGCCGGTGGATATCTACGTTCCGGGGTGTCCGCCGCGCCCGGAGGCGTTGGTTGAGGGCATTCTGAAACTGCGCGAGAAGATTCTGAAACAGGGCCTGAAAGTGCGCGGCGAGAAGGAAATTGAGGTGTAGCGTATGCGTGGAATTCTTGAAGGGATGCGCCTGACCTTTGACCACATGTTCCGGCCAAAGGTCACCCGTCTCTACCCCTATGAGAAGCCGAAACTGCCGCCGCGCAGTCGCGGACTGATCCAGTTGATCGCCGAAGAGGGTCTCGGCACCGAATTTAATCTGAAGTGCGAAGCCTGCCTGCTCTGCGAAAAGGCTTGCCCGCCGCGCGCTATCACCATCACCTATGAGCCGATGAACCGGTGGAAGGAGCGCCCCTGGTTCAAATCGTTCGTGCGCGAGGGCGCGGACAAGTATACCTCGTACAAGATTCCGCCCGCGACGGGCGCGTCGAAGGCCGGTTACTATACGCAGCGCATCTCCGAATACGCGGTAGATTATCCACACCGGCCCATCGCGCCCTGCATGGAGACGCCGACGAAAGATTACCTGGAGCCACAGATCGACATGAGCAAGGTCGATAGCTTGCTGGAAACCTGGTCGTATGAGGCCAGCGAACTGCCTGCCCTGCTGGATGCCGTCATGGACGCCTATGGTTACCTGCCCCTGGCGGCCGCCAAGCGTATCGTGCAGGTGCGCGGCGTCGACCTCAGCGACATTTTCGGTATCGCGACCATGAGTCCGAAGTTCAAACCCGCTCCCGCTCCTGATGGCATCCTGCGCGACGACCAGCCCATGCGCGGTCTCTCGCCGGCCACGCGCGGCAAGTGGGGCAATATTAATCATGAGAGGCAGCCCAATGCCTGATGCGAAGATTCCGTACCGTGTATTGCCGGAAAGCGGCGACCTCACCACGCTGGCAGCCTATCGCAGCGCCGGTGGCTACAGCGCGCTGGAAAAAGCCGCGCGTACTATGACGCCGGAAGAAGTGACCACGCAGGTATTCGATGCAAAGCTGCGCGGTCGCGGCGGGGCCGGGCGGCTCACCGGCGAGAAGTGGCGCATCGTGCGTCACGCCCAGGCAGACCAGAAATATCTTATCTGCAACGCTTACGATGCCGATTCACGTTCGATGCTGTCGCGCTCGCTCATGGAGCGCAACCCGCACGAGGTCATCGAGGGTATCCTGCTCGCGGCCTACGCAGTAGGGGCCAGCGAAGCCTTTATCTTTACCCGCACCGACTTTGTCGCAGGCGTCGGCAGTATCCAGCGCGCGCTGAATGAGGCCCTGGAGGCCAACCTTGCCGGACAGGATATCCTGGGAACAGAGTTCACTTGCACCATCAACGTCGTCGGCACCAATCTTGGCTTCATGGGCGGCGAAGAGACGGTGCAGATACAGGCCATCAAGGGCGTGCGCCCCATGCCCATGCAGCGACCGCCATTCCCCGCTAAATATGGCCTGTGGGATCATCCGACCCTCGTTGATTGCATCGAGACGCTGGCAAACGTGCCGATGATTGTGCGCGAGGGCGCGGCAGCTTTCAAGCGCGTTGGCACGGAAACCACGCCCGGCACCAAGATATTGACCGTCTATGACTACACGCCCGATAGCCAGGCGCAGGTGATCGAAGTCCCCTTTGGCACCACGCTGCGCCAGATTATCACCGCCGCAGGCTATACCCATACCGATAGCGATCTGCGTGCTATAGTTGTAGGCGGCGCGGAAGGCGGCGCGTTGCCGCTGGCTGCCTTCGATACCCCTTATGATTACGACCCGCTGGAAGAGGCGGGCGCGATTGTTGGCTCCGGCATTGTCGAACTGCTGGCCGCCGATACGTGTATGGTCCACTGGGCTATGGAGCGCAGCGAGTATCTCTCGAAAGAGACGTGCGGCAAGTGCGTCCCCTGCCGCGTTGGCGTCAAACGGGTCACGGGCTTGCTACAAGGTATTATCAGCGATCTGGGCGTGATGGGCGACCTGGATGTACTTGAAGAGTTCTCGAAGTATATTCCCAACGGCTCCATCTGCGGCTTCGGCGTCAACGCGCCCAATCCGCTCAAAACGGCGCGGCGCTACTGGCCGGAGCATTTTATTATGCATATTCAGGAGCAGCAGTGTCCAACAGGAACCTGTCTGCCGGTACGCTCGCATCGCTATGTCACCAAGCATGTCTTGCCATAATCGAAACCGGAAGAGGAACATATGGCTGTAACAATCCGAGACAATCTTTCGCTGGAAACGCGGGATCAGGCCGAATTGATGGTGCGCAACGAAGTGGGACAGCCCAGCTTCACGCTCACCATCGATGGCAAGGTCTGTCAGGCGTATCAGAACCAGACGATCCTGAGCGTCGCGATAGATAACGGGATCACCTCGATCCCGAACCTGTGTAATGATGAAAAACTGGAACCGGCCACCACCTGCCGCATGTGCCTGGTGCATGTTGAGGGTGCGGACAGGCCGCTGCCCGCCTGCGGCGTTGCGGCAGAACCCGGCATGGTGGTAACGACGGATTCGGATGAACTGTTCCATATTCGCCGCACTAACCTGGAGATGATCCTCTCTGACCACAACGCCTACTGCCAGCCCCCCTGTCAGATCGACTGCCCCACGCACATCGACATCCCCGGCTATCTGGAACTGATCGCCAAAGGCTCGATGCGCGAGGCGGCGCGGCTGGTCAAAGAGGTGCTGCCTTTCCCCTACATTCTGGGCCTGACCTGCCCGGCCCCCTGCCAGAAAGCCTGTCGGCGTGGACTGGTCGAAGAGGAAATCGCCATCTGTCGCATGCACGGCCACGCTGCCGAGACCTGCCTGCTCGACCCGCCGGTGCCGTTCATTCAGGACCCACCCACCGGCAAACGTATCGCCATTGTTGGCGCCGGGCCTGCCGGTCTGACCTGCGCCTATTACCTGGCGCTTAAGGGTCATTACTGCAAAATCTTTGACATGCAGCCGCAGCCCGGCGGCATGTTGCGCTACGGCATCCCGGAATACCGCCTGCAAAAAGACATGATGGACCACGACATCGACAGCGTCTGGCAACTGGGCGTGGACTTGCAGACCAACGTTAAGCTGGGCCGCGACTTCACCATTGACGATCTCTTTGCCGAAGGCTATGATGCCGTCTACCTGGCTATCGGCGCCTGGACAAGTAACCCGCTCAACATGCCCGGCGAGGACGCGGAAGGCTTCGTCAATGCCATCTCCTATCTGGGTGAGAAGGTAGAGGGCAAGCGCGTCCCCGTGAAGGAGGGCGACGAAGTGGTGGTCATCGGCGGCGGTTTCACCGCCTTCGACTGCACTCGCACCTCTCTGCGCCTGGGCGCGAAGGTTCACACTATGTACCGTCGTTCGCGTCAGGAGATGAACGCGCACGGCGCGACCGCCGAAGAGTCCGAGGACGGCGAGAACGAGGGTACCGACCTGCAGTTCTACGTCAGCCCGACGAAGATTGTGACCGAGAACGGGCACGTCACAGGTGTCGAGTTCGTGCGCACGCGGCTTGGCGAGCCGGATGCAAAGGGCCGCCGCCGTCCCATCCCCATTCCTGGCTCTGAATTCGTCATCAAATGCAATACCGTCATCCCGGCCATCGGTCAGGCGCCTGATAAGAAAGTGCTACCAGAAGAATCGGGCGTGAAGTGGACGCAGTGGGGAACGATCCAGACCAACCCGCACAACTACATGACCGATCGCTGGGGCGTCTTTGCCGGCGGCGATGCGCAGATGGGCGCGAAGACCATCATCGAATGCGTGGCGCAGGGCAAGCTGGCAGCGCGTTCCATCCATGCCTTCCTCAATGGAGAGAATATGGACGAAGTGGCCCGCCGCCTGGAACTGGAAGAGCGCAAGCCCGACCTCTTCGACATCGTTCCCTACAAGCCTTACGAGCCGAAGGTCAAGATGCCCATGCTGCCCTACGAGGACCGCAAGCGCAACTTCCGCCTGATCGAACTGGGCTACCTGCAAGAGCAGGCCGAGCGCGAGGCTGCCCGCTGCCTGCAATGTGCCTGCCCGGCTGCCGGACAGTGCGACCTGCAAATGTACAGCATCGAGTTCGGCCTGGCGGATAACCGCTTCCACGATGGCGAGCCGAGCGATTACCATGACTATGATGTCGATCTCTCGCACAGCTTCATCCTGCGCGACAAGAACAAGTGCATCAACTGCACGCAGTGCGTGCGCGTCTGTCACGACGTGATCGGCCCCGACTGCTATGGCCTGTTTGGCAAAGGCTTCGACACCATCGTCTCCACGCCGTTCGATGTCAGCCTGCACGACACCGACTGCGTCTCCTGCGGCGCCTGCGTCCAGGTTTGCCCCACCGGCTCGCTGATGATGGCCGAACGCTACCTGACGCGCTACTCCTTCGCGCTTGACCGCTGCATCTTCTGCGGAGACTGCGTTGAGGTCTGCCCGCATGGCGCGCTCGGTGAGACGCCCAACTTCGAGCTGTCCTTCTTCAACCGCTTCGGCCCCGACGTCACGCTGGAAAAGGGCGACCTCGCGAAGGCCCCCGACTACCTCGTGCGCCAGCGCCTGCCTCGCGGCAAGAAAGACCTGCCCGTCATGAGTCCGCTCGTCCGCCCTCTGCCCCCGCGCGGTATCCGCGAATAATCTGGAAAAGGGGAGATCGCCCGGACTGGCCT
>CADDYT010000141.1 GCA_902810755.1 Chloroflexota bacterium
GGTGGCCTGCGATGCGCATGTATGCCTGATGCGCATGTATACCTGTCATGGACGTATATGCCTGCGATGCGCATGTATGCCTGCGACGGGCGTTCATGCCTGTGACGGGTTCGCCTGCTCTTTCTGGAAGATGGGCGCGGCCCCGATCATGTACTCCACTCCTGAGAAGATGGTCCAGATGGTGGCAACGATCAGCAGGGCATCGGAGATCAGCAGCAGGATGTTGGGAAGCGTGACGGTCTGGCTGTTGAAGGTCAGCATGAGCGGGAAGAGCGAAAGCCCGGCTGCGCCCAGTCCTTTCGCGAGCAGGATGCCGCCCATTGCCACCAGCGTAATGAAGGTTTTCTGCTTGCCCCATATGCCTGCCGGGATCACCTTGCCTTTCGCGGCTGCCATCGAACGCAGGCCCATGACCAGAAATTCGCGCGTGATGATGATGAAGACGATCCATGCTGGCACGAGACCGATCTGCACCAGCGCGACCAGAATAGCGGTGACGAAGACCTTGTCGGCGGTCAGATCCAGGAAGATGCCGATCTGGGAAACCACCCTGTGGCGGCGCGCCAGGTAGCCGTCGAAAAAGTCGGTGATGGAGGCGAGCAAAAAGACGAGCGTGGCGAAGAGAAAGGCGACGGGCTGGTTGATAAGGACGAGTATAAACACCAGGACGGTTCCAACCATCCTGCTGACGCTGAGCAAATTAGGAACGTTTTGCATGAAAAAACTCCTCGTAGCAATGACGACGCTTCTGTTATTTTTCTGGCATTGCACGCCAGAGGGCGTAGGTGCTGCTGCTACTCAAGATGGCGCCGGCGGCATGAATGCGCGCCACATCAGCGCTAGTACGGATAAAGCCGCCGGCGATAAAGGGGCCGGGCAGTAATTGTTTCAAGGTTGGAGCAACTTCGGGAAAAATGATGCCGGGCAGGATTTCTACGATATCGGGAGCGGCGCGGGCAATCGTGCGCGCGCCGGTCTCCAGCGCCGAATCGTCCACCAGCAGCAGGCGCTGGATGGTCACCAGCCCTTCCGCTTTACCGGCTGTTACCAGTTGCGAGCGGCTGGTAATAATCGCATCGACGCCAATCTGGCGCAGATACTGGATGCCAGCCCGGTCTTTGCCAACCCCGCTTACCAGGTCAACATGCACCACCACACCCTTGCCACGCCGATGCGCCTGGCCGACGAAAGGAGCCAGCCGGAAGGCATCGCCTTTGAGCAGAAAGAGCAGCATGGCGTCCGCTTCCAGCGCCGCCTGCATATCTTCAGCCGATTTGATGGCCGCCGCCACTGCGTGGAGGCGGGCTAAACGCAGGAATTCCTGTATCGTCATTGCGGCCTTCCCTTCGCCCTCCTTTCAGTTCAGTCAGTTCAATCCAGGCTCATCACAATTGTATCTCTCAGTAGGATTGATGACGTTTTCCCGGTAACAGCCCTTGACAAATGACCCCGTGCCGGGTAATATCATTATAAGCGAACCTTAGACAGTTGTATAGCTTGTATTTCAAAACCTATCCTGGCCTCCGGTTCATATGTGGCGGCTGCCCGTATGTGAGGCCTTTGGCTTTTGCGTATCATCCTTTGGTAAAGAACTGCGCGGAAGGAGCAGATTATCGCGAATCTCGATTCCTGATGACAGGGAATCGCCGCTAACATCCGACCCACCTTGAGAGGGGCCGTTATGTTGAGACAACTGCATAGATGCGTAGGGACAGTGAAATGAAAAGTCCTGAGCCACATTATAAGAGGCTTGGGACTTTGTTGTTTTTTATCTGGATAGCAGGGGGTCTAGCATGCTCGTACAATCTTACAGATCGCTACTCTCGCTTCCGGCGAAATGCAGACTCATTCCGGTGGTGGAGAATCGCGTGCAGTTCTTGCGTGTTTTCGACGCGCCAAACGTTGGCGCGCTCTTCCTGCGCCATTGCAGCCTGTTTGAATTCTCTTCCCTGCTGGAGCGAGCGCAGCAGCGCGGGGTGGCTATCTATGTGAACGTCGACCATATCGACGGCATTCACCCCGATGCTGCCGGTCTGCGCTACCTGGCGGAGCAACTACGAGTTACGGGCATTATTTCCAATCATCCGCGTATTCTGGCTCAGGGGAAAGATTATGGTCTGGAAACAGTCCAGCGTATTTTTGCCGTCGATTCCACCGGCCTGGAAATGGCCATTGACTCGGTGGATCAGCAGTACATGGATGTGCTGGATATCTCACCGGCCCTCGTTGTTCCCCATGTGATTCCCAATCTTGCGACACCTTTGCCACTGCCGTTTGTTGCCTCTGGCCTCATTTACACGGCAGCGCAGGTGCAGGCGGTGCTGAGGTGCGGCGCGCTGGGCGTGGCTGTTTCGCGCCCCGAATTGTGGACCTAGCCTGGCCTTTACTCACACGTCGTTTTGTGTACCCGCACAGGCGTTGCTGTCTGTGTTCGTTGTGTACAGCGTTGTCTCTGTAACAATTAGTAAGTAACAGCAGAAAGAGGGCTACCTATGGCAAAGTATGTGCTGGCCCTGGATCAGGGCACGACCAGTTCGCGAGCCATCGTGTTCGACCACGAAGGGGCGATCGTGAGCGTGGCGCAGCAGGAATTTCCCCAGATTTATCCGTCCCCTGGCCTGGTCGAGCATGACCCTGAGGCCATCTGGACAAGCCAGCTCACCGTGGCTCAGGAGGCGTTGCGCAGCGCCGGCGCCTCGGCCTCGGATGTCGCGGCGATTGGCATCACCAATCAGCGTGAGACGACTATCGTCTGGGACAGGAACACTGGCAAGCCGGTCTTCAACGCCATCGTCTGGCAGAGCCGCCTGACCGTTCCCATTTGCGACGCTCTGAAGGCCAAAGGCTTCGACAAAGAGATCCGCGAGCGCACCGGCCTGGTGACCGACGCCTATTTTTCCGGCACCAAGGTCAAGTGGATTCTCGACAACGTGCCGGGGGCCCGTGAGAAGGCCAATAACGGCGAACTGCTCTTCGGCAACGTCGACACCTTCCTGATGTGGCGTCTCTCCAAAGGCAAGGTGCATGTCACCGACTACTCCAACGCCTCGCGCACTCTCATGTTCAACATCTACAACCTTGACTGGGATGATGTCATCCTCAACGAGCTGGGCGTTCCGCGCTCCATGCTGCCGAAGGTGATGCCCTCGAGCTGCGTCTATGGCGAGGCGGACGCCGAGTTCTTCGGCGGCCCTATCCCCATGGCGGGCGATGCGGGCGACCAGCAGGCGGCGACCTTCGGCCAGGCCTGTTTCCAGGTCGGCATGTCGAAGAACACCTATGGCACCGGCAACTTCATGCTCATGAACACCGGCAGCAAGGCCGTTCCCTCGCAAAATGGTCTGCTCACCACCATTGCCTGGGGCCTGGGTGACCCGAATCACCCGCAGGTCACCTACGCGCTGGAAGGCAGTATCTTCATCACCGGCGCTGCCGTGCAGTGGCTGCGTGACGAACTGGGCATCATCAAGAACAGTAGCGACGTGGAGACGCTGGCTGCATCGGTACCCGATAGCGGCGGCGTCTACTTTGTCCCGGCCTTCGTCGGCCTCGGCGCCCCCTACTGGGACCCCTATGCTCGCGGCACCATCATCGGCCTGACACGCGGCTCCAACGCCGCTAACATCGCCCGCGCCACACTTGAGTCGATGGCCTATCAGACTCGTGACGTGCTGGAGGCCATGACCGCCGACAGCGGCGTCACCCTGACCACTCTGCGCGTCGATGGCGGCGCGGTGGTTGACAACCTGCTCATGCAGTTCCAGTCCGACGTGCTGGGCGTTCCCGTGCAGCGCCCGAAGGTCGCGGAGACCACTGCCCTCGGCGCTGCCTACCTGGCCGGTCTCGCCGTCGGTTTCTGGCAGAGCGAGCAGGAGGTGGCCGAACACTGGGCCATTGATCGTACCTTCGAGCCTTCCATGTCCGCTGCCGACCGCGATAAGCTCTACGCTGGCTGGAAACGGGCCGTCAAGCGCGCCGAAGGCTGGGCGCAGGCCGAATAATCCCATCCCCTGGGGCGGCGATTCATCGTCGCCCTACGGAGAAATTGAACTGTTGTCCCTGTAGTGCGTTTCCTTCGTGAGTTTGTCCTTATACTTACAGTAATGCAGCGGGACAGACTTCCTGACGCTGTTCTGTTCCCGCGACGCAGAAATGGAGTGAGCATCTATGGCAACTGCAAATCCGGCTGCTCCCAGGCCCTCTGTTCTGTCTGGCGTCTGGGGCGAGGCACTCGCCGAGTTTTTCGGCACGATGATCCTGATCCTCTTTGGTGATGGATGTGTAGCAGTCTATGGCCTCTTCAACATAGGTGCGAATAGCTGGGTGGTCATCATCTTCGGATGGGGTCTCGCGGTAATGCTGGGCATCTATGTCGCCGGAGCGGTCAGTGGCGCGCATCTCAATCCGGCGGTGACGCTGGCCTTTGCGGTGAAAGGGGATCATCCCTGGAGTAAGGTGATCCCCTACTGGGTCGCTCAGGTTGCTGGCGCATTTGTGGCCGCCCTGATTCTGTACTTTGTCTATCAGGGGGCGCTCGCCAATGCTCTGGCGGCGAATGGCCTGCACAACATGAGCGACATTGCTCAGCAGGTTACCTATGGCGGTAAGGGCTTCGGGTGGGTTTTTTACACCGGCCACAGGTCGTTTGTCGGACTCTTTGGCGCCTTCGCTGATGAGTTTGTGGGTACCGCCCTCCTGGTAGGGCTGATCTTTGCCATCGTGGATGTGCGCAACCAGCCGGTGCAGGGAAACATTAATCCGCTGATTATTGGCCTCTTGATCGTCGCCATTGGTGCGTCTTTCGGGGCGAACACCGGATATGCTATCAACCCTGCCCGTGACTTTGGCCCTCGCCTCTGGATCGCCATTGTCAGTGGTGGCGCCAGCTTCAGCGCCGATAACTACTACTTCTGGGTTCCCATTGTCGCGCCTCTGTTAGGCGGTGTTGTCGGTGGCTTGATCTGGCAATACACTATCGCGAAGGTGCTGATCGCCAGGGGGCTGATGAAGTCCGGCACGGCTGTAGAAAAGGGTGAAGCTGTTCGGGAGCCTGCTGTCGAATAGCTTCGCGCCTGACTCACAAGACATGAAAGGATGAAACTGCGAGCGGGTGAGGGGTGGGGTCTGTTCTGTTGCCGCCAGTACCTCACCTGTTCGTGGCACCTACCATGCAACCACTATCACCAACCGTGCGCATGCACAATCTCTCATTGCTGGATAGCGAGCCGTTTGATGTGCTGGTCATCGGCGGGGGCATCACAGGCGCGGGTGTGGCGCTGGACGCCGTTGCTCGCGGCTTTAAGGTGGCCCTTGTCGAGAAGAACGACTTCGCCAGCGGCACCAGCAGCAAATCGACGAAGCTGGTTCACGGGGGCATTCGTTACCTGCCGAACTTCGATTTCGCGCTCGTGCATGAAGCCCTGGTTGAGCGTGGTATTCTCGTGCATACCGCTCCCTTTCTGGTGCATCCTGTTCCGTTTGTCCTGCCCTTGTACAAAGGAGACCTTCACCCTGTTGGCATGCCCTTTACCACGCCCAACGGCATTGGACTCAGCTTCATCCTCAATATCGGCCTCTACATGTACGATGCGCTGGCCGGGCGACGCAATGTGGGCCGACATCGCCATTTGAGCCGCAAGGACGTGATGAAGCTGGCGCCTGCCCTCAAGACCGAGGATCTGGAAGAAGGCTACCTCTACTACGACGCGCAAACCAACGATGCCCGCCTCACCATGGCCGTTCTGCGCACCGCCGCCGGCTTCGGCGCGACCATCACAAACTATACCGACGTCACCGGCTTTCTGATGGAGAAGGACAGAGTCGTCGGCGCGCACGTCCTTGACCGCCTCGGCAACCAGCAATTGACCGTTCGCGCCCGCTACGTGGTCAATGCAACGGGTATCTACGCGGAGCAGATTGAGGGGCTGACCGGCCACGAATCGCAGATTGAGGTGCAGCCGAGCAAGGGTGTCCACCTTGTCCTGTCGCGCAAAGACCTGGAGCTGGGTAGTTCGGCGATTGTACTGCCTGAAACCGAAGATAAGCGCATCCTCTTCATCGTCCCCTGGCAATCGCGTGCGGTCTACGGCACGACCGACACCGGCAGTGGCGATCTCGACCACCCCGTCACAAAGCATGAAGAGATTGAATACCTGCTCAAATACCTGAACCGCTATCTTTCTGTCCACCTGACCGAGGAGAATATCATCAGCACCTACGCGGGCTATCGCCCCTTGATTCGCCCGCGTAACGCGAAGAATCGCTCGACGGCCAGGCTCTCGCGCACGCACGCCGTGCTGGAAGACTCCTCCGGCCTGATTACGATTGTCGGCGGCAAGTTGACTACCTACCGGCGTATGGCGCAAGATACACTGGATGTCATCAGCAAGCACAGTGGCGTGAAGAAGCCGCTGCACCCGACGGAAAATCTACCGCTGGCAGGCAGCGCGGGCTGGCCGAACGTGAAGAACGATCTGGAGGAACGCGCCGGGCGGCTTGCTATTCTGCCCGATACGCTGGCGCACCTGGAAAGAAGCTATGGCTCGCTGGCCAACGAAGTGCTGGACCTGGTAGAGAAGGACGCATCGCTGGGCAATCTGCTCATCGAAGACCTGCCCTACATTCGCGCCGAAGTCATTCACGCCTGCTGCGACGAGATGGCGATGACCCCCTTTGATGTGCTGGCCCGCCGCACCTCGATCATGCTGGAAGACCGCCGGCGCGGCCTCGGCATCCTCGACGAGGTAGCCACGATGATGGCGAAAGAGGAGGGTTGGACGCCGGAGCAGCAACAGCAACTGGCGGAAGCCTACCGCAGCGAAGTCGAACGGCAAGTCGCTGCTGAAGGGCTACATACCCCTATGCAGCAGCAGAAGCAGTAACGTGGAACCGATATTTCAGGAGGTCACATGAAGAAACTGATTAACAAGCCGGAGAATGTTGTCACCGAAGAACTGGCGGGCATGCAGGAGGCCCACTCTGACCTGATTCGCGTCGACCTGGAGCAACAGATTGTGATTCGCAAGGACGCGCCGATTCAGGGGAAGGTCGGCGTGATTTCCGGCGGCGGTAGCGGCCACGAGCCGATGCACGGCGGCTATGTCGGCGTGGGCATGCTCGACGCGGCCTGCCCCGGCGCCGTCTTCACCTCGCCCGTTCCCGACCAGATGCTGGCGGCGACCAGAGCCGTCAACGGCGGCGCGGGCGTGCTGCACATCGTCAAGAACTATACCGGCGACGTACTCAACTTTGAGATGGCGGCTGAACTGGCGGAGGCGGAAGGTATCAAAGTTGAGTCCGTTGTCACCAACGATGACGTGGCCGTGCAGGATAGCCTGTACACGGCTGGAAGGCGCGGCGTGGGCGTGACTGTCCTGCTGGAAAAGATCGTCGGCGGCCTGGCCGAGACGAAGGCCCCGTTAGAGCAGGTGGCCGCGCTTGCCAGAAAGGTGAACGAGCAGGGGCGCAGCATGGGCATGGCCCTCACCTCCTGCACCGTCCCGGCGGCGGGCAAGCCAACCTTTGAACTGGGCGAGGATGAAATGGAAATCGGCATCGGCATCCACGGCGAGCCGGGGCGGCGGCGCGTCAAACTGGCGAGCGCCGACGAAATTACAGAGATGCTCACCACCCCTATTGTGGAAGACCTCGGCCTTAAAGCGGGCGATCAGGTGCTGGCGATGGTCAACGGCATGGGCGGCACTCCGCTCATCGAACTCTACATCGTCTATAACGCGCTCTTCAAGATTCTGAAGGGTAAGAACATCACCATTGCCCGCAACCTGGTCGGCAACTACATCACCTCGCTGGAAATGGCCGGTTGTTCCATCACCCTGGTTCGCCTGGATGATGAACTGACGAAGTACTGGGATGCACCCGTCCATACCCCTGCACTGCGCTGGGGGATGTAGTACAATTAGGTGATATGGCGATAGATGGATGAGTCGCCATATCACTGATTCAACAATGAGGGGATGCTGTTCACATGATGACCAATGAAGATACCATGCGCTGGTTAGGGCGCGTAGCGGAAGTGCTGCACGAGAATCGTGACTATTTGACGCAGCTCGATTCGGCAATTGGCGACGCCGATCACGGCATCAACATGGATCGCGGCTTTAGTTCTGTACGTGACAAATTTCCTGCGATGGCGGCAACGGATATCGCGGCGCAGATGCGCACCGTCGGCTCGACGCTTGTCTCGACGGTTGGCGGCGCCAGCGGCCCGCTCTACGGTACCGCCTTCCTGCGCGCCGGCGGCGCGGCGGCAAACAAGGCAGAGCTTGAGCCTGCCGATGTCGTCGCCATGCTCGAAGCCTTTCTGGGCGGCATTGTGGCACGCGGCAAGGCGCAGCCGGGCGAAAAGACAATGGTCGACGCGCTCACTCCCGCCCTTGCCGCCGCGAAGCAGGCCCTGGCCGAGAACGCGAGCCTCGCCGAGATCACGGCCCGCGCGGCAGCCGCCGCCGAGGAGGGGGTGAAGGCCACTATTCCCATGCTTGCCACAAAAGGCCGCGCCAGTTACCTGGGCGAGCGCAGCATTGGTCATCAAGACCCCGGCGCTACCTCCAGCTGGCTCATGCTGCGTAGCCTGGCCGAAGTGTGCGCGAAAATGTAATATTACCCTGTCTCATGGTACCCGCCAGGGGTACCCCTACTCTACGCGAGCCGCGCGGCCAGGCCGCCGTATATAGTAGGGGTACCTCTTGCAGGTACCCTGGGATGCAGGCGTGGCCCCTGTTATTGACCGCATTTTTCAAGGAGTCCCTATCTATGCCAGTAGGACTGGTAATTGTCTCTCACAGCGCACAACTTGCGGCTGGCGTGGCCGAACTGGTCGGCCAGATGGTGCAGGGAAAGGTGCCGATTGCTCCTGCCGGTGGCGCCGGTGAAGCTGGCGAGCATGTCATCGGCACTTCCGCCGATACTATTCTCGCCGCCATCCAGTCGGTCGATAATCCTATGGGTGTGCTGGTGTTGCTTGATCTGGGCAGCGCCATTCTCTCTACCGAGACGGCGCTGGAATTTCTCGGCGAGGAGCCGGGCGGACATGTGCAGCTTACCGCCGCCCCACTGGTGGAAGGAGCAGTGGCGGCAGCCTTAGAAGCCTCGCTTGGCCGCTCGCTGGCGGAGGTGCGGCAGGCGGCGGAACGTATGGCGACGAAAGAGCAACTCCAGATGCTGAAGCCGATCAACCAGCCCGAAACCTCCTCTGAGACCCCCCCACCTGCACCCGCGCCATCCCCCGAAACGACCGAATCTGCACTTGAGATCACGTTGCCCATTACCAATCCGACGGGCCTGCATGCGCGCCCTGCAGCCCTTTTTGTGCAGACGGCAGGGCAGTACGATGCACAGATCGAGGTCTTTGCTCATGGTAAACAGGCATCGGCCACCAGCATCAACGGCGTTCTCTCGCTCGGTGTGCGCCAGGGAGATACCATTACCCTGCGGGCGCGCGGCCCGCAGGCCGAAGCTGCCCTGACTGCTATGAGCAACCTGGTGCGCGCCAGCTTCCATGAAGCGGAACCGCCGGTTGTCTCCGCCCCGGCAGCGGCGCCAGCTCCACCTGCTCAAACGCAGGGACAGCCATCGATCGGTTTGCCTGAAGAGGCCTGGCGCGGTGTACCTACCTCGCCCGGCGTCGCGCTTGGCCCCGCGCTGGTGGTGAATGAGCATCGCCTTGCGCTGAAAGATATCGAGCAGCAACGCATCGCGCCAGGGCAGGTGGCGGCGGAGCAGCAGCGTTTGCGTGATGCCCTCTCTGCCGCCAAACAGGAACTGCAGGCGCTGGCTCGCAACCTGCAAAGCAGCATTGGAGCGGAGCAAGCGGCGATCTTTGAAGCCCAGGCTCTTATGCTCAGCGATGAGACCCTGCTGGATGAGGCGCTGGAGACGATTGCTGCACGGCAGATCGATGCCGCCGGCGCCCTTGCCCTTGCCGGTGAGCAACAGGCGCTGCTGCTGGAAGGGCTGGATAATGCATTGCTGGCCGCTCGCGCCGTCGATGTGCGCGATGCCGTGAGCCGGGCGCTGCGCCACTTACGCGGCCAGGCGGGTCGTCCAGCTCCCACGTTTGACCTCGGCTCGCTGGCTGCCCCCGTCATCCTGCTGGCCCACGATCTCACCCCTTCGGACACGGCACAGCTGCGCCCCGATATGGTGCTGGGCATCTGCACGGTTTCCGGCGGCCCCACTGCCCATGCCGCCATTCTGGCGCGCGCCCTCGGTATCCCCTCAATGGCCGGTCTCAACGAAGCGGCATTCCAGACGATCCGCACGGGCGATGAACTGGGGTTGGACGCGGACGCAGGCCTGCTCTATGTCCAGCCGCCAGAGGAGATACGTGCGCAACTCGCGGCCCGCGTGGGCGAGCAACAGGCGCAGCGAGCGGCCCGGCAGGCAGAGGCGCGGCAGGCGCAGGCCCCCTTACTCATCGACGGGCGGCGTATCGCCTTGCTGGCAAACGTGGGGAGCGAGGCGGAGGCGGAGGCGGCCCGCCAGTGGGGAGCCGAGGGCATTGGCCTGCTGCGCTCGGAATTTCTCTTTGCCGCCGCTGCTACCCTGCCGGACGAAGAGCAGCAGTTTCGGAGCTTTGCGCGCGTCTTTCGCGCCTTTGTCGGTGATAGAGCGTCAGCCAGCGTCGGGCCAATCGTCGTGCGTACCCTCGATGCTGGCGCGGATAAGCCCATGCCCGCGCTGGAAGCGGTGATTGGCCCGCTCGCTGAAGCCAATCCCGCGCTGGGCCTGCGCGGCGTGCGCATCCACCTCGCCTATCCGCAACTGCTGGAACAGCAATTAAGCGCGCTGCTGCGGGCAGCCGCCGCTACAGGCATCGAGCTACACATCATGTTTCCCATGATTGGCACCGTTGAAGAGGTACGCAGCGTGCGCGCCATTTTTGAGCGTGTCTATGAGCGGCTGCGCGCGCAGGCTGTGCCGCTGCCATTGCATGTGCCGCTGGGCATCATGATTGAGGTGCCGTCCGCTGCGCTGCTGGCCCCTGAACTGGCCGCGCTGGTCGACTTCTTTAGCATCGGCGCCAATGACCTGCTGCAATATACGCTGGCAAGCGACCGCATCAACCCTGCCGTCTCCCATCTCTACCAGCCCACGCAGCCCGCGCTCCTGCGGCTCATCAGCCAGGTCGCGCAGGCGGGGCGCGCAGCAGGGAAACCGGTGGCCGTCTGCGGCGAAATTGCCAGCGACCCGCGCCTGGCCCCGCTCCTCGTCGGCTTCGGCGTGGACGAACTCAGCATGACGCCCACTGCGCTCCCGGCTGTACGCTCTGCTCTTACCGGACGCCCTGGCGCGGAATTGACCGCCCTCGCCGAGCATGTCAGCCGCCTGAAAACCGTTGCCGAAGTCGAGCAGGCGCTGAACTCCTGATACCTATGGGATGACGTTGGTGTTCTCGTTGATGGCGAGAATGAAACGGGCAATGACCTCTGCCACCTGGTCGATGTCTTTGAGCGAAGCCATTTCGGACCCGGTGTGCAGATAGCGACAGGGGATACTGACCAGCCCGGTGGCGACGCCGCCGCGCACAACCTGAATCACATCAGTATCAGTGCCTGTGCCGCTCGGCTCCGGGCTGATCTGGCAGGGGATGTTGGCTTCGTCGGCGGCTTTGCGCAGCAACTGGTAGACGCGCGGGTTGATATTGCCGCCAAGCGAGAGAACCGGTCCGCTATTCAGCTTCACTTCGCCGATCTCCCTGGCTGAAACGCCGGGGTGGTCGGAGGTAAAAGTGACATCGACGGCAATGGCGATGTGCGGGTTGACCTCGTAGGCTGCTGTGCGGGCGCCGCGCAAACCAACCTCTTCCTGCACGGCAGACACGAAGTAGACGGCGGCCTTGAGTTTGTCGCGCTGCTCGTGAATGCGGCGCATCGCCTCGGTAATGGCGAAGACGCCCGACTTGTCATCCAGCGCGCGAGAAACGACGAGGTCGTCGTGCATTGGCTCCAACTGTGCCGCGCGCGTAGCCACATCGCCGAGGGCAACCAGTTTTTGCGCCTCTTCCTTATCGGGGACGCCAATGTCAATCCACAGCTCGGAGAGTTTCGGCATCTTTTCGCGCTCCTCCCCGCGCAGCAGGTGAGCCGGTTTGCGGCCAATCACGCCGAGAACCGGCCCGTTCGCTGTGTGAATCTGCACGCGCTCGCCCGGCAGCGTCGAGGGGTCGAAGCCGCCAATGGGCGCGAAGTAGATAAACCCCTGTTCATCGATATAGCGCACCAGAAACCCCAGCTCATCACAGTGGGCCTCGAGCATCACACGCGGGCCGCCTTTCGCATTGAGGGCCGCGATCACGTTGCCATGTACATCTGTACGCACTTCATCCGTATAGTGCCGTATCTCCTCGCGGATCACCTGTTGCACCGGTTGCTCAAAGCCGGATGGGCTGGGAGCCGCGATCATGCGGCGGAAAAATGCTATGCGAGATTCATCCATCGAAGACTCCTTCAAGAAACTGCAAGCGCCGGTTGAGCGCGCACGCCACTTCAATGGCTGTGTGCGCTCAACCGGCGCCCGCAGTTTGTAATATCGTAATATTTTTTAGCGCACGAACTGTTTCAGCACCTCATCGACGCCGGGATGAGCGCGATTGAGCCTCAAGTCTTCTGAGCCGCTTGCATCGGTTTGCACGAGCAAAATATTTTGCTGGATACAAGCATTTAACAGTTCGCGGGCCGATTCGCGCGTGAGCCGACCGCGAAATCGATTTTTGGGGTTCACCGGGTCTCCAATGAAATTGGAGACGCCAATAATGGTGCGCCACGACCAGTTGCGATCAATGTAATCGAGGAATTGCAAGAACTGCGGATCAAGCACATCCATCGGCGGCGTGCCATAGTTTTGATACTGCTGGCCGGGCGTGCCGTAGGAGATGGCGGGCATAGGCCCGGTATTACCGCTGGAAGCCTGGCTATAGCCGCCATTGATCGCTGGCAGCGCGCCGGTGTTGCCCGTACTGATACCCGCGCCTCCGCTGACGAGAGGCACAAACTGGCTGGCGCTGCTAATTAAATCTCGGCTGACGGTTCCTGGTATACCAACAACAATAACGGTTTTGTTCAAACGTAGCTTCAGACGGGCGCTGATGCGCGTGAAATCCTTATCACCCGTCATTAAGACGAAGGTAGAAATGGTGGGGCGGTCAAAGACGGTTTCAATGATATCCATAAGCATATTCAAATCCACCGTGCTTTGCACCACCGTACTCTGCACAATGGTACTGGTTCCGCTCGCATTCACCGCCGGGAGATGTCCGGTGTTCCCAGTATGTTGGCCGGATGGCGCCCCCGGATAGCCCAGAGGGCCGGTGTTGCTCTGACCAAGGGGGCCGCTAGGGGGCTGGCCATAAGACCCCTGGTAGTGCATGCTTTGCCGGGGAGCCTCGCGCTGTTGATAATCGACACCGTACTGCTCCTGGCCGCTCTCTGCCGTTCCCCTTCCTTCGTCGGAAGGAAGGAGACTTTCATCAAGTTCGCCCTGCGCATCTTGATATCCCCAGTCCTGGTTCGCTTGCTGCTGCGGGGAAATCGCCGGGAGCGGACCCGAATGCCCCGTGATGCCATTGGCCCAGGGCCGCTGGTAGGAGCCGGACGGGTAGCCTTGTTCGGTTACGTATCCTGTGGCACCCAGTCCTCCTGTGGCAGGATTCCCGGTGTAGTGGATTGTTCCCGTGCGCACCCGGTCTCGCTGTTTGGCGGGGCAATCGACGCGGTCGATCATCGCTGCTGTCAGGCTGCCTTTGAATGGTTCCGGCTGGCGCGACCAGTCGGCGTAGGCGCGGGCAACCATGACTGTTCCATAGCGACGAGCAACCGCAATCAACTCCTGGGGATCAGGTTCCCGGCGTTGGATATTCAACATACTGTAACGGATGTTCTCAAAGTCGATGAATAAAGCTATATCTTCGGGCACTTTCTTCTCCTCTCAATATTCATAGGAGAAACCGCGCAGTCCAAGATTTATGATATGATTGTTCAGGTACCGGGATGGACTACCAGATAGTTCATCCGCTTGCTATGAGCATACCATAATTCACGGGTAAAGTCGAGTGGTCTGCGCTTTACTTTACGAAGCTACTATGATATATTCTCTAGTTAAGAGAGGTCTTGCAAAAGAGTAACTACCTATGGAACTGACAAAGACAAATCACCTCGCTGAAACGGTTTGCCCGGTCGCTCGTACTGCTGAGATCATCAGTGGCAAGTGGACATTGCTTATTATCCGCGATCTAGCCACCGGGGTCAAACGTTTTAATCAGCTTGAGCGTTCGCTGCACGGCATCAGCCCGAAAACGCTGTCGGAGCGCCTGCGTTCGCTGGAAGAGGAGGGGATCATCACCCGGCAAACTTTCGCCGAGGTGCCTCCCCGCGTTGAATACTCTCTGACCCCGAAGGGCCGCGACCTGGTTGAGGTCGTTGAGAGTATGCGCAGCTATGGCAAACGCTGGCTCTGTAACTCATAAACGGTCTGTCACATGCATTGCACCCTCGCCATTCAGGGACCTGCTTTGTGCATTGCAGTTGACTCCCTGCCCTTTCTTCTGGTGCAGTGTTGTCGCGCGCCTTGTTGCTCTGCTCTGCTCTGCGAGATACGGATGAGAAAAACCGGGGTATCCCCCCGGTTCCGCGTGCTGCTACCGAACACGGCGCTGTCAACTAGCGAGACAGACCGACGAGTTCGAGACGATGGTCTGCCAGGAAACGGCGCAGAGTTCCCTCATCTTCTACCTCCGGGAGTTCTTGCGCCTGATTCTCCACGCGACTTACCAGGTCGTAGAGACTGGCAATATCGTAGCGTACTTGAACCTGCAGCTGACCCTCGCTATTGAACCCTTCGACAAAGAGACCATCCTCTTCCTCGTGAAGGGCAATGCTCTTCACACCGATCTGATCTAACACCTGACCTACTGCATGTAAGATCGTCGCGTAACTGAATCTGGCCGACATTGATTCCTCCTGTAAATACCTGGAGATGGGCTGACTTAGCCCTTACTGTTAGACTACGTTGTCAAACTGAACACGAACAAACATTTTCATTCATCAGAAATTCTGGCATGCAGTACTGCACTCACTGCCAAGTTTAGCATAAGATTGAGCAAATTGCAAGGCAAATTCGGCTCTTTCCAACCCTCCTCTCTGCCCTCACATGTTCCTTGTTCGCTGCTTTATCTTCCCGCGCCGTTGGAGGCCATCCAGCCATTGCTCTGCGCCCCGGCTCCCGGGCTGCCCGAACCTGCCTGCCCCCTCTCCGCTGCCGCCGCTGCATTCAGTATTTCGATGGCTTTCAGCCGCCAGAAACGCGCGCTGGCCGGGCGTTTGAGTGAAAGGTATTCCGCCAGCGCCTCATCCGTCATATCCGGTCGCACTCGCAGCGCCTCGATCGTCATCTGGAGTTTGTCGTTGCCGGCTTCTTTCAGTGCTGATGCCAGGTTGGGGTTGGTGGCCTGTACCGGCTTGAGCTGGCCCGTATTGCCGGTTGTCGGTTGCCCTGTATTCGCTGTGCTTACCGTATTGACCGCCAGTATCTGCCCCGTCACCGTGCGTACATTTCCCAGTTCTGCTATCATGCCGCTGCCGTCGCTGCCTGGCCCACTTTCGCCCTCCCCGCTTTTCTCTTCCAGCAAGTTCGGGTGAGTCAAGTGACCGACACGCAGGGCGCGCCGCAGGGCCGCTACCGGCAGCTGCGTCTGCTTCGAGAGTTCGGAGAGGGCCTGCACCTGCTTCTCTCTGGTTCTGCGCTCCTCCGCTTCCGACTCTGAAATGGTTTCCGCCATCATCGTGTAGACAATACCCAGCAGCGGGAAGGCGCTGGCCATGAAGGGGAAGATACCGGTCAGCCAGGGAGCCGTCGACTCGGCGGCACTGAGCATCGTCGGGCTGTGAAATTGCTTCGCATAGGCCCAGTTCACCACCCAGGAGAAGACGGTACACATCACTATCAGCAGCCAGTGCTGCCAGACCGCCTTAGCTGTGCGGAAGCGCCGATAACGCTGAAATGCAGTCCACGACAGCAAGTAGACGGTCACATCGATACTGATGGCGATGGCATAGCTCACTGTCCACCACCATATTCCCTCTGTTCCCCCTGACGGCTCAAAAGACGCGAAGAAATATGCAACATGCGGGATCGAAGCCGCTAGAAATACCGCGAAAGCGATCCAGAAAAAATATTTCATTATTTCGATACGCAGCACCTGTATGGTAAGAAGTGCTGCCCTCCTTTTATCGTTGTAGCCGGTGGTAAGAAGTTGTGGATGATTTGCCTGAAAATTCCTTCCCCACCTACAAGCGTACCCTATTGGAGCGTCTTCGTCAATCCTCTATAGGATGTTCGGGCTAATTTTCCCGATTTTTCAGAATTCACGAAAAAAGGTATTGACACATCGCAAAAAATATGCGATAGTATGCAAGCACCACAAGAGAACGACGTGGCGCACATAAACAAAAATGCACTTTGACAACTTCATACAACATAACTTCAATTTTGCTGAGAATACAGCCGAGCAAAAGAGAAGCAGAGGACACACATGTACCTCCATTGTTTCTTCTTGAAGATGCAATGGTAGTGGAGATGTGAGCAAGTGAATACATAACAAGCTACAGAGAGGACGAGGTGGATGCCTTGGCGCGAAAAGCCGAAGAAGGACGCGGAGACCGGCGAAACGTTCAGGGGGAGCTGCATGCAAGCGATGAGCCCTGAGTATCCCAATGGGGCAAC
>CADDYT010000142.1 GCA_902810755.1 Chloroflexota bacterium
GTCTGGGTGGTGGCCGGGTGGGTGGGCTTGCGGGTGGCCTGGGGGCTTACGCGGCCAGCGGCGTGGATATCGCGGTAGCTGAGAGAGCAAAGGCAATGATGTATAAGGCTGTGCAGGCTGCGCAGGGGCCAGAGGTGCTGGCGGGTATGGGCGCGTTCGCAGGCGTCCTCAGCGCCGCCAGTTTACAGAATATGCGCCGACCCGCGCTGGTCGCTTCGACGGATGGCGTGGGAACCAAGACGCTGCTGGCAGCGCAGACCGGTCGCTATGACAGCATCGGCTACGATCTCGTCCACCATTCTGTCAATGATTTGCTGGCGCAGGGAGCGCGCCCGCTGTTTTTCATGGATTATCTGGCAATGGGCAGGCTTGACCCTGTGCATGCTGCCGCCATCGTGCAGAGCGTCGCCAGCGCCTGCAAAGGGGTCGGCTGCGCGCTGCTCGGCGGCGAGACGGCGGAGATGCCGGACGTTTACCTGCCCGGAGCTTTTGACCTTGCCGGTACCATCGTTGGCGTGGTTGAGCAGGACGAGGTTATCGACGGGGCAAGCATCAGACCAGGCGATGTTGTGCTGGGCCTGCCCTCAAGCGGGCTGCACACCAACGGCTACTCGCTGGCGCGCCGTGTCTTCGCCCCCTACTCACTTGATACCGTCTTTCCCGAACTGCGGGAGCCGCTGAGCGATGCGCTGCTGCGTCCCCATCGCTGCTATCTCTCCGAAGTGCAGGCGCTGCGTGATTCCTTTAGAGAAGCAGGCAACGCGGGAGCTATCAAGGGCATAGCCCACATCACCGGCGGCGGGTTCGCGGGCAACATCGCGCGTATCCTGCCCGTCGGCGCGCGCGCCATCATCGAGGCGGGCGCGTGGGAGGTGCCGCCGCTCTTCTCCCTGATCGCTCGTCTGGGAAACGTGGAACGCGCCGAGATGTACCGCGCCTTCAACATGGGCATCGGCCTGGCGCTGGTTCTCGCGCCAGAGGACGCCGAACAGGCATGCCGCCTGCTGCCGGAACTGCTGCCCATCGGCTCCATCACGACAGGCGCCGGAGTGGAAGTACGATGAAACAGAGGAAACTAGAGCAGGGGCGTAGCTTGCCTCCGCCCTGGCCGCTCAGACAAAACGAAAGGATGATACATATGCTGGAACAGGAACCGCAACTCGGCCAGCTACTGGCCGAGGGCAAGACCAAGAAGATCTACGCCGATAAGGACGATCCCAATCTGGCCTATATGGTCAGCAAAGACCAGATCACGGCGGGCGATGGCACGCGCCGCGACGAACTGGCGGGCAAGGCGCGCTGGAGTACCATCACCACCGCCAACGTCTTTCGGCTGCTCAATCAGGAGAATATCGATACCGCCTTCGTCAAACAGGTCAATGATACCACGCTACTGGTCTATCGCTGTAAGATGGTGCCGTTAGAGGTTGTGATGCGGCGCATCGCCACCGGCTCCTACCTCAAACGCCATCCAGAGATCAGCGAGGGGACGCGCTTTGAGAAGATCGTCGTCGAAACCTTCCTCAAAGACGACGCGCGCCACGACCCGCTGCTGACGGCGGAAGAGGTGGTGCAGATGGGCATTGCCACCCCTGCCATGCTTGACTGGATGGCCGAGCAGGGAACCCGCGTCTTTCTCACGCTCGAACGCGCCTGGGCCAGCGTCGATGTCACGCTCGTCGACCTCAAAATCGAATTTGGCCTCGACTCCCAGGGCCACCTGCGCGTCGCCGACGTGATCGACAACGATAGCTGGCGGCTCTGGCCCGGCGGCGACAGGAACCGCATGCTCGACAAGCAGGTCTACCGCAACTTGCCGCAGGTCACGCCGCAGGACCTGCAGGCCGTTGCCGACCGCTACGCCCTCGTCGCCGACCTGACCGGCAGACTGCAATTACCTGAAGACTAAGGCTCACTCCATGTCATGCTGAGCGCGAGCGAAGCATCTGGGGCAGCCATCTCGAACAGATCATCGTTCATATGCTTCGCTCGCGCTCAGCATGACATGGAGCGGGTGACATTGATTGAAAAAAGGAGACTTCGCGCATGGAAAGATTGCATGATGCCTGTGGCGTTGTGGGCATATATGCGCCGGAACACGCGGAGAGCATCGACGTGCGCCGCTACCTCACGCTGGCGCTGACTGCCCTGCAACATCGCGGACAGGAGAGCGCGGGCATGGCGGTCTACAACCGGGACGGGAAAATTTGCCATCGCGTCGGTATGGGCAAGGTGCGCGAAGTCTTCTCCGACACGGGGACGGCTCTGCCGCCGACACGCACCGGCATCGGCCACGTGCGCTACTCCACCACCGGCTCCAGTTGCGTGGAGAACGCCGGGCCGTTCGTCGTCGGCGCGGAAACCGGCCTGTCGGAACAGGCATGCTATGATACCATCGCCGTCGCCCATAATGGCAACCTTGTCAACGGTGAGTCGCTGCGGGCGCAGTTGCCCCCGGAACTGCTGGTTTCCACCACCGACAGCGAGGCCATCGCGCTCTTGCTGCTGCGCGCGAACGGCCCGACCCTGCGCGAGCGTATGATCGCCACCTACCCGCTGCTGCGCGGGGCCTATAGCCTCGTCATGCTGGCCGAAGGCAAACTTTACGCCATGCGCGACCCCTGGGGCATGCGCCCGCTCTGCCTGGGGCGCATCGGCACTATCTGGATCGTCGCCTCGGAATCGTGCGCGCTGGAACGCATCAGCGCCGACTACGTGCGCGAGGTTGAGCCGGGCGAACTCATCACCATCGACGAGCAGGGCCTGCATGCTGAAGTGCTGGCACGGGAGCCGCGCCAGGCTCTCTGCGTCTTCGAATACATTTATTTTTCCGATGCCACCAGCCAGCTCAACGGGCGCTATGTCTATAGCGTGCGCGAGGCGCTGGGCCGCGAACTGGCCCGCGAGCATCCCGTCGAGGCCGATTCAGTGGTTCCCGTACCCGACTCGTCCATCCCGGCGGCCCTGGGCTACGCCGCCGCTTCCGGCATCCCCTACGGCCATGCCATTATCAAGAACCGCTACAGCGACCGCAGCTTCATCAAACCAGACCAGCGCCTGCGCGAGCTTGAAGTCGATCTGAAATTCAACCTTGTCAGGCCCAGAATCCAGGGGGCGCGTCTCATCATTGTCGATGACTCCATCGTGCGCGGCAACACCATGAAGCGGCTGGTCGCGGCCCTGCGTCACGCGGGGGTCAAAGAAATTCACCTGCGTTCCAGCGCGCCGCCCCTGCGCCACCCCTGCTACTTTGGCATCGACATCCCGCAGGAGCAAGAACTGATCGCCGCCGGGCGCAGCAACGAGCAGATCGCCGACTACATCGGCGTCGACAGCCTCGGCTACCTCAGCATCGCCGGTCTGGGCCGTGCCCTTAACGCCATTAATGCAAGTGAACAGGATAGCGAGCAGGGCCGCGAGCAGCCCCAGCCCCAGGGTACCCGCGAGGGGTACCCCTACTATACTACGGACACGCCCGCATCCGCCGGTAGTATAGTAGGGGTACCCCTCGCGGGTACCCTGGGGCTGGGGCCGGGCCTGGACGATGCAACGGCCACTCGCTTGCTGTACAACGAATGCTGCTATGGCTGCATGCAGACACGCGGCTGGCCTTTTGATCCGGCGCAAGCACAATTGATACAACTCGCACAGCGGGAAATGGTGTAGAGTCTGGAGGAACAGTTATGCGCGTACTGGTTGTTGGTTCGGGCGCGCGCGAACATGCGCTGGTATGGAAACTGGCGCAGAGTTCGCGTGTCAGCGCGCTCTATGCCGCGCCGGGCAATCCTGGCATGGCGGAGCAGGCCGAATGCATCCCCATCTCCGTCACGCAGCTACAGGCGCTGGCCGACTTTGCCGAACGCGGCAACATCGATTTGACGGTCGTCGGGCCAGAGGTGCCGCTGGTCGAGGGCATCGCCGATCTTTTCCGCCAGCGTGGCCTGCGCATCTTCGGTCCGGGCGCGGCAGGCGCGGCGCTGGAGGGCAGCAAAGCCTTCGCCAAAGAACTGATGGCCTCGGCAGGCATCCCCACCGCGCAGCACCGCACCTTCAGCGATGCCCGCGCCGCCTTCGCCTATCTTGAAGAACACGGCGCGCCCGTCGTCGTCAAGGCCAGCGGCAACGCGGCAGGCAAGGGAGCCATCGTCGCCCTCGACATGCGGACCGCACGCGAGGCCGTGCAGCAGATGATGGTCGAGCGCGTCTTCGGCCCCGCCGGGGACGTGGTGGTGATTGAGGATTACCTGCAAGGCGACGAAATCGGCTCAACCATCGTCTGCAAAGGCACGCACTACCTGCCGCTCGCGCTCACCCAGGACCACAAACGCGCCCTCGACGGCGACCAGGGCCTCAACACGGGCGGCATGGGAGCTTACACGCCTCTGCCCTTCGTCGACAAAGCCGTAGAGTCGCACATCTATCGCCAGATCGTCGCCCCCACGCTGCAAGCCCTCAAGCAGCGCGGCATCGACTTCTCCGGCGTCCTCTACTCCAATATCATGCTCACTCCGCGCGGCCCCATGGTGCTGGAACACAACACGCGCTTCGGCGACCCGGAGACGCAGGCGCTCATGCTCCTCCTGCGCGAAGACCTCATCAACGTGCTGGAATTCGCCGAGACCATGCCCGTTAAACTCAGCACGCTCTGGCAGCCTGGCTACGCCGTCAGCCTTACCCTGGCTTCCGGCGGCTACCCCGGCCCCTACCAGACCGGCCTGCCCATCACCGGCATCTCCGAGGCCAACCGCGTCGCGGGCGTCTACGTCTTCCACGCCGGAACCGCGCTGCGCGACGGCCAGCTCGTCACCGCCGGGGGCCGCGTCCTCAGCGTCGCCGCCCACGGCCCCACATTGCAAGAAGCTGTAGACAAGGCCTACGAAGCGGCATCGTACATCTCGTTCGAGGGCATGCATTACCGGAGAGATATCGGACACAGAGGACTGGAAAAATAGAGAGGAAGGACAACATACATGCCATCACAAATCATCATCATCATGGGCAGCAAAGGCGATCTTTCCCACGCGCAGGCGGTGAGCAAGACGCTCAAGGCGCTGGAAATCTCTTATGAGATGCGCGTCTGCTCGGCGCACAAGGCGACGCAGCGGCTGCTGGAAATGCTGCACGATTACGACCGGCAGGCGGCAGCGGGGCAGCAACCGCTCGTCTACATCACCATCGCCGGGCGTTCCAACGCGCTTTCTGCCGTTGTGGATGCCAACACGCGCTATCCCGTCATCGCCTGCCCGCCCTACAGCGAACGCTTCGGCGGCATGGACATCCTCTCGTCGCTGCGGCTGCCCTCCGGCATCGCCACGCCTACTATTCTGGAGCCAGAGGGCGCGGCCCTGCTCGCCGCCAAAATGCTGGCCCTCTGCGACCGGCAGCTAGCCCAGCGTCTCGATCAGTACAAACAGCGCCTGAGCGCGGAACTGACCTCGGCGGATGAAGAGGTGCAGAAGCTGTGAAGCCCTTCCGCCTCGGCGTCCTCGTCTCCGGCAGCGGCAGCAACCTGCAGGCCCTCATCGACGCCATCGAAGGCGGCCAGCTTCCCGGCGTCGAAATCGCCCTCGTTGTCAGCAACAAAGCCGACGCGGCTGGCCTGCAGCGCGCACTGCGCCACCACCTGCCCGCCATCTATCTCCCCTGGAACAAACCCACAGCAGCCGGGGCAGCGGAGATGGCCGAGAGCGAGGCGCGGCTCAGCGCCCTCCTGCGTCTCTTCCAGGTCGATCTCATCGTACTGGCAGGCTGGATGCGCATTCTCAGCGCGCCCTTCCTCGCCCAATTCCCTCGCCGCGTCATCAACCTGCATCCCGCGCTCCTGCCCGATAGCGGTACCGGCGAGACCTACACCACCCGCGACGGCACCACCATCCCCGTCTTTCGCGGCCTCCACGCCGTTCGCCAGGCCCTGCAAGCGAGCATCCCAACGACGGGCAGTACCGTCCACTACGTCACCCCCACCGTCGATGCCGGCCCCGTCATCTGCCGCGAAGAGGTCGCCATCCAGCCCGGAGACACAGAAGAGAGCCTGCACGAGCGGATTAAGGCAGTGGAACACCGGTTGATTGTGGAGGCGGTGAGAGTGTGTAGGAATAGGTAACTTATAGGCGAGCCGCCAGGCCACCCGCAAGAGGTGGCCCTCCTATACACGACGCCTCCTCAGGCTCCACGAAGAGAACGTATATAGGAGGGCCACCTCTTGCGGGTGGCCTGTTCACCTGTGTAATACCTCTATTTCACCTCTTGCTCCACTTTCCTTTCAATCTCTTTCACCTTCGCGACATATGAGAGGGCAAAGATGGCTCTGATGGTACCTGCAATGCCGGTTGCCAGCGAGAGCAGGGCGGTGAGGATCAGCCAGGCGTTGAGATCGGGCTGGTAGCGTCTGAGGATGGTGTGGAAACCGGGGATGGCGCGCGGGAAGATGAGGAAGTAGTCAAGGGGCAGTAAACTCTAGTACAAAAACTGAATATACGCTATAATGTGAACGCGAACGAAAAAAACGCCTGTTCCTCGTTGATTGTACGAATGGTGCCGCGACGATGAATACTCTACCGTTGCTTCGTCTTATGCAAAGGAGAAAAGGAGAATATGTCTGATGCTTCAACATCCGCAAACCGACTATAATGCCCCCTGGAAACAACGTTTTCGCGCCCCCACTATCCCCTGGGCAACTATCGCCGCAAATGAGCCGAGACGCGGCCTCGTCATGACTAACGCTGGCGACTCCTACCAGCTTTACGCCTGGGATGTGCCAACCGGCGCGTTGACACAGTTGACGAACCGGGCCGAGGGCGTGCCGCTGGGCGTACTCTCACCCGATGGCCGTTACGCCTGTTACCTGGATGATGAACAGGGCAACGAAATCGGCCACTATGTGCGCGTCCCGCTACAAGGTGGCGAACTCGAAGACATCACCCCTGACCTGCCGCCTTATGCCGCTTCAGGCCTTGTCTTCAGCCGCTCCGGCAACATGGCCGCCATGGTCGTGGCGAACGCTGACGGCTTCCATCTCTATACGCTGGATTTCTCAGCAGAAGGTAGACCCGGAGCGCCGCGCAAGCTTTATCAGAGCAAGCGCATTATGCGCGGGCTGGCGCTTTCGCATGATGGGGAGATGGTAGCGGTCGGCAGCAGCGAGCGTTCCGGTAGCCTGGATATGAGCCTGCTGGCGCTGGACACGGCAACTGGACGGCAGATAGCCGAACTATGGGACGGGCCGGAAAGCAGCATCGAATCCGCCATCTTCTCGCCGCTTGCCAGTGACGCGCGCCTGCTGGCAACGACGAACCACAGCGGCGTCCATCGCCCCCTGCTCTGGAACCCGCTCACCGACGAACGCCGCGACCTGCCGCTCGACGAACTGCAAGGCGAGATTCGCCCCCTCGACTGGTCAGCCGATGGTGGGCGTATCCTGCTCATGCAGTTCCACCAGGCCGTGCAGCGTCTCTACCTCTACGACCTTGAGCGGCAGCAGCTTCTCTCACTCAACCATCCCAACGGCACCTTCTCCTATCTCGGCGGCACCTTCTTCGGGCCAGAAAACGAAATTTTTGCCGTCTGGCAGGACGCCATACACCCCTCACAGATGATCGCGCTGGACGCCGAAACGGGTGAGCGGACGCGTACCGTGCTGGCGGCGGGCGAGGTACCGGTCAGCCATCCCTGGCGCTCCATCACCTTCCCCTCGACTGATGGGCAAACCATTCAGGGCTGGTTGAGCCTGCCGGAAGGCGAGGGGCCATTCCCGACCATCTTGCATACACATGGTGGGCCAACCGCCGTCATGACCGAAGTTTTCTCGCCCGCCAATCAGCTCTGGGTCGATCACGGCTTCGCCTTCCTCAGCATCAATTATCGCGGCTCCCTCACCTTTGGCCGTGAGTTTGAGAAGCAAATCTGGGGCGATCTCGGCCATATGGAGATCGAGGACATGGTGGCCGCGCGCGACTGGCTGGTGCAGCAGGGCATCGCGAAGCCCGACCAGATCTTCCTCACCGGCTGGTCCTACGGCGGCTACCTGACGCTGCTCGGTCTCGGCAAACGCCCCGATCTCTGGGCCGGTGGCATGGCCGGTATCGCCATCGCCGACTGGACCATGTCCTACGAAGATTCGGCGGACACCCTGCGCGGCTACCAGCTTGCCCTCTTCGGCGGCACGCCAGAGGAGAAGCCTGACCTCTACCGCCGTGCCTCGCCCATCACCTACGTCGAGCAGGTCAGCGCGCCCGTCCTCATCATCCAGGGCCGCAACGACACGCGCACCCCCGCTCGCCCCATCCACGCCTACGAAGCGCGCATGCGGGAACTGGGCAAGCCCATCGAGGTGCAATGGTTCGATGCCGGTCACCTCGCCTTCACCCGCATCGAACAATCCATCGACCAGTACGAATCCATGCTCCGTTTCGCCTGCAATGTCCTTGACTCACAACGATAATGGAGGAGCAACGATGCAAAAACCACGATTTCAGACACTGATACCGCTTTTTGACGGGTTGCGGGGCGAGCGCGTCATTGTGCGCCCGTATCATCAGGAGGATGCACAGGCGCTTTACGAGGCGGTGGCCGAGTCACGCGATCATATCCGCCCCTGGCTGCCCTTTGCCGACGAACATCAGAGTGTTGAGGAGAGTCTGGACTGGATTATCCACCAGGAGGCAAACTGGCTGCTGCGCGAGCAACTGCCCCTGAGTGTCTGGGAGCGGACGAGCGGGCGTTTCCTCGGCGGCATCGGCATTCACCCGCACAACTGGGAGACACGCTACTTCGAGATCGGCTACTGGCTGCGCGCCAGCGCCACCGGTCATGGCTACATGACCGAGGCCGCGCGCCTGGTGACCGACTATCTCTTCAACGAACTGGGGGCTGCGCGCGTGGAGATTCGCTGTGATGAGCGCAACGCTCCCAGCGCGGCCATCGCCCGCCGCCTCGGCTACGTCCAGGAGGGCCGCTTGCGCAACCACCTGCCCGCCCCTGACGGCACGCTGCGCACCACCCTCGTCTTCTCGCTCATCCCGCAGGATCGGCTAAAAAGCGCATAGTTGCCATGCTGTAGTTTTGCGCGCCATCGACGGCGTAGACCAGCAGCGTATGCGCGCCGGGGGCAAGGGAACGCAGGTCGAGCGAAAGAGAGGAACCGCTGGCGAGCAACTGCCCGTTGTCGGGATGATCGAGAAACCACGTGAGGCGCACCACCCCCACGCTGCTCCCGGCAAAGGCCCGGCCCTGCAACAGCCAGGGGTGAGCGGCGTCACGGCTGACGGTCAGGCGCAGGTGCGGGGGCTGTGTGGCGAGCGGCGCGCCCGTGTAGGGGTTCCACGGCGCCGGAGCCAGAAACTCCTGCACCGAAATGCTGCCATATGCCCTGTCCGCCACCACAGCAATACCCACCAGCGTCAGCGCCGGGGTGAGGATAGTGGCACGGTGAAGACAGTTCTCTGCCGCATCATCGTACATATATTCATAGATGGCTCCCGCGCCCGGCACCGGGTTGCCCGCCAGGTTTTCCGCCGCGAGCCGGTAGTGACCGGAAAGCGCGGGGTTGGCGGCAAGACGCTGCGTAAACGTTCCCCCGATAGGGCTGGTGTGCGAGAAAAAGTGCAGGTCGCGCATCTGCCTGCTATAATTGAGCGCCATCTGCGCCAGATTCGCGTCCTCGCGCAGCGGGGGAAGCCCGCGCGCCCGGCGTTCAAGATTCACCAGCACCCATTGCTGCTGTGCGGGGTCAGACTGGTAAAAGCGCAGCGGCAACTTCAACGGCGGCAACCCCGCCAGCGCGCGCGCGTGATTGAGCGCGGCAATCGCATCATGCGTGCTGCCCGTCGCTCGATAATCGGGAACGGCAGGAATATCAACGCATCCCGACAACAGGGCCGAGGCCAGCGATTGACGGATACCAAGATACACTCCGATTTCCCCTGCCAGCACGATCATTGCCAGTACAACCATTACCCATCCTGGCCATAACCATTGCCGCCAGCGCATCACACTTGCCTCTCTATCTTCATCTATTGCTACGATGAACCTCTTCTCATTCATCCATTTATCTTCACTGATTGTATCGACAGGAACAGGTGGTCTGATAAGGGAATGGGTACCACAGGTCGCCAGAAATCTTGACAGGGAGCGACTCAACATTTATACTGGATAGACCATAAAGTCTGGCAAGACCGACCGAAATTGCATTTCAGTCAATCAATCAATCGTATCATCACCGGTGGTGCGGATAAGGAGCAAACGTTCTGATGGCAGAAGAATCTCAGGAAGTGACAGAAACACAGGCACAGCAGGAACAGCAAATAGAACAGGCACAGCAAGCAGGACAGGAAAATGGAACGGCGCAGGCTGCTGGCGTGACGAGCGAGAAGGATACCCTGATTGCCCAGCTGGAGGCACAGCTTTCGCAGGCCCGCCAGGAGGCCGCGGACAACTGGAATCGCTTCCTGCGCGAACGGGCCGAGATGGACAACTTCCGTAAGCGCCAGGAGCGGCTGATGGCCGACCGCGTGCTACAACAGAAGAAGGCGCTGCTGCAAAAACTGCTGGGCGTTCTCGATAATGTTGAGCGGGCGCTGGTCTACCAGGACACCCTGGATAAGCAGGGGTTACAGCAGGCGCTGCGCATGATGCAGTGGCAACTGAACGAGGTACTGCGCGGAGAAGGATTGACCCCGGTTCCCACCCTTGGTCAGCCCTTCAATCCCTACCTGCATGAGGCTATCGAAGCCGTTGAGAACAGCGACCAGCCGGAGGGGACGATCGTGGAGGAGGTGCAGAAGGGCTACCTGATGGGCGATGACACCCTGCGCCCGGCCCGCGTCAAAGTCAGCAGTGGCAACAACAATATTGTAGAGTCACAACCGCAGGAATAAGGCCAGAAAAGAGCTGGGATATGGAATATAAAGATTATTATAAGATCCTGGGTGTGGCGCGCGGGGCCAGCGCCGACGAGATCAAACAGGCATTTCGCAGGCTCGCTCGCAAGTATCACCCCGACGTGAATCCCGGCGATAAGAAAGCGGAAGCGAAGTTCAAGGAGATCAACGAGGCTTACGAGGTTCTTTCCGATCCCCAGAAACGCCGCCAGTACGACCTGCTCGGTTCCAACTGGCAGCAGTTTGCGCAGGGAGCCGGGCGGGCAGGACGCGGCGGCTCGCCCTTTGACTTCGCGGGCGCAGGCGGCAGCGGTTTCTCCGATTTCTTCGAGATGCTTTTCGGGCGGGCGGCTCAACAGGCGCAGTCGAGCGCGGGCGCACATACGGGCGGTATGCGCGAAGAAAGCTTCCGGCGGCCACGCACGGGCGAGAACATTGAACAGCCGGTGGAGGTAAGCTTACAGGAGGCATACAGCGGAGGGAGCCGCAACTTCAACATCCAGTCAATGGTTCCCTGCACCGCCTGCCAGGGGAAAGGCGAGCTGGTCGGCAGGACGTGCGCAAGCTGCCAGGGGCAGGGCCTGTTGCCGAAGAATAAACGCATCCAGGTCAAGATACCGCCCGGCGTGGATAACGGCTCCCGCATCCGCGTTGCCGGTGAAGGCCAGCCCGGCAGCAACGGCGGGCCGCGCGGCGATCTTTACTTTGTCATCACCGTCAAACCAGACCCGCTCTACGAACGCAAAGGCGATGATCTCTATACCGATGTCGATGTTGAGCTGGTCACGGCCATTCTCGGCGGTGAGGTCGCTGTGCCGGTGCCGGATGGTCGCAAGCTGGCGCTGAAGATTCCGCCGGAGACGCAGAACGGAACGGTTTTCCGTCTTGGCGGCAAGGGTATGCCGCGCCTGCGCGGCGAGGGCAGCGGCAACCTCTATGCTCGTGTCAAAGTGGTTTTACCCATGCATCTTTCCAGCGAGGAGCGCGCTCTCTTTGAACAACTCGCCCGCACTCGCGGCAGTGAAGTTCATTCATAGACCAGGACGCGACGGCCTCATTCACCAGAGAAGGGAGAGTGAAAGCAAGGGTGCCAGAAAAATCTGAGGGAGCATGGTATATCATCAGTGTGGCGGCTCAGAAAGCCGAGGTGCATGAGCAGACACTGCGCCACTACGAGCGCCTGGGCCTCATCACGCCTGCCCGCAAAGGCGAGAGTCCGCACAGCCCGCGCCTCTATTCCGACCGCGACATCGAGCGCGTCGTGCAAATCCGCCGCCTGATGCGCGACCTCGGCGTCAATCTCGCCGGCGTCGAAGCAATCCTGCACATGAAAGACCGCATGGAGGAGATGCAGGAGCAGATGGAACGCGAGATCGAGCAACTCCAGATGCAGCACGCTATGGAGACCCGCCGCCTCAAAGAGATCATCGAACGCCTCCAGCGCGGCTCCTCCTCCTCAACCCCGCCGCCATCATTACCGTAAAAAGAAGTAGCTCGAAACCTGTCACGTAGAGCGGGAGCGAAGTATCCGATGTGGGCCATCCTTGACAGGTTGGCGCGGATACTTTGCTCCCGCTCTGTATGATATGTCAGCGCGAGTCTCTCAGCGCAGGTTATTTACGGCAAGACAGGCACCTGCTCCGCTTTCACATCGGCGATTTTATGCTCGCCGGAAATCTCTTCGAGGGAACGCTGGTTCGGCTCCGGCAGGGTGAAGAAGGTCAGCACCAGGCCAATCAACGAGACAACGGCGGCGGCGGCCATCGCGCCGGGCAGGTGGAATGTGGCCAGCAGGTAGGGAAAGGCGAAGGCGCCGATAAACGCGCCAACCTTACCGAGGGCCGCTGCCAGGCCATGTGCCGATGAGCGCACCATCACCGGGAAGATTTCCGCCGGGTAGACAAAGGTCGTCACGTTCGGCCCGAACTCGGTGAAGAAGTAGCTCAGGCCGTAGATCAGCAGGAAGGGCAGCGTGATCGTCGTCAGCGCCGGAGCGATGGCCAGCGAGCCGTAGGCCAGGGCCATCATAGCGAAGCCAACACACTGAATCCACCTGCGCCCCAGTTTGTCGATGGTGAAGGCGGCAATGATGTAGCCGGGCAGCGCGGCAACCACAAAGATCAGCAGCGTATAGACCATATTGGTCACGAGGTTCGAGTGCGGGTTGAGCGACTTGAGGACCAGCGGGCTGGAAATGGTGGTGCCGTAGTAGGCGATGTCCAGCAGGAACCATGCGCCAGCTGCGCCGATCAGCCAGCGCAGGTAGCGCGATGTGAACAGGAGCTTAAGCGATGACTTTTTGCCCCCGTTTGTCTTGCTCTTCGTCGCAACCTTCTGCGCGCTTCCGTTGCTCTTACCATTGCCGTTCTGCTTCGTCACCATATCAATGGTGCGGCTGGCGCCCTCAAGGTCACCCTGCATGGTGAGGGCGAAGCGCGGCGTCTCGGCGATTTGCCGCCGCAGGTAGAAGGTAGCCAGGGCGGGAACCGCGCCCAGGCCAAGCATGATACGCCAGACCAGATCGTGGTTCAGCCCGCTCACCAGCAGGAGAATGGCCACCAGCGGCCCGCAGATCAGGCCCACGCCCTGCATCGAGAAGACGAAGGTAATCAGCTTGCCGCGATCTCGCCGGTTGGCGTACTCGCTCATCAAGGTCGCGCTGAGCGGGTAATCGCCGCCGATGCCCAGGCCCAGGATAAAGCGGAAGATCAGGAGCCAGACGACGCCGGGAGAGAGGGCCGAGGCAATGGCGCCGCAGGCCAGCACAATCAAGGTATAGCCATAGATCGACCGCCGCCCCACATAATCCGCCAGCCGCCCGAAGAGGACCGACCCCAGTGCGGCGGCGATCAGCGATGTGCTGCCGATAAGAGAAATTTCCAGGGAAGTCAGGTGCCAGATGGGAGTCAAAACTGCCAGCGCAACCCCGATAATAAACAGGTCATAGGCGTCAGTGAAGAAGCCCATACCGGAAGTTAACAACGCCTTTACATGAAAGCCCGAAACGGAACTGGCATCCAGCCTGGCGAGGATGGCTTCCGCCGACGCGACCGCGTCCCCCTCATGCAGAGAGGCCGGGCGTTTATCTTCAGCTAACATACAATCTCCTTGCTTCAGGGATATGTTTCTTACACATATTTCTTCTCTCTACCAGAATCGTATAGCTCGTTTGTTATGGGAGTGTTAAATAGAGGTTAATTCCTTTTTATCTCTCAGTTAAAACTTGCTGAGAAAGGAGGAACCGGGTCATCACAACAGGAAGAAGCGACCGACTCTGTCACGCAGCGTGACAGGGCCGGTCGCTTCTTCCTGTTGTGATAAATCCTATTCCGTCTTGATGGGGACGGTCGGTTGATCGCTGCCCGAGACCGGGCGCGGCCTCAGTTCTTGCCAGGGAATGCGTACAGGAGTATCGATGTCGCGCAGGTGAACATCATCATCATATTTTTTCAGCCGCCAGCGTCCCGGTCGGCCCGGCTCTCTGGACGGCGACTGCTGCCAGTGGGTGATAGAGGTATTGCGCGTCGAGAAGTGGGCCTGCGGGCCTTGCAGCGTACTCAGGCCAAAAAAGTAATAAAAAGAGCCTTCGATGATGCCGCCGTGACAGACGACGACGATGGTTTTGCCCTCATACTGGTGAGTGATACGGTAAAGCGCGCGGCCCATGCGCTGCATGAACTGCACCCAGCTCTCGCCGCCTGGCGCGATGGGCCTGAACGGGTCCTCCTCCGCGCTGACGATGCCGAAAGCCTCGCGTAATTGCGCTTCTGTCATGCCCTCGGCCTCGCCCACGCGCATCTCCTCCACCTCCTCGTCAAAGAGAATGGGCAGCCCCAGCGCGGGCGCGATGATCTCCGCCGTTTCCTTTGCTCGCAGCAGCGTGCTGGAAATCAGCACATCGGCGGCGATCTCGCCCGTTCCCGCCAGTCGGTCGCGCAGATGCTCCGCCTGCGTCACCCCCAGCGGCGTCAACCCCAGATTGCCAATAACATGCTTCACCGCGCTTATCGACTCTCCATGCCGGATTAAGTACAGATTTGTCTTCACGTCTAAGTGGTCTCCTTATCTATTCTTCGTTACTCGTTGATCTCGCTCACAGAAAAAGGCCCTCCATCTTTATCAGGATAGAGGGGCCTTTCTCGTTCCATTTTGAAAGAGGGATTTCATCTCAGGAGATACCCGCAAAAATCTGCTTAACCTCACCGTGAAATCCGGGAAGGAGAGGCGACTGCAACACATCGTTTTCATAGAGGGTATATTGTAGCTTGAGAAGAGCATTCTCACGCCGGTATACCTCCACATAACGCGCCTGCCAGCTCACAATCCAGTATTCCAGCACACCGCGCTGTGGTGGTGCCGGTGGGGCTGTTTTGATATATACAATTCTCCATCGACGATTTCGTACCGCTTGCCGTCATCAGGCAACGCTTCCAGCTCCTGTGATGTCCAGCGCAAAGAAGCCATGTCTGCATCTGCTCCTTTTGCCAATTGCTCACCTCTTTCTCGCTTCTAGCCCCATTATACATCATAGCCGCCCATCTGAGGAGACCAGGTATCCGGTGTTGGCCGTGTGAATTTTCTGGAACCTATCCCTTCAGGAAAGTTTAACAGAGATTTAACCGGCGTTAACGTATCCATAAAGCAAGGTTAATCCGGGGGTAGTAGTGTATAGATGTGACGGAAAAGATGATAGATAAGACCGGAAGAGCGGTCATCCGTCTGATAGTGTTTGTTTCTATACAGTTTGCTCATGCGAGCAGCAAGGGGCCGCGAGAGGCAGGGAGCAAAGGCCCCGCATATCATGCATCATCCCTGGGAGGATTTATGTCGAAACAGAAGCGTATGGCGCTTGTATCACTGTTACTGGCAGTGATGCTCAGTATCTTTGTTGCCGCCTGTGGCAACTCAACCACGACCGGTAGTGGCAGCACGCCTACCACCGGCAGCAGCAATCTTGGCACGCCCGGCGAGTTCACCTGCGTGCAGGGGCAGATCACGGCTGCCGGCTCGACGGCTCTTGCTCCGCTGGCGCAGGCGGTGGCTGCCGATTATGAGAAGCAGTGTCCTGGAGCGACCATCACCGTCAACCTGGGCGGCAGTAAGACAGGATTGTCCGAGGTAGAAGGGGGCAATGTCCAGATCGGCGATTCCGACATCTTCCATCTGCCGACGCAGACAGATCTGGTTGACCACCAGGTGGCCGTTGTGGTCTTCGTCATGGTTGTCAACCCGCAGGTCACGGGCGTCACGAACCTGACAACCGCCCAAATACAGGGCATCTATAGCGGGACGATTACCAACTGGAAGCAGGTTGGCGGGCCAGACATGAAGATTGTGGTAGTCAGCCGCCCGGCCAGTTCCGGTACCCGCGCCACGTTCCAGCAGTATATTCTGGGCGGCCCGGAGAAAATCACTGGCCCCTCCAGCCTGGTCAGTGACAGTACCGGCACGGTGGCGACCGAGGTGAAGCAGACAGCAGGCGCAATTGGTTACATCACGCTGGGTTCGGCTCAGAGTCTGAGTTTGACGCCCCTGAGCATCGATGGCAACTCACCAACCAATACCAGCCTGGTAGAGAGCAATACCTACAAGTTCTGGAATATCGAACACATGTATACGAAGGGGCCTGCCAGTGGTCTTACCCAGGCCTTCATCGACTACATGTTCAGCAGTACGGCGAAGCAGGAAGAGGCCAAACTCGCCTTCCTGAGTACCACACAGATGTCCGCATCGGCCCTCCAGGCCCACCAGCCAACCAGCTAGCGGACGCATCGTAGGCCAACGTGACATGCCGGACGGGAGCAAGCGTAAGTCCCAT
>CADDYT010000143.1 GCA_902810755.1 Chloroflexota bacterium
GCAGGCCAGTCGGCAGACGCAGGCCACCCGCAAGAGGTGGCCCTACTATACACGAGACGTTTGTGCGGCTTGCAGAGCCATCGTGTATAGTAGGGCCACCTCTTGCGGGTGGCCTGCTGCTGGCCCACACGGTATCATGGTTGCTGCTGGCCCACACGGTATCATGGTTGCTGCTGGCCCACACGGTATCATGGTTGCTGCTGGCCCTCCCGGCGTCATGGTTGCTCCACAAGCTGGATCATATTCTCTTCCGAAAACACTATCTCGGCTACCTGGTTGCATGCCTCTTCGCTCATATCAATCTCGCAGCACCAGGCGACGAGTTTCCCCTGGCGGGTCACGGCCCGCGTGGTACACCATCTTTTCCTGTGTGGACCGGGGGTGGCGATGCCGAAGAGCAGTTCTGAGACCTGCACGACCAGCGCGGGCGCGTCTGGCACGGAAGCCCAGGCGCAGACAAAAAAGAGTTGCTCCGACCTGAGCGAGATAAACGCTCGATTCCAGGCTTCACAGACGGCTCTCAGCGCGTTTTCGCTCCCCTCTATGGTGGGCAGGTATGTCTCCTTCCACTGCTGGAAGGCGGGGCGCGGGTCGTCCTTCAGCATGGCAAAGGGAATCATGGGATAGTCTACATTGCTGACCGTCGCCCGGATGACAGCGATACGCGCGTGGCCCGCTGACGCTATTTGCGCTTCCGCTCCTGCCGCCTGAATTGCCTGTACATAATCTGCCGGTTGTAGCGCCATAGTGCGTTCCTCCCTTTTGCTAAACTGGGTGGTCTCCCACTACTCTGTATCGGCCAGTCGGAGCTTCACGCACAGGGGAATAAGCGAGTGTGATAGAATGACAGAATATGAGATAAATTGAGACCAGAACTGAGGAAACCATATGCGCGCCTACGCTCAACGCTATCTTCCGCCACTGCAACACTATCAGCCAGCATTACTTGAACGACTGGCGACGCTGGTAAATATCGATTCAGGAACGGGACAGGTGCAGGGAATTAATGCGATCATGGCCTATCTGGAAGAGTGGATGCGCGAGCTTGATTTTGCCGTGACGCTGCACGCGCACGAACAGTATGGCAACAATCTGCTGGCGCGCCGACAGGGGAAAGGCAAGGCACGTATTCTGCTGGTTGGACATGTGGATACCGTCTATGGCCCCGGCGCGGCTGCTACCCGTCCGTTTCATATAGTCAGCAATATCGCTTATGGCCCTGGCGTGATCGATATGAAGTCCGGAGTGCTGATGGGTCTCTACACGCTGCGGACGCTGCTTGAGTCGGGTTTTGAGGACTACGGCGAGCTGGCCGTTGTTTTCAATAACGATGAGGAAGTCGGGTCACCGGGCAGCGCGTCTCTGTTGAGGGAGATGGCCCGGCAGGTCGATGTGGCGCTGGTGCTGGAGCCGTCTCGCGACGTAGAGATTGTGACGAAGGCGCGCAAGGGGGCCGATAAATATGTGCTGGAAGTGGTGGGCGTTCCGGCCCATTCCGGCGCAGAGCCGCAGCGCGGCCGCTCGGCGGTGATCGAACTGGCGCATAAGATGATTGCCGTTCACAATCTGAATACGCTCTATCCGGGTGTGACCTTCAATGTGACGCGCATCAGCAGCAGCGAACCGCTTAATGTCGTGCCTGATCTGGCGCGCTGCCATATCTCCGTGCGCGCCTTTGACGAACATCACCTGCAGCTGGCGGCGTCTGCGCTCGAACGTATCGCCAGTTCGTGCTTTGTTCCCGATACGCGCACGCACCTGTTACGCACGCGCGGGCGTGTACCCTATGAGGCCAGCGAGGGCGTTCTGCGCCTGGTCGCGCTGGCGCAGGCCGAATGGGAAGCGATGGGCCTCTCCCTTATCGCCGAGCGCAAGGGTGGGGTCTCCGACGCCAACACGCTCATGCACGCGGGTGTTCCCACACTCGACAGCCTCGGCCCCATCGGCGGCGGCATGCACGACCTCAATCGCGAGTACCTGCGCGTGGATTCCCTGCCACAGCGTGGCGCGCTGCTGGCCGGGCTGATCGAGCGTATTTGCCTGTCAGAAAGTACAGGTGCATAAACCGTTCATATGGCTGGTGCAATGATGCCGATAAAGCAGTATGCTGTAGAGGTAGGAGTGGAATAGTGAACTTGAATGACCAGAGAGCAGCCACCATGTCATGCTGAGTGAAGCGAAGCATCTGGTGACCTATGACGACCAGGTAGACGGCCCAGATGCTTCGCTTCACTCAGCATGACATGGTGGCTGCTTATCTGATTTGTCAAAGTTCAATAACTGCATTCCTACACCATGATTTTCTGTTATGCGTATCTCAGGAGCAATATATGGCATTTCATGGCATGAGAGGAGATAGCTTAAGAAGCTATCTTGAAGAACAGAAGAGGCGCGGACGCAAGACTGATACGCGCACGCTACGGCGCATAGCGGAAGCGTTCGCGCCCTATAAATTCCAGGTTTTGCTTGTACTGCTGGCAATTATTCTGACAACAGGATTGGGCCTTGTCAACCCGCTGTTGATTGCGGTTGTCTTCGATGACGCTATTGGCAAGCACAATCTCCATCTTTTAATCATCGTCGTTTCCATCATGTTTGTCATGCCGATCATTACCGGCATTATCGGCGTCGGGCAAACGTACCTCAATAATGTTGTCGGACAGAATGTCATGCGCGATTTCCGTAATAAGCTGTACCGGCACCTGCAAAACATGTCGCTGGCCTTCTTCACTTCGTCGCGCACGGGCGAAATTCAGTCGCGTCTCTCCAACGACGTGGGCGGCGTCGAGAATGTGGTAACAAACACGGCTACCAGCATCGTCTCCAACATCTCTACGGCGCTGAGTACGATTATCGCTATGCTTTTCATCAGCGTGCCGCTTACGCTGATCTCGCTCGGTCTGCTACCGCTTTTCCTCTGGATCACCTACAAAGTGGGCAATGTGCGGCGCGTGACCAGCAAGGAGACGCAGGAAAGCCTGGCCTCGCTGACGGCCATGATGCAGGAGACGCTTTCGATCAGCGGCGTCCTGCTCGTTAAGACGTTCGGACGACAGAAATACGTGGAGCGGCAATTTGAGGATGAGAACCAGAAACTGACCGATCTGGAAGTGCGCCAGCAGATGATTGGACGCTGGTTTTTCATGTTCATCGGCACCTTCTTCTCGGTCACTCCGGCCATCATCTACCTGGTTGCCGGCCTGATGATTATTCTCAATCCTCTGCACGCGGGCATCACGCTGGGCGGCATTGTGGCCTTCACGACGCTACAAAGCAGGGTGTTCTTTCCCATCGGGCAGTTGCTCAACATTCAGGTCGATATTCAGGGCGCGCTGGCGCTCTTCGACCGCATCTTCGAGTATCTTGACCTGCCCATTGAGATCAAGAACGCGCCCAACGCATTGCAACTCAAACCTGATCAGGTGCGCGGAGAAGTGACATTCAGACATGTCTCGTTCACCTATAAGAACGAGTATGCCGGTCTCTTTGCCGACCCATCCGGGAAGCAGGACGGCAGGGAAGATGGCAACGGCGATAGCGATGGAACAATGAACGGGCAAGACGGCGATGACCGGAAGAGAGGCAGGACGCCGCCGGTCTACAACGACCTGCCGGTGCCGGTCGCCACACCCGACGAGCCGATTGCGCACGCGACGCTGCATGATATCTCGTTCGATATCAAGCCGGGGCAACTGGCGGCGCTGGTCGGCCCAAGCGGCGCCGGCAAGACCACCATCACCTACCTGATTCCGCGTCTCTATGATGTGGATGAGGGCGCGGTGGAGATCGACGGTCACAACGTCAAGGATATCGCGCTCTCCTCGCTGGGCGAAATTATTGGCATGGTGACGCAGGAGACCTACCTCTTCCACGCCTCTATTCGCGAAAACCTGCTGTACGCGAAACTGGATGCCACCGAAGAGGAACTGGTCGCGGCGACGAAAGCTGCTGCTATCTACGATCGCATCATGGAACTGGAAAAGGGTTTCGATACCATTGTCGGCGAGCGCGGCTACAAGCTCTCTGGCGGCGAGAAGCAGCGTCTCGCCATTGCCCGCGTCATCCTCAAAAATCCGCGCATCCTCATTCTGGACGAGGCCACCAGCGCCCTCGATACCCACTCGGAGCGGCTTATTCAGGCCGCGATTGAGCCGCTGATGAAGGATCGCACAACGGTCGCCATCGCCCACCGCCTCTCCACTATCCTGGCGGCAGACATCATCCTCGTCATCGATCACGGCCAGATCGTCGAGCGCGGCACGCACGAGGAATTGTTAGAGAAGGGCGGTCTCTACGCGAAGCTGTATAATGAGCAATTTTCTAAGGGACTGGTGGAAGAGATACCAATGTAGTGTGTTATGAAGGCATGAAAAAGGTCGCCGGATTGGCCTGCCACCAATCCGGCGACCTTTTTCATGCCTTCATAACACACTACCCGCCCAGTTCGGCGCGGCGGGCGAGCAGCTTGCCGATGCGCTCTTCTTGCGCGGTGAGCTTCTCGCGCTCGCGCTCGACCACTTCGGGCTTTGCCCTTGTGACGAAGGCTTCGTTGGCGAGTCTGGCCTGCAGGCGGGCAATCTCCTGCCGCGCCCCGGCAATTTCACGGTCAAGTCGCTCCATCTCTTTGCTGAGGTCGAGCATGCCTGCCAGCGGCAGGTAGATTTCGACGGCTCCAGCCAGCAGGCTCATGGCCTGTTCCGGTTTCTGCTCTAACTGCGCGTAGAGTTGGGGTTTCTCGGTGCGGGCCAGGAACTCGATGAGCGGGGCCTGCGCCTCGAACATCGGCACCAGTTCACCGGCCACCAGGATGACGGGGATGCGGCGTGCCGGTTCGACGTTCATCTGGTTGCGAGCGTCGCGAATGCGCGTGATGACCTCTTGTAATAGCCCGAACTCGCTCTCGGCCTGCTCATCGAGGGCGGTAACGTTGACCTGCGGCCAGGGCGCGACGATCAGGGCCGGGGCTGGCCAGTTGGCCGTGTTCGGCTCGCCGGTGCGGTAGAGGTTCTGCCAGACCTCTTCGGTGACGAAGGGCATAAAGGGGTGCAGCAGGCGCATGGCGGTATCAAGCACGGCGCGCAGGATGCCTGCCGTGTTGCGGCGCATCTCCTCGCTGCCCTGCATCTGCACCTTTGAAATCTCGATGTACCAGTCGGCGTACTCGGACCAGAAGAACTCGTTGATCTGGCGTCCGGCCTCGCCGAACTGGTAGTCCTCGATCAACTGTGTCACGCTGGAGGTCAGGCGCGCCAGGCGGTTGAGGATCCAGCGATCGGCCAGTGTCTGCGGCTGCAATACATTGATGGATGGCACGCCGACGTTGATACCGGCGGTGGTCATTATCACGAAGCGGGCCGCGTTCCAGATTTTGTTGGCGAAGTTGCGGTTGCCCACGATGCGCTCAGGCACCAGCTTCATATCGTTGCCGGGCGTGCTGCTCGTCGCCAGCGTGAAGCGCAGGGCGTCGGTGCCATACTGGTCGATCACCTCCAGCGGGTTCACCACGTTATTTTTTGACTTGCTCATCTTCTCGCCATGCGCGTCGCGCACCAGCCCGTGCAGGTAGATGGTGTGGAAGGGTAGCGTCCCCATGAAGTGGATGCCGGCCATCACCATACGCGCCACCCAGAAGAAGATGATGTCGTAGCCCGTCTCCATTACCGAGGTCGGGTAGTAGCGCAGCAGGTCGGGCGTCACTTCGGGCCAGCCCAGCGTGCTGAAGGGCCAGAGCCAGGAACTGAACCATGTATCCAGCACGTCCTCGTCCTGGCGGATGTTCACACTGCCGCAGCGCGGGCATGCTGTCACATCCTCGCGGCTGACGGTCATCTCGCCGCACTCGTCACAGTACCAGACGGGGATGCGATGGCCCCACCAGAGCTGGCGTGAGATACACCAGTCATGGATGTTCTCCAACCAGTCCAGGTAGATTTTTGTGAACCGCTCCGGTACGATTTTCAACTGGCCGTACTTCACGGCGCCGATGGCGGGCGTCGCCAGAGGCTGCATCCTGACGAACCATTGCTTCGAGATGAGCGGCTCGACGGCGGTATCGCAACGCTGGCAGAGGCCAAGCGGCACCACGTAATCCTCGATCTTCACGATCAAACCCTGCCGCTGTAACTCTGCCATCAGGTTCTGCCGCGCCTCGTAGCGATCCTGTCCGGCGTAGGGACCGGCCTCTTCGGTCATCTTCGCGTCGAAGCCGATCACCTGCACGCGCGGCAGGTTGTGGCGCTGGCCGATCTCGAAGTCCACCATGTCATGCGCGGGCGTGACTTTCACCGCGCCCGTGCCAAAGGAGGCCTCAACGGCTTCGTCGGCGATAATCGGAAGCTCGCGCCCGATGACCGGCAGAATGGCCACGCGCCCGATCAGGTTTCTGTAGCGTTCGTCACGCGGGTTGACGGCCACGGCGGTATCGCCCAGAATGGTCTCCGGGCGCGTGGTGGCCACGCTGATGTATTCGGTCGGCTCGTTCTCGCGGCCCGGTTCCGGCTTGAGCGGGTAGCGGACGTAAACGAGCTTGCCCTGCGTATCCACGTGATTGACCTCAAGGTCGGAGAGGGCGCTCATGCAGCGCGGACACCAGTTGATGATGCGCTCGCCGCGATAGATCAGCCCCTCTTCATAGAGGCGCACAAAGACTTCGCGCACCGCCTTCGACAGCCCCTCGTCCAGCGTGAACCGCTCGCGCGTCCAGTCGGCAGAGACGCCCAGGCGGCGGTGCTGGTTCTGGATGCGGCTCTTGTACTGCCCAACCCACTGCCAGACGCGCTCTAAAAAGGCTTCGCGCCCGATCTCGTGCCGGTTTGTCCCCTCGGAAGCCAGCAACCGCTCCACCACCGTCTGCGTAGCGATACCGGCATGGTCTTCGCCCGGCACCCATAGCGTATCGTAGCCGCGCATGCGATGGTAGCGAATCATGATGTCTTCGATGGTGGCCGTAATGGCGTGGCCAAGATGCAGCGCGCCCGTCACATTGGGCGGCGGCATGCTGATGACAAAGGTTTCCGCCTCTGTATTCCCGTTCGGCTTAAAGTAGCCGCCCTCTTCCCAGAAACGATACCATTTCTCCTCGACCGCCGACGGCTCATACGTTCTGGGCAGCGCGGGTTGTTCCGTTATCGCCGTTTTTTCGCTCTGTCCCTCTTTTTTATGCTCGATCATATAACCCCTCCTTTACCTGATAATCATGCTTTTACAGATAGAAGGCGCGAGTCGGGGCAACTCGCACCCTGTCTATGCCAGCAATAAAAAAACCCTTCCCTCGTCAAGGACGAGAAAGGGTTATTGCTCGTGGTACCACCTTGTTTCGATCAACTGCAAATAATTGATCCTCGTGGCGCGCTAACGGGCGCAACCCGTGAAAATTACACGCTGCTTCCATACTTGCGCGTGCTGGTTTTCAGACTCGCAGGCGACCTTCGGAACGTCTCTGCCGGGGAAGACTCGCAGCCTCTGATCTTCCCTCTCTGCGCGGGATTCGTCCCTACTCCTCCTGCTCTTCGTCCTGTTCTCTTTCTGCTCTTTTATCTACAACATTCGACAGGTGCGCTCTATTCCGCGTATTCGCCGCGAAATCGCTTATCCGTAGTCTAACGATTACGGTTCGCATTGTCAAGTGCGTCAATCAAATGGGTCAGACAGGCCAGGGCGCGTTCATTTCTTTGGCGGTACGGTCAGCGTGATGAGTTTATCCGCCGACAGTTTGCCGTTGTAGTGGTAGGGCTTGAGGCCTTTGATGGCGCCGGTGTCGATGGTGATATCGACGGTCGGGATATAGCCTCCCTGCTTCTGCACCATCAGCGCGTAGACCGGTTGCCCCGCTACGTGCCGGACGGCATGCGGCACGTAGTATGAGACGGTGATGGTGGTGATGCAGTTCTTGGGCGTCTCCGTCAGCCCGCCCCACATGGCGCGGCCCGGCAGGTCGCTGGTCATCTGTGTTGGCGGCCCCAGGCTGTCAATTGGCCATGCCAGGTTGGTGAAGCGGTCGCCAAGCCGGTAGTCGCCGTTGGGGCAGTAGCGGGCGCTGTCGGGGAAGGATGTATTATACTGGGAGCAGCCGGTTGTCGTGCCGGTGCCGCTGCCAGTGCCGCTGCCCGTGTCTGTACCACTACCGTTGCCGTTTCCGTTGCCCTTACCGGAAGCGGTAGGCTTGCACAGGGGCTTGCCGGTGTCAAAGCCATCGCCCCACAGGAATTGTGACCCTGCCGGGGCGTAGATACGGACATAATCGGCGTAGGTATCGAAGCCGTAGACGGGACCGGTCTGCTGATAGTTGAGCGTGATCGTCAGGGTGTGGGTGGCGCCGCCGTGTGCATCCAGCGTAATCTGATCCTGCTCCGTCGTATGTACGTACTGGCTGGCTTTGCTGATGCTGATATTGGCCTGCACCACCATGAAGCCATCGGTCTGGCTGAAGGTACTCATCGCGCCGCTGTAGCCATGCTCCACCAGCCAGGCCTCGGCGGCAGGATTGGTGAAGTAGATTTGCAAATCTCGCGACTTGATATCCTGCAGCGCGTACTTGCCGATCTGAATCAGTTTGGAGACCGGCAGGTGACGCACCTTTGACATCAAGAGCTGGCCCACCAGCGAGGTGAAGGCTTTGCGTGCCTCGTTGCTCGAATTGTTTGTCTTCTGCTTCTCAACGGCGATGGCGGCGTAGTTTTGCTGGTAGTAGTGCAGCTTATTTTCCAGATTCTGTGCAGTGACGACATCGTTATATTCGGCCACTTTGATCGGTCCGGTCACCAGCAAAACGTGTGAGATGACGGCGGGTGTGAGTTCGATATCGCCATCGACGGGGCCACCGCCCTCATCCTGGAAAATCTGCATATTCAGGCGCGCAGTGGTGGGATAATCGCCGGAGAGATTTGAGTCGCGCAGGCCGAAGTAGCCGAAGTTCATCCAGCTTCGATACTGTGGCGGCGCGGAACGGCCCAGACCAGGGCCATTGCTGACCAGTTCGGAACCGTTACCGGCGTAGTCGAGCAGGGCCACGTCGCGCAGGGTGAAGGGGGCAATGCGTCCATCCTGAATTTGCAGGATACCGTATTGCCCGGCAAAACCGCCGCTGGGGCGCAGTTCGGCGCTGTCCAGGGTCTGTACGAGGAAACGGCGCGGCTGCCCCACGCCCAGCAGCCAGGCGACAAGCCCCACCATGCCCTGCACCTGCACGATATAGTCCCGCGCTTTCGGCAGCAGGGGCATGACAGCGGCCAGTTCGGCCTTCTGGCTGGTGCTGATTGGCAGGTCTTGCAGCGGGACCTGGCTCATCTGCGCCTGGATATCGTCGATATAGTACAGCGCATGAACGAGCGCGCCTTCAATGCTGGAAACATCGGCGACGGTGATGAGCGGTTTATTTGAGCTGCTGGAGAGCGGTGACGAATGCAGGAGATTTGCGCCCATGAGGGCGACGTTGCTCACCTCGTTGCCCATGCGCGAGACATCCAGCCCCACCCTCACCAGTCGTTGAGCCATTACCAGTTCGCTACCATACTTCGGCGAAAACTGGTTGACCGTCGCCTGAATGCCGGGGCGGTTCAGCAATTGTTCGAGCTGAACGAAATCGCTCTCGGCTCCCTTGAATTCGACCTGCGCCTGCTGTAACTTTGTGACATCGAGCGCGGCCATTGGGTCGCTCCTGGCGACGGACAGGATCGTTTTTACTTTGAGGAGACGGTCTACGCCATCCATTGCCACGCCGCGCACATTGCTGTAGGCGCTATAGGCGGCCAGCCCGAGGGCTGCCGGTAACGCTACCAGAACCAGCAGCGCCACTATCAGACTTGTTGCCAGGATAGTGCGCAATCGCTTGCGTCTCTGTTGCTGCGCCTCGCGCTGCCAGTGCCGGTACACATAACGGCGCTGCTCGATGACACGCCGGGGAAGCGTTGATCGCCTCCCTGCTCTTACCATTACATGCTCTGGCCTGGCTACGAACATTCCGGGAGTATCTGTAATAATGAATGTTCCGGCAGGTGGCTTGTTCTCATTGTCTGCGCCTGTTTCACCATCCTCGCTCTCTAATCTCTCAACTGCCAGTTCCGGCGCGTCAAGCTGCACCCCTGCCTCTTCCGGGTGTTCGGCTGCTGTCTCGCTTTCTGGCTCGGACTCAGATGTCCCCCCTGTGGCTGGCACCTCAGTATTTTCCACAGCTGGAAGCTGATCCTGAGTTTGATCTTGCTGCTGGTTGTCTTCCTCCTCGAACTCTGTAGAGACCGATACATCGGCGCCTACAGGGTCGATTGGCGGTGTTCCTGGTAAAAAGCGATCATCTAGCGGCTCCTGCTCCTGCTCTTCTGCTGTGTTGTTGGCCATAGCGGCGATCGACTCTGTCTCATCATCTTCGATGTCTGCCGCCGGTGTTTCCGGTATAACCAGAGTAGCGATGGATGGATCGGGTATGACCGCCTCGCGTTTGGCAGTATCTACATCCTCTTCCGCTGCTGCTGTTTCCGCTATCTCTTCCGTCCGGGTAGATGCTGCTTCGTCTCGCTCGACAGCTTCCAGAGCAGTAACAGGTGCAGGGGAAATGACGAACTGCTCATCGGTCATGGGGAGTGAAGGTGCGTCAACCGTATGTTCTTGCGTCTCATCATCGGCGACGGCGGGAGCTTGCTGGTCTGCCGCCGTCGGTGCTTGCCCATTCTGTTTCGATGAGGATGAAGTTGCGTGGTCAACGACGCGCACACCGGGGAGCAGGGCGCGAAAACCCCAGGGGGTGCCGTCCTCATGTTGCATCAGGCACTTTTCGGCCAGCCTGGTCAGCGTTTCCTCTGATATATGGTGTTGCTGCGCTATCCTGTCCAGAGGGGCGCCGGTGGTAAAATAGGCTTCAAGGGCGGATTTCTGTTTCAGAAAACGTCTTTTTGCTCGCTCACCCAGCCGGGAAATATCGGCCTCTTTCCACAGCGTAATATCCTGCCTGGCCCTGGCAGTTACCGGAGAATCCTGTACTTGCATATCAGGCAACATGCACCTCCGTCATGCGTCATTTCCTATTCTATCGTTTAGAGATTTCCGTTATAGTTGCGCTATGTTCGTGAATATAGATACCTTCTCGCCAGCAAACCCGCTACTGGTAGGACCAATCGACCGGTAACGTGGGCAAAAACAACATTCCTCTATGATAGCAGCCCGAACCGGTGGATATTCATACCTCCCCTCTATAATAAGAGACGCACAAAGGGGCGGGAATGTTGCACATCTATCTAAATTTGCTAATCTATGAGCTTTTATGCTACAATAGGGCCACCAGGGATATTGTTCCCCTTTCTTATACAATATCCCCGGTTCCCCCGTCGCTTTGCCTGTCGATGTTACTTCACACGCGCTTCCAGCGCGCCGAGTTGTTCCTTCAGCTTGCGGTTCTCCTCGCGCACTTCGTCCAGGTCTTTGCGCAGTTGTTTCAACTGTTCGTCGGTTTTGTCGCCGGAACGCAGACTGTGGGCGGCTTCGCGCATGGCGCGCTGCACTGCCGTTTCCAGTTCGCGGCTGGCGACGCTTTCCAGCGGGCCAATGGCGCGTTTCTCGCCAAGCAGTGCCAGCGCCCTGGCGGCGGCGGCGCGTACCGGCGGCCAGCTATCATGCTCAACAGCCTCGATCAGTGCAGTGACGGCTCGCTGCCGCGCTTCCTCACTGTAGAGATGGCGATTGTGCGCCAGCGCATTCAACCCTCTGGCGGCGGCGATGCGCAGCGTTGGGTGGCGCGTGGCGTCGGTGAGATAGGGCGTAATGATCTCGACCACACGGTCTTCGCCCGTCGCGGCCAGTCCGGCGAAGATGCTGGCCTGCACTGTATGCATCCATGAAGGGCTGTCAATGCCCTTGAGCAGTCGCTCGACCGCGTCTGAGGTGCGCGTTTTGCCCAGGGAGCGCGCGGCGGCCCCCTCCACCAGGTAGCTGACATCGCCTGCCTCAAGTAGCGAGGCCAGGGCTGTGGCAGAACGCTGTGCCAGTTCGGGCTGTGTTGGCTGCGCATAGCGGCCCAGCGCGTCCGCAATGGCTGCACGCACGCGCGAGAACTGGCGAGCATCCAGTTCTTGCAGCGCCTGCAGCAGTAGCTCCTGCGCCTGCGCGCTGCCAACTTCGGCCAGGGCTTCAGCGGCAGCGATGCGCACGCCCCAGAAGGCGTCGTTGAGCAGCGATTGGGACAGCGCCTTCACGCTCTCTTCGTCGCCCTGCTTGCCCAGTTCCTCTGCCGCCTCGATGCGGCCCAGCACATCGGGGTCGTGCGCAAGCTGGTAGCGCAGCATCTTGCTGGAGCGTTCAAATTTGAGCGTCTTCAGTAGCCAGCCGTCAGGGTCGAAGCGTACCATCACCGGCTCGCGCTCCAGCGGCACGTAGAAGGTCTGCTCCACCTGCCCGTCTTCGCCCGCGACCACGCGCATGGAGACCGTGCGCGTCTCCGTCGTGTTCTCGGCTTTTGCCGCCTCGTCTGAGGTGGGAACGGTGAAGGCCAGATCAACAGGCGTGACGAAGCAGGGAGTGAGATCATCTACCTGCTGCGTCTGCTTGATCTTCACCTTCGCCATGTGATGCTCGTTATCCCAGGAGTAGTTGACTTCAAAGGCCGGATAGCCGCCGGAGTAGACCCATTGCTGGAAGAATTGGGCGAGGCTGCGGCCCGTCACCTCCTCCAGCGTGCGCTCCAGGTCTGCCGTGATGACTTCGCGCTCGCGATAGCGGTTCAGGTAGGCATTGATGGCGCGGCGGAAGGTCTTTTCGCCTAGCTGGTGGCGCAGCATGTGCAGCACCCAGCCGCCCTTGTTGTACATATGCCCATCGAACAACTCGAAGCCATCGTTATGATAGACGTGGTAGACAATGGGGCGGCGATACTCGCTGTCTTCGGCCAGATAGCCCTTTTTGAGCGCGAGCATGGAATACTTGAAGTAATCATTCCCCTGGTCGTGTTCGCCCCACAATTCCTCAAAGTAGGTGGCGAAGCCTTCGTTGAGCCAGCCGTTGGGCCAGTCACGACAGGTGACAAGGTCGCCGAACCACTGGTGGGCCAGTTCGTGCGCCACAACGGGGACAAGGTCGATATCCAGCGCAGCCTTCTGATCGGGGACGAGGGCGAAGCTGTGCGTGGTCGCGCTGGTATGCTCCATCGCACCCGTGTAGATTTCCACCACCGTCTGCGCGTATTTGCTGTAGGGGTACTCGACGCCGGTATATTCAGAGAAGAAACGCATCATTTGCGGCGTTTTGCCCATGTAGAGCGGTGCGTCGTCCTTGCGATCGTGTCGGATGTAGTAGGTAACGGGGATATCGTTATAGGAGTCCTCGATGACCGCGAAATCGCCGACGACCAGGGAGACCAGGTAGGCCGCGTGGGGAATGTCGTGCAGCCAGTGATGGGTCTTCGTCGCGCCGTGATCGATGACTTCCAGCAGCCTGCCGTTGGAGATGGTCTGGAACTGGGCGGGAACGGTGACGATGATTTCGGTGGTGGCGCGGTCGTTGGGCGCGTCGTGGCAGGGAAACCAGTAGCTGTGGTAGCGCGGCTGGCCGAATGTCCACGCATGCACCGGGCGTGTCGGGTCTTCCGGCGTCGGCTTCATGAAGTGCAGGCCCGTGCGCGGCTTCGCGTGGTACTGCACCGCCAGCGTAAACTCCTCCCCGTGCGTGTAGGGGCGAGCCAGCGTCACCAGCAGTTGCTTGCCGTTGGTGCTGAACTGCTGCTCTTTGCCATCCAGCGTCACGCGCTCAACATGCAGTTCCACCGCGTCAAAGCTGATGGTGGAAACCTCGTCGTAGAGCGCGGAAAAGGTAGTGTAGACCGTGCCGCTGACCGTCTCCTGCTCGAAGTCCAACGCGATGTCCAGCCTGACATGTTTCACATCGGCGGGCCGGTCAGGGGCATACTGCACGCGGTCGCCGGGCAGTTCAAAATTGCGTGCCTTCGGGGTGGGCGTCAGGCGGTAGCCCTGCTGGAAGTACAGCAGGCTATAGCCGTCGCCGAGGGCAAAGTCAAGACTACGATTACAGATGTGCAAAGCGAAACCTCCTTATAAGGCACTCAAACTCTTCACTCGTCGCGGACGTACATGATATGGTATGCTATATGCCACTATCTCACGACGAAAGGGTCAACTATGGGTGTCAGAACGACACGAATCAATAGATTTTCGCAGGTGGTTCGTTTCCTTCGCGTCTCGCGTCTCCTGCTCTGGACAATCTGGGTCATCTATCGTGAGCGGCGGCGCGTGATTCGAGCGCGCGAACGCGGCCACTACGACGTGCGCCCCAACATCGAGGTGCTGATCCGCGTGCTGGTGGCTTTCCGCCAGACGGCCATCAAGCTCGGCGTGTTGATGATTAAACTGGGGCAATTCCTCAGTTCGCGCGCCGACCTGCTGCCGGAAGAGGCGCTGGCCGTTCTCGGCTCCCTGCAAGACGAAGTGCCGCCTGCGCCGTTCAGCCATGTGGTCAGCGTGGTCGAAACCGAACTGGGTAAGCCGATAGACCAGGTGTTCAGCACCTTTGAGCGCAAATGTACGGCGGCAGCCTCGCTTGGGCAGGTCCATAAGGCGGTCCTTGCCGCTACGGGCGAAGAGGTAGCCGTCAAGATTCAGCGTCCCAACATCGATCAGCTTGTACGTTCCGACTTGAGTACGCTCAAGTTTGTCATCTGGGTGATTAACCGCTTTGTGGACACCAGCGAGTTTATCGACCTCATGGGCGTCTATCGCGAATTTAAACGCACCGTCTATGAAGAGATAGACTACGTGACAGAAGCGGCTAACGCGCAGCGTTTTCGCGAGATGTTCAAAGATGATCCTACCATCTATATTCCGCGTGTCTACGAGGATTATACAACACGGCGTATTCTTGTGCTAGAGTGGATTGACGGTATCAAGATCAACGACTATGCAGCCATCGAGGCGGCTGGCATCAGTCGGCTTGAGGTAGCGAAGCGCACGGTGCAGACCTACTTTTATCAGTTTTTCGAGGCCGGTTTCTTCCATGCCGACCCGCACCCCGGCAACATCTTCGTCAAGCCAGGCCCGCCCGGCAGCGGTCCCATCATCGCCTTTGTCGATTTTGGCATGGTCGGCACGATCACGAAAAGCATGAAGAAGGCCATGAAAGACCTGTTTCTCAGCTTTCTCGCCCGTGACTCGCACTCGCTTGTTGAGGCGCTGGCAAAACTGGGCTTCATCGGCGATGGGGCGAACATGGCCGCCATTGAGCGCGGCATGGCGATGATGATGGAGCAATACTTCGGCCTGACGCTGGGCGAGGCGCGCGACCTGGACATCCCTGAAGTCTCGCAGGATGTGGAGCAACTGCTTTATGGCCAGCCTTTCCAGATACCGGCGCAGTTCGCCTTCACGGGTCGCGCCATCGGCACACTGGTGGGGGTCGCCACCGGCCTCTCGCCGGAATTCAACTTCGTGGATGTTGCCACACCCTATGCGCGCAAATTCCTGGGCCTCGACGCCGAGGGAGCGGGCCAGACCATCCAGGAAATCCTCAACCAGTTGCTTGACACGGGCCGCACCCTGCTGGCCCTGCCGCGCTCGCTGGAACGGGTCATCACGAAGCTGGAAACTGGTCAGATCGAGGTGCGCCTGGCCGAAAGCGCCCCCAGCGGCAGGTCGCGCCGTCGCGGTCGCCGTCATGGTCGCAACGGCAACGGGGGACGCAGCGGCAATGGCGAATCGACCGGAGCGGGCAGTCTGACCTGGGCCTTCATGTTCGTCGCCTCCCTCGGCGGCGGCATCTTCCTCACTAACATTCACCAGTTCACCGAAAGCTGGTTCTGCTTCGCCCTCGCCGGAATTACGGCGCTGGCGCTGCTGCTGCGACGATAAGTATGTGAGAGCAGAAGAGCGTGCCAGAGAATGGCGCCGGTGCGCATTGTTCTGGCACGCTCTTCTGTTCTCACAGAAAAAATAGGATCAGCTCCCCAGATTATCTGGTACAGGAACGGGTTCCCATGCGCCGCCGGCGGCGCGCCAGCCATCGAAGCCCATTTCCAGGTCGGCCACATCTTTGTAGCCCATTTTTTGTAGTACATCTGCCGCCAGGGCCGAGCGCAGGCCGCCGGCGCAGTAGAGAATGATCTTTTTATCCGGCTGCATAAAGGGCTTATAGTATTCTGACTGCGGGTCGGCCCAGAACTCAAGCATGCCGCGCGGCACGTGCTTCGCGCCCGGAATCGTTCCGCGCCGCCAGCGTTCGCGCACATCGCGGATATCGATAATCAGCGCCTCGCCCGAAGCCAGTTCGCGCTCCATCTCCTCCTTCGACAGCCCCCTGACGCGGCTGCGCGCATCGGCCACCATATCCTTCACCGACAACGGTTTCTCCATCTCTTTCCCCTTCTTACGCTTCCCCTTCGTCCTCTTTCCTCTGTGTTAATCTGAAAAGCGCCCGCGAAGCCTCGTGAGCATTCTTCGCTGTACTCATTTTGAAAGTCAAGCGGCGCAAGAGCATCGGGTCATGGATGCTCTTCAGTTCTTGCTCTACGACATCCGCTATTTTCGGGAACCGCGCCTGCACAATATCGAGAATAGTCAGCCGCATCGTCTGAAGGCCCTCTTCACGGCCCTCTTCACGGCCCTCTTCGCGGCCCTCTTCACGGCCTTCTTCGCGGCCTTCTTCGCGGCCTTCTTCGCGGCC
>CADDYT010000144.1 GCA_902810755.1 Chloroflexota bacterium
GACCAACCCCCAGGCCAGCCGCCCCAGACCAACCCCCAGGCCAGCCGTAAGGGCTGGCCCTACTATACGCGCCCTCAGCATGCCGCCGCCCTGAGCATCGGCAGCGCCACTGGCGCTGCCACCGTATATAGTAGGGCCAGCCCTTGCGGCTGGCCTGCGCGGTGGGCTGGCCTGCGCGGTGGGTGAGCTAATGAAAGCCCATCCATGCCCTTCTCCGCTCCCACTCAGAGCTATCAATACCATCACTGCTATCAACTCCCCACTTCCACGCCACCAGATCGAGAACAATCAATATCACAAGCAAGAAGAGAATAGTCTCCATAACGTACCTCCCATTGGATTGGCTGACTGACTGCTAAAGATTGATGTACAGGGTGGCATTCCGGGGTAGATTTCACGGGTCAGGCTGAGACATGACCGGGCGAGCCAAACTGCTCCAGCTTCCGACCCCGTTTCACGAGCGCGTAGCCGAGGCGCGCCGCCCGCTGCCTGAAGGATGCGCGCGCTTTTTTCCCCGGCTTCACGGCTGCCGCCCGCCGTTCCTGTTCCGCTTCGCGCAACAACTCTGCCTGCTGATTGCGTACCAGAACTTCATAATCTGCTGTGAACATCGCTTTCTCCTGTTTTCTTTACTACCCACTTCCTGCTTCCACAGGTTCGTGGCCCGTTGACAATTCAGCATCCCCTTCCTCATCCGTTGACAGAACTGGTATAACCATCTAAAATATATTTGATGGTTATATTATAACCTCCAGTTTATAACCTGTCAAGAGTATTTTGCCAGTTATTGGAAGGTGTGATAAACTGACAGACAGGAGGATGTATATGGTTGCAAGCGAGATAGAACAGGGGCCGTCTTTTGATCTGTCCGCGAACTGGCTGTGCCTGGACTTTGTCAATACCCTGGAGAATCGTCTAAAAGAAGATATTCAAGAGTATCTCAATAGCTATGCCGATCTTATCGCCTGGAGTCAGCAGGCAGGACTCCTGACGGAGGCTGGGGCGCAGCGGCTGCTGGCGGAGGCAAAAAGTAATCCTGAAGAGGCTGCGGCGGTGCTGTTGCGCGCCAGAGACCTGCGCGAGGTGTTGTATCGCCTTTTCCTGGCCATTGCAGAGGGAACACATCCGGTGGAAACCGACCTGGATGCCTTGAATGCTGCCCTGGCGCGGGTGATGGGCCACGCCCGCATTGTGCCGCACGAGGGCGGCTTTATCTGGGACTGGGAAGCCGGTGCAGGCGAGCTTGAACGTCCCCTCTGGCCCATCATTCGCTCCGCCGCCGATCTGCTGACTGGCCCTGAATTGCATGACGTGCGTGTCTGTGCCGCCGAAGACTGCGGCTGGCTCTTTCTTGACATTAGCAAGAACCATACCCGGCGCTGGTGCAGCATGAAAAGCTGCGGCAATCGTGCCAAAGCGCGGCGCCACTATAACAAAGAGAAAACGCAGGCATAAGTATCTGCTCTCTGGTTGCCATACGTGCAAAAAGCAGAAAGATAAAAGCCGGGCGATTTTTTGCACATCGCCGAACCTATCCGTAACGGTAGGAGAAAGGATTCGACAGAGAGCATATGACGGCAGCCATGTGGAAACGCTACGCGGCGGAATGTATCGGCACTTTTTTTCTGGTAATGATGGGAACCGGCGTGCGAGCAATGGTTGGCGGCGATACACAGAACTTTGCCGCTATCCTGCTCGTTCACCTCACCTTTGGTTTGACCATCATCGTGATGACCAACACCCTTACTGATATCTCCGGGGCGCACCTGAACCCGAGCATCACCCTGGGCTTTGCGGTCGCGCGCATCTTCCCCTGGCGCTACGTGCTGCCCTACTGGCTGGCGCAGTTCCTCGGCGCGACGGCGGCCAGCGCGCTGCAATTGCTGCTCTTTCCCGGCCCGGCCATCCATGCCCATTTCGGCGCGACCATCCCGCACGTCGACATTAGTCAGGCCCTCAGCATCGAAGCCTTGCTCACCTTTTTCCTCATGTTTGCCAACATGGGCGTTGCTACCGATAAGCGCATCAGTTCAGCCATCGTCGGCTTCTCCATTGGCTTTGTCGTTCTCGCCGACGGCCTTTTCGGCAATTCGCTGACGGGGGGCAGCATGAATCCGGCGCGCAGCCTCGGCCCGGCCATCTTCGCAGGCGGCCCGGCTCTGGCGAGCCTGTGGATCTACTTTGTCGCCCCAATTGTTGGCTCGATCATCGCCGCCTTACTTTATCAGCTCATACGCGAGAGCAAAGATAACCTGCGTGGGGCGCCGGAAGCCCTCCTACCTCTCGCGCGCAGGGATATCATGCGCAAACCGGCAGGCAAATAACCTCTTCGCAGGCCGACCCTCGCGGTCGGCCCCAGAGGCGTTCACTTCAGGCCGCCGCAGGCCAGCCGCCAGGGGTGGCCCTACGAGAGACGCGGCGGTCGTGTCGCCTGGGGAGCCATCGTCTAGAGGAGGGCCACCCCTGGCGGCTGGCCTGCCTGGCCTTCGCACGGCCTGAAGTGAACGCCTATGAGGGTCGGCCCTACTATATACGTCAGGCTTGTCTGGCGGCTCGCGTATAGTAGGGCCGACCCTCGCGGTCGGCCTGCGGAGGGGGGCGAGAAGTGTTACACCAGTTCTTCCAGCAGGGGCAGCAGCACGTCGTCGCGGTGGGCGAGCAGAAGCTGGCGCAGGCGGTCGGCCACGATGACGCGGATGCGACGCTGGTGCAGTTCGTAGCGGGCGAGGTCATCAGGCTGCAAGCCGGTAGCCTGCACCCAGGTCATCAGCGAATCCATGCCGACGGGAGGATGCTCGAAGCTGACCCAGACATCCATCTCCCACTTTTCCGGGCGCGGGATGTCGAACAGCACCTCATAGTCGGCGACCTGCGTCTCCAGTGCGCGGCTCAGTTCTGCCGCCAGCGTCTGCTCGATGCGCCTGCGCCGCTGCGCATCCCAGAACAACGCTTCCAGCCGCTTGAAGAGCCGCCCGGCCAGGTGGCTGACCTCGATCACGCCTTTGTAAGGGCGGCGCAGTTCCAGATCGTTTGCCAGCGCCCGCACGCTGCCCGGCATGCCCTCCTGTGCCAGCAGCTCCAGCAGGGAAGCGTCATCCAGGCCCACCAGTTGCGCCGCCTGCAGCGTCCCGGCCTCCAGCGCCTCCTGCACCGCGCGCATCAACATCATCTGCATGGCGCGGCTGGTGTGATGCCAGTAGATGTTATCATACATCTCCTGCCGCGCGTGAATCAGCGAATAGAGCGGGCTGATGCCCTTGTGCGTCACAACGATGCGCCTTTGCCCGTTGACGTTGGGGTGGACACGCAGCGCGCTTTGCAGCCGCGCCACGTCCACGCCGCCATATGGCACATTGCAGGCGCGAGCGTCACGCGGCAGGTAATCCAGCTTATCCACGTCCAGCGCGCCGCTCAGCAACGAGCTTAGCAGTTCATCATCTGCTTCGTCGGCAAGCCGCGCTTTGTTTCTGGGCGGATCGATGAAGTCGGCTACGCGCTCCGGCGAAAGGCGATAATCGCGCTCCAGAATAGCGGCGATCTCGCTATTTTCGATGATCGAACGCCCCACCTTTTCGTGCAGCACAATCGGGTAACCCAGTTCCTCAATGGTGTGCGAAAACGGGTAATGGCCGATGTCGTGCAGCAGGGCCGCGACGATGAGCGTTTGCACGCTGCTCGTCGCTATGCCCGTCAGGCCACCCTCTTCGCGCAAAAGCGCGCGCAGCGCGCGTACAGCGAGATGATAGGCCCCCAGACTGTGTTCATAGCGCGTATGCGTCGCCCCTGGCCAGATGCGATAGACAAAGCCAAGCTGCTTGATCTTCTGCAGGCGCAGAAAAGGGGCCGTGCTGATCAGCTTCATCTCGCGCGGCCCAAGCGGGATCAAATCATACAGGCTGTCGCGCACCGTCGTCACGGGCCGCTCATCGGGCAACAGAGGCAGCCCACTGGCATCTGTCCAGTAGCCTTGCAGCGGCGGCTGCACCACGTCGCCCGCGCCTTGCTCTTTCTGCCTGTTCCCGCCCTGCCGCCGCGCGCGCGGCTGTTCGGGTTGCTCTTCTCGTATGCTCATAGCCCGATTCTAGCAGAATCATAGTACATCTGTCCAGTTATTGCACAACTCGATAGACCTTCACCCCAAACGGCGGCAACTCAATCGCTCCCTGCGCCACTTCGCCCGTCAGCAGGTCGGCCAGCCCCTTTCCATCACGCACAGTGGGGGTACATGCAAGCGGATGCTCGGCCTCGCTGATGAACCAGACGAAGCGCGTGCCGTCGTCATGAATGAGCGAATCGACCAGCACGCGCGGGTCATCGACCGTGACCGGCAGTTCGACGTTTGCCCGTGCGGCCAGCGCGCTGTAAAGCCGGTATGTATCGTCGGGGTTGGCATTGGGACGCGAGGCGGCGAAGTATTCCAGCGGGTAGGTGCAGAGAACAATTCTGCCCTCGCCAACGGCGCGTTCCAGCAGAGCGGGATTGCCGTATTGATCGCTGGCGATGACACGAGCCTCGCTCGGGATACAGGGGAGAAAGGCGCGCCCGTTCTCGTTGCCTGCGGCGACGAAGGAAAGCTGCTCCCCGGCGGCAATGGTGCCGAAATCGCTCTCGAAGGAAAATGTGATCTGACTCTCCTCAATGGAGTTGACGAGTCCGTACCTGAGCTGGTGTTCGATGCCGAAAAACTGGTTGAAGAACGAGTGCCAGAGGCCGCGATGGCCGCCGGTCGCGCCGGGGAAGTAGGAGAGATAGACGGTCGCGCCCTCTATCGCCCGCGCCTCCAACTCTTCCCATGTCGGGCCGGTCAACTGCTTCGTCGATGGCAGCAGGATCAGCCGCGCCTGCGGCGCTCCCGCCAGTTCGCGCACAAAGGCCGCGCCCATCCCTGCCTCGCGCGTCACCACATAGGTTTGCAGGAGAATGTCGCGTATAGCCGATCGTTCGCCCTGTGAGGTAAAGGGATAATCGGTATCGAAATACGAGGGGATGATGACGGCGACATCAGCGGGCGCGCGCTGGCAGCGTGTAATATCGATTCTGTCCAGCACTCTCCCGAACTGCTGCAGCTCAAGCAGGGGCGCCTTTGGCGTACCTTGAGTGGTGGTGATGCCGAAATGCAGTTCAAACGGGTGATGGCGGTAGGGGTTCTGGTGGGTGAGATCAAAGTCGGTATTGTTCCAGGCGAGCCAGCCCACCGCGCCTGCCAGCAGAGAGGTATGCAGCACCTGCCGGTAGTAGTCGCCTGCGTGCGTATCGGAAGTGAAATCGCTGCTGACGCCGAATTCTTCCAGTACAACCGGCTTCCCCACGTGGGAAAGCTCGCAGTTGAAGGCGGCGCTGAGATGCTGGCGCGCAACATCGTTATTCGTGGGATAAGCATGGGGGCCGATAAAATCGACGGTGCGCGCGATCTCATGCAAACGAAAGCCGTTATCGCGCCCCGTCGCCTCGAGACCCCACGCTCCATCCCCGGTCGATACCGGCTGCGCGGCCCCGGCAGCTCGTATCGCCTGCACCAGCAACTGCGCCCAGCTGCGTCCCATCTCCGGTGTCGTCTGCCCCCCATAGATCGGCACCTCGTTGGAAAGCAGCCAGCCCGCGACAGCCGGATGATCTTTGAGTCGGCTGACCGTTTCTCTGATGTAAAACGCCTGCTGCGCCAGCATCCAGCCGTCTGAATAGAGGTTGCGACCGCCGCGCCATGCCACATCCCAGTTTTCGCCCGACATATGTCCGACAATAAACGTGGGAATCGTGGCAATGCCCACCTCCTGGCACACATCCAGAAATTGCGCGTAGCGAGCGACACAGGTCTCGTCAATCGTGTCGGGCGCGGGCATGAAATCTGGCCAGTAAAAAAATGAGCGCGTCACATTCAGACCATGTTCGCGCAGGACGCTCAACTCCTCGCGCCAGATATTGATATCCGGCGTTCTCCACATCAGCGGTCCGCCCGCCCGCGACCAGAAATTTGCCCCCAGCCATGTGCGCGGCCTCGTCTCAGAAGCAAGCTGCAAAAACGGTCTTTCGATCACCAGCATCTCCAATCCAGCATAGAAAAAGGACAGCCTTTTCATTGCCACTATACCACATCCAATCGAAGCGTGGCCCGAATGTGCTATACCGGGTGGAAATGAGTCTCAAGAGCAGAAATCCTTGCGCATCTCAACGTTTGACATTTACCCCTGTTGCAATACCTCCTGATAAACTTTTATCAGACGACGGGCATACTGGCCCCAACCATTGCTGGCTTCGAGTACGTCGGCGTCTCTGGAACTGAGCGTATAGCGGTGCGTGAGGGCTTTGCTGAGCGCCTGCACGAGCGAGGCGTGGCTGGCCGGTGTGTAAAACAGGCAGGCGGCGGGCGGCAGCATGCCCTGGAAGCGCGGCAGGTCGGGGGCTACGATGATGCGCTCGTAGGAGAGCGCGAGCATGGCCGTATCGAGCATACCCGCGCGGGCGATGGCCCCGTGTGGCAGGACGAGCGCATCCGCGGCCCCCAGATAGAGCGGCATCTCCGCTTTGCCGGGCGTAGTCAGCGAGAGATGGATGGCCGGATGGTGCGCTGCCAGTTCCAGAATGCGCGTTCTGAGTCCGCTATCCCGTATTGCTCCTGCCAGTAGCAACTGCGGCCCCCTGTCCGTTGTCTGTCCGTTCGCGATGGCCCTACTGGCAGCCAGCGCGGAGAACGCCTCGAGCAACAAGAGCAACTCGCGTTCGGTGTGCCGGTGGGCCAGGCAGAGGTAGACGAAAGAGGCGTTACGCGGCAGGCCAAGCTCCCGGTACGCCTGCGGACGCGGCACGGGCGGCGCGTAGTAGCCGCGAAAGCCGGGCTGCGGCAGGCAGCGCAGGCGGCGGCGCAGCTTCTTATCCGGGTAGAGCTGCTCCGGCAGGCGCGTTGCCGCCAGTATGCGGTCGCTGCTATGCAGCAGGCGGCGTTCCAGCGTGCGGCGCGCCAGATGATGCAGCCCGCGCTCGCTCTGCCACCACCCTCCGGCGTCCGTGGTGACTATGCGTATACCCAGCCGCCGCGCCAGCCAGAGCCGGAACCAGAAACGCTGTCGCTGCCGGTAGTTCAGATCGAGCATCCCCGGTCGGTAGAGATGAATCACGCCCATAGCAGCGTATCCGCGTCCTGTCCGGTGCTGCCAGAGCCAGGAGAAAGGAATATCGGCGGCGAGGGTGCAGCTTACCCCCTGCGCGCGCAACGCGGCGGCGAGCAACTCGACTGCCGGTTCCTGCTCTCTCGTTGTCTCTGCCTCGCCGGGGGTGATGAGCAGCACCGCCAGTTTCGTAATTTCTAACGGCGCGTGTTCCAGCAACTGGAGATATTGCTGGAAACGGCCCCGGTGGTGTGCCTGCTCCATTGCTGCCAGCAGTTGTTCGCTGGATGGATGGCCGGCCAGCCAGAGCAACGGGCGATATAGTAGCGCCTGAGATGCTATCGCCAGCGCCTCGCGGCCCAGCGCGCCTATGATAGCCAGGCTGGATTGCTGTTTGTACGTTCCATCAGCAAGCTGGCTCGCATACTGCATAGTAATCTCGGCGCGTCCCTGCCAGTAGGCGCGCCCTCTGAAGAAGGCGCGTTTGAGCCGGGCCGCCGGGACACGGTGGGCCACAACCGCCTCCGGCTCGTACCAGAGCTGGCACCCGGCAGCGTGCAGGCGGCGGCAGAGATCATAAACCGCTAAATTCGTCGGCCATTGCCGTCGCTTGCTCAAAAATGGCGCGAACGAACCCGCCCGCCGCAGCGCCTCGATCTTCACCGAGAAACAGCAACTGCTGAAGTTGCCCCATTCCTCTACTCTCAGCCTCATGCGCTGCTGAGACGGGGCAAAGTAGCCGAGCAGGTCGAGCAGGTCATCGCTGAGCCAGTGCGGGCGCGGCGCTTCCCAGCAAAGTTCGACGCGCCCTCCGATAGCGTCGGCCCCGGTCTCTTCATAGGCGCGCAACAGCCGTTCGAGAAAATATGGATCCGCCAGCGTGTCGTCATCAAGGAAAACTGCTATCTCGCCTGTCGCCGCCAGCAACCCTGTTTCGCGGGCATAGGCCAGACCGTTCTGCGGCTCCGAAAGACATTGCACCTGCCACCTGTCTTCCGCCCGCCTGCCATCGTGTCCCGCGTTCACATAGGCACGCGCAGCTTCCAGTGTGCCATCGCTAGAGCCATTGTCAACGACAATCACCTCGAACCGGGTACAGGGTAGCGTCTGGCGGCGCAGGCTCGCCAGCGCGGAAAGCGCCATGTTGCGCCTGTTGTATGTGCAGAGAATCACGCTCAGGCGCGGCGGCTTCCTGGCCTCCACGCACTCTTCCCGCCCCTGCTTCGCCGCCCGCCTCTTGCTCTCCTGTATGCCGCGCTGTTCCTGTGCTTTCCGCCTCACCCGCATCCATCATCTCCGTCTCGTAAAAATCCTCTATTCCTCCGAAATGCAGGTACGAGGTGCTGTCTGGCAATGCATCGATGGCAAAATTCCATTCTTGCTCCTGACCGGGTTCCGTCGTTTCTGCAAAGAGAATATCCGGGGGAAGCATTGACACATCCGGCGCAAACGCGGCCAGCCAGGAGAGACAGTATCTGTTCACCTCCACCGCCATCTCATCCTCCTTTATGTATGCTCTGTAGTCTCTCACAGCCGGGTTATACCAGGAGTAGGAAACGGGTTGTGGATGAGGAGATATCTCTCATGCCTCAGTTAAGGATTGAATAGAACAAATATACACCTGTTCTTCACCTCACGCTCCATCTCTTAACCAGATCACAACCGCAACATGAGCAAGTTGCGACAATGCCGCTTTATTCTGTATTAGAGAATAGTGTACCTGCGTTCGTCGGGTACTGTGATGTGGTGGACGATGTGGATGGGAGGAGCTATGGAGACAAACCAGTATCCTGCCGGGCCTGAGCAACAGGAGCAGTTTTCTCTTGTGTGTATCACGCTCAGTGAGCAATCTGCCGCCAGCGTGCGGCGCGTGGCCCGGCGCGTCTGTCGCAATGTGCGGCAGAGCGATTGTGTGCTGTATGCGGGCCGCGTATGCGCGGTCGTTCTGGCGCGCACCCCGCTCAGCGGCGCGCAGGCGGCTGCACGGCGGTTGCGCGACCTGCTGCTGGATGTGGAATACGAGCTACAGGCGCTGGGCGGCGTGGCCGCTGTAACGATGCTCCAGCACCTGCGCGCGCACGAGTCGGTGGTGGTGCAGCGCGAAGAGGATGGTGACCTTTCCCTGCCCGCGTCCGGGAGACGAGAGGGCATGCGCGAACGGGAAGAGGATCGAGAGCAGGATCGCTGGCGGGAAGAGACGCGAGAGCGCGAAACGCTGCCACAGCTCTCCGTCCTTTCGCAGTATCCTGCGCCGCGCGTCCTGCACCTGTTTCCCTATGAGCTGGCGCGCCGTTACCGTGCGGTGCCGGTGGGGGCCGAGCGGTCTATCCTGACCTTAGCCACCTGCCAGCATCTGGAAGCGGATGTGATCGCCTACTTTCAGCAGGTCACGCGGCGTAACATCTTCCTGGTGCGCTGTGAGGAACGCATGGTCGAGGATTTGCTGCTCTACTGGCGGCGCATCCTGCCCATTCACCCACGCGCTGCCAGTGTGTAAAAAGGGTGTGTCATGACACGAGTTATTATGCTGGGGATTGATGGTCTGGACGCCGATCTACTGCGCGTCTATGGCCCCTCGCTGCCCCACCTGCGCCGCCTGATGCTGGAATCGCCGTTCCTCGAACTCACGTCCAGCTTCCCGCCGGAGCCTGCGCTTGCCTGGACGAGCGTCTATACCGGCCTCAATCCTGCTCGACACGGGCTGGCGGGCCAGCCGAAAGCCAGTACCCTGCAGGCCATCGGCCCGCGCCTTTCAGGCCAGACGTTCTGGGACAGGGCAGGGCTGGCGGGCAGGCGCGTCTGCGTCCTCAATCCCGGCTTCGCCTGTTCTCCCTGGTCGGTCAGCAGCGTCATGCGCTCACTGCCATTCGAAAGCCTGCAAAGCGACTGCGATGGCCTTCCGACAGCTGCCTCACCCTCCGCGCTTTTTTCGCCCTCATCGGATGCGTCGGCTATCCCGTCAGAAGGCGATCTGGCTACGTTCTGCCAGTCCCGGTATGCTCGCTGCGAGCAGCAGGCCGCGCTCGGCTTAGAATTCTTCCGGAGCGAACCCTGGGACCTCTTTTTCCTGCGACTGGATACCCTTCCCGCCGCGCAGCGCCTGCTCTGGCGCTACTGCGATCCCGACGACCCGGCCTATCCCGGCTACAACGACTTTGCCGATACTATCCCGGCTTTCTACCGGCTTTTTGACCGGATCATCAGCGATTTCCGCTCCTACCTTGAAGCTGATTGCGTGCTGCTGGTGCTAAGCGCATACGGGCAGGGCCGCAGTTGCATTTCCAGCCTTCACCTCAACGAGTGGCTGCGTTTGCAGGGGCTACTGACTCCGCGCGCCGCTCCTCCATACCGCCTTGCCTACCTCTCCGCGCGCCGCTTCCTTCTCAATCATGCTCAAGGCGGCCTACACGCGCTCTTGAGCGGCCTGCATATGCAGGAGATGCTCTCACGCCGCGCCTGCCAGAGACCGCATCAACAGATCAACGAGGCCGTTGACTGCCAGGAATCGCTGGCCTGGCTGGCCGAATTCACCGCTAACAGCCCCTTCGCTGGCATTGTCATCAATCGAGCCAGGGCCGAGCGTCAGGGCTATACATATGAGCGGCTGCGTGGAGAATTGGTGCGCAAACTTATGCAACTGCGCGTGCAGGGGCAGACGGTGGTCTGCCGGGCGCACGCCCGTGAGGAATATTACCAGGGCGAGTGTAGCGAGCAGTTCCCTGATATCATCTTCGAGCTACACAGCGCCTTTCATGCCGATGGCGGCCTCTACCTGCCGCTCGTCACTCCCAACATGGCTCATCACATCGTTTCTGGCAACAATCATAGATCTGGCGTCTTGCTGCTCGGCAACTTGCCTGCTGGCAGCGAGACGCTGGAGCGCCGTGACGGGCCGCATGTGGTGGATGTGGCTCCGACCGTTCTTCACCTGCTGGGCGTGACCGCCGCAGATGGGGATGGGGAGCCACTCGTCCTGCCTCCCGTCGTTTATTCCCGCCTGGTGCCGCCGCTGCTCTCCCTGCCTATGCTACCGCGTTGAGCAACACTTCTCCCTGCGTCTCGCCCGCCTCGATCGTTCTGAGCATGTGCCGTAAATTGTTCAATGCCGTCTGAATGCGCTTCTTCAGCGTGTTTTCCGAGGTTTGCAGCGCCCGTGACATCTCCGGCAGCGTCATGCCATCGTAATAATGAAGGATGATGGCCGTTTTCTGCTTATCGGGCAGGTTCTCAATCGCCTGCGCCAGATCCCAGTTGCGTTCTAAATACCCCTTGGAGTGATCGGCGGCGCTGGCAAGCAGGTCCCCCTCCTGTTCCGCCATCATCTGGCGTGTAAAAACGGTAGCCCGCGCCAGGCGGCGTTTGAAGCTGATGCACTGGTTGACCACAATACGCATCAGCCAGGGACGCAGCGCCCCCGCCTCGCGCAAATCCGGCAGGTGATGCCACATCTGAATCAAGGCATCCTGCACAACGTCTTCCGCGATGTCTCTATCTTTGACTATCATCCATGCCGTGCGCAACATCAGCGCGCTATAGTGGTTGATAATCTCTTGAAATGCTTCCATGTCTCCGGCCAGGGCACGTGTCACCACTCCCTCATCCATCAGTGCTTGCATAGAGTTCTTTTCTCCTCCGACAATGTTACAAACTATGTACATATATATAACGTACTCTATGCATTATTGCAAGGTGTGCCTGCTCACTATTTTTGATATGTCCATGCTTTGTTCATGGTTGTAAGCGGTTTGTCCAGGGAGAGCGCGCCGGTAGCGCAAAACAGGAAGAGTGGATTGAAAGTGCAGCTATCCCTGGAACACCAGCGCGCCGAGCGTGGTACCCACTACAACCACTACTACGACAAAATCCGGCCACCGGATTGTTTTTTCGTGCAGCAGCGTCTGGCGCTGCTCGCTCTGGTAGCCGCGCGCTTCCAGCGCCGTTGCCAGTTCGGCGGCGCGGCGGAAGGTGGCCTGCATGAAGGGGACGAAGAGCATGGTCATGCTTTGCAGACGCTCGCGCAGCGTTCCCTGTGTCAGATCGGCCCCGCGCGCCGTCTGTGCCTTGACCAGTTGCTCGGCCTCCTCAAGCAGCGTCGGCACGAAGCGCAGGGCGATCAGCGTCATGAGGGCGAAATCGTCGACGGGCAATTTCAGCCAGCGCAGGGGCGTCATAAGCAGCGTCATGCCCTCGATCAGGGCGATGGGCGAGGTGGTCATGGTGAGCAGCAGGGAGAAGGTATAGAGGGTGAGAAAAGCGACGAAGAAGGCCATTGTGTACCAGACGCCATCGTAGGTCAGCACAATCGGGCCGATGGGTTGCAGACCTCCGGCGGGCGCGTGGCGTGTCAGCCAGAGGAAGAGCAGCGCGATGATGGTCAGCAGCAGCACCAGCAGGCGGCTGGAGCGGAACCAGATACGTCGTCGCAGCGCGCGCGCCCATGCTGCGCGTAGCAGCGAGAGCAAGAGGTAGGTCAGCGGGAGAATGCTGGCGATGAGGATGGTGAGTCGCAGCGTGCCATAGGGAACATGCCAGGGGCCATACATCGCCAGGAGGGTTGTGCCGACGTTGCTGAAGAAGATGGCCGGGGGAATGCCGATCAGCGTGAGCAGCAGCAACAACCAGAGCCGTTGCCACAGCACACGCAAGGGAATACCGGACAGCACAATTGCCAGCAGGAGCAGCGCGACCACAACGATATATGGCGCGAAATGCCACTCGCGCCCGTTGGCAATGGCAACCACCACCGCCAGCCAGACCATGATGAGCAGCTTGGTGCGGGCCTGCAATCTATGGAAGAGGCTCTTGCCGGGATAGTAAACGCCGAGCGAAATTTTGCTGAACATACTACTATACAATCCTATCTTTGAGCTTGAGTCTGAGCAGGGCGAATGCCTCATCCAGCGTCAGCGTCTCTGCGGGAATCGCCATACCCTGCTGGCGCAGCAGCGCGAGCAACTCGCTCAGTGGCGGAGCGGCCAGTCCCCATTTGCGCAACTGGTCACCGTGCGCGAAGATGTGACGCGGCGGTCCCTGCATCACCAGCTGGCCCTGGTGCAGCACGCAGAGCCAGTCCGCCAGCGCCGCCACCTCGGCCATATCGTGCGAGACCAGCACAATGGTCACGCCCTGTTCTTCCTTGATGCGTTGCAGGTAGTAGTAAAACTCCTCACGCGCGTCCGCATCTAGCCCGCTGGTCGGCTCGTCGAGAATGAGGATCGAGGGAGACATGGCCAGCACGCCTGCCAGCGCCACGCGCCGCATTTGCCCGCCGCTTAGCTCAAAAGGCGAGCGCGCCGCGAACTGCTCGTGGGGCAGGCCGACCATGTCGAGCGCATGGAAGACGCGGCGGCGCACCTCACGCCGCTCTACCTTCTGTCGGCGCGGCGCGAAGGCGACATCGGCGAAGACGGTGCGCTCGAATAGCTGCATCTCTGGAAACTGGAACAACATGCCTACATGCCGCCGCAATGTCTGCAAATCCACGCCTGCCGCGCCGGTATCAAGGCCGTTAACGATCACGCGCCCGCTGGTTGGCCGTAGCAGGCAGTTAAAATGCTGCACCAGCGTCGATTTGCCGGAGCCGGTGACGCCGATAATGGCCGTGCAGCTTCCTCGTTCGATCTCCAGCGTGATGTCGTTCAGCGCCACCTTTTGCTGCGGCCCCGGCGCGTAGATATGGGTCAGGTGCCGGGTGATGATGATTGGTTCTATCAATGTGCCATCTCCCGTGCCAGTGCCTCCACCGTTAGCGCATCAGGCGCCAGCGAGAAACCGGCCTCACGTAATCGCGCCGCCAGCTCGATTGGTTCGGGAATGGCCAGTCTCAACCGACGCAGCCGCTCAAGATCACTGAAAATGTCGACTGGCGGCCCCTCCATCACAATCTGCCCCTGTTGGAGTATCACGATGCGCTCCGCCAGCGCCGCCTCCTCTAGCAGGTGCGTGACCTGGATGATGGTCAGTCCCAACTCGCGGTTCAGCCTGTGCAGCAGCGCCACAATTTCGCGGCGTGACAGCGGGTCAAGCTGGGCGGTTGCCTCGTCGGCCAGGATGCATTGCGGGCGCAGAGCCAGCACCCCGGCAATCGCCAGCCGCTGCTTCTGGCCGCCCGAAAGCTGCTGCGGCGCTCGTTCGCGCAGATCGCTGATGCCCACCGCCTCCATCGCCTCCTCCACCCGCTCGCGTATCAACGCTGTCGGCAGCCCGCGCATCGTCAATGCCCATGCCACATCGTCCTCCACAACGGTCGCGATAATCTGGTTATCGGGGTTCTGGAAGATCATGCCTACTTTGTCGCGAATAGCCCGCTGCATCGTCTGATCGCTCGTGTCTATGGCCGCCACCAGTACGCGCCCGCTCGTGGGTGTCAGCAGGGCGTTGCAATGCCGCGCCAGCGTCGATTTCCCGCTACCGTTATGCCCCAGCACCACCAGGTACTCGCCCCGCCGCACGCACAGATTGATATCCCGCAGCGCCTGCACCTGCTGCTCTCCATGACCCTTACGCTGCTGCCGCATATACACATAGCTTACCTGCTGCATTTCAATAAAAGGATTCGCATGCATCTCATCCATTGCCCGTTTATACCCTTCCAAGATAGAGACGAATCTGTGTCAGAATGTTGCGTGTGACCTGGTACCTACCCAGCGGACTCTTTCCCACCAGCCCGACCAGCCTTCTCAGCAGCCAGCGTACCAGCTTTTGCAGTCGCCCGCCCGGAAATGGCCGTACCTCGTAACCTAGCAGGCGCACCAGCAGGTTCGTGGCGTAATAGATAGCGATGACAACCGGGCAGAGACCTATCCAGAAGATGGCATAAAACGTTGCCAGCCAGTAGGTAAAAGCCAGGTTGGCGACCGCCTGCACCGTCGGTAAAATATGGTGTTGCCAGAAGGAGCCAAGACCGAAACTGATGCTGAGCTGGCCCACAAGAGCAATAATATGCCCGTAGGTGCGGTGCAAAGAGAGAATCAGATTGGCGATGGGAAAACCAAAGATGGCATAGGTGCCGAAGACCAGCACAAATAAGGCTGCGGCTCCGCAGGTGATGCCCACGAACAGCAGCGGGATGTGGTGCCAGAAACGCTTCATCGTCACGCCTAGAAACAGCCCGCCCATCCCCTCCAGCAGCATGACGGGCAGGAAATTGATGCCGCTGATGACCCCGACCAGGAACAGCGCCGTGCAAAAGCCCATAATGCCCGTGTACAGGCCGCGCCGCAGCACCAGAATGGCGAACACAACAAAGACCAGGAGACGAAATACTTCCCCTCCTACCGGCAGGTACAGCGTCAGCAACTGGAAAATGACCGCGATATCGGCCAGCAACGCCCCTTCCGCGATCTCAATTGCGCTTAGTCTGCGGAACATGTAGTATCCTTCAATCCCCGTAGGCGCCGATTGATCGTGCGCACCGCCGATTTATCGGCCCGTCTCGCCCGCATGAACCATTTCGCCGATCAATCGGCGCCTACGAGATCTTTTTGACAGAGTGTAACATAACGGATTATACGTCTGCACGCACTCAGGTGCAATTGGAGAGACACCTGTGCGCTTGCCTGCCTGCGCGCTTAGCGTTTTGCTCGTTCTATCACCGCCTGCCGTCCGCCCCTGCGTTCGAGGTCGAGGAAGTAACGCAGGCCCTCGCCGTAGAGATCATCGCGTTTTGCCAGCCGCTCGGCCTCCGCGCGCTCTCCCAGGGCCTGCAAAATGCTGTAGGCGACCCATTCGGCGAAGCCCTCGACAATCCTCTCCGGCTGCTGGCGTGGAGCGTGCGTGGCCTGCCAGGCATGGGCCAGTTCGTGCGCGGCCACAGCCTGAAAGCGCGTGCGCGGCAGGTAGTGTTCAATGTAGATATCTTGCTGATCGTTGTGGCGGTGGAAGAAGCCCTCGGTGTGCAACCCGTCGTTGCCGGGAGGACGGTTGACGCCAGCAGCCGCAGCCTTCTCTTGCCGCACCCGTTCCAGACGAGCGCGCCCCGTCAGCGTGAGCGCGGGCAAGACATCGATGGTCAGGCCCAGTTGTTGCGCCAACAACGCTCGTACCTGCCGGTAGAGCGGCTCCGCCTCTTGCTCCGTCTTGATGGCCGTGCGCAGGCAACGAGCGCAGCGCACCGTCTCCCCATCGCCCTGCCTGAGTACCTGTCCCTGCTCGTTGACAGGGACATTGCAGATGCCGCAGCGCGGGCGTGTCTGCATGCACGTCTCACAGTAGCTGCCGGGCGACTGCTCAAATGCGCTATAGCGGCCCAGGATCGGGACGTGACAGCAGGCGCAAACGGGCATCTCTTTCAGGCATTCGGCGCAGACGCCTTCTCCGCGTACCGGCGT
>CADDYT010000145.1 GCA_902810755.1 Chloroflexota bacterium
GCATGACATCCTTCGAGAGGTGGCGCGCCGGGTTGGCGCCTACGACGTAGAGGGCTTTGATCTGCGGGCTGCTCAGCATCTCGCTGTAGCTCATGCCCTGCTCTTCGGCTGGCTGGTAGCCGGGCAGGGCGTCGGGCAGGATGCCCATATCGCGCGCGCCGAGCGAGTTGGCGTCCTCGAAGAGCGGGCCAACGCCGGCGCCGGGGCGACCGATATTGCCGGTGACGACGGCCAGCGCCTGTACGTCGGCGGCGAGGTTCTGGCAACCGGGTTCCAGCGTCGCCATCTCGTCATAGAGAATGATGGCGCCCTTCGCTCCCGCGATTTCGTTTGCCAGGGTTTGTAACTGTGTCACGGCCTGCCGCCCGAATGTGGTCTCCGCCTCTTTCAACGCCTTCTCCTGGCCCTGAAGCTGCGTGTAGAGGTCGCGGTAGCGGCTGGCATCCACATTCTCGTTTTGCAGCGCGGCTTTGAGCAGCAGTTTCGCGGCCATGCCCGCGCCGTTTTCGGGAATGGTGATCTTGCTGGCAGCGAAGCGGTCAAGCTCGGTCTCGTGGGCGTTGACGATGAAGATGCGCGCGCCCTGCCGCAGGGCCTTCTTGATGCGCAGGTCAAGGATGGGCTGGCGCCGGTACGGGTCGGCGGCGATGAGGACGATGTGCGAGGCTTTTTCGATCTCGGCAATACTGTTCGTCATCATCCAGGGCCTGCCGGTCAGCGGGTCGCGCGGGCCGGGGAAGGAGCCGTGATGGTGATCGATATTGGGTGTGCCGAGGATGTCGCGCAGCAACTTCTGGAAAAGGTAGGACTCCTCATTGGTGATGCGCGTTGATCCGATGCCGCCGATGGCCTGCGGGCCGTGCGTCTTGAGGATTTCCGTCAGGCGTTTCGTGATGTAGAAGAAGGCCTCGTCCCAACCGGCGGGCTGCAACTGGCCGTTGCGGCGGATGAGCGGCGTGCGCAGGCGGTTGTTGTTGACGAAGTCAAAATCCCAGCGCCCGCGATTGCACAGCCAGCCGTCGTCGATCTCGTCGTTGTTGCGCGACATCAGGCGCATGATCTTGTCGACGCGCACATCGATGCGGGCATTGCAGCCAACGCTGCAATTGTTGCAGACGCCGGGCGTGTGCTTCAGTTCCCAGGGGCGCGCGCGGAAGCGATAGGAACGGGCGGTGAGCGCGCCGACGGGGCAAATTTCGACGGTATTGCCGGAGAAAATGGAGTCGAAAGCGCGGTCGGGCGCGGTGCCAACCTCCATCTTGTAGCCGCGCGAGATCATCACCAGGCCGTTGTCCATAGAGATTTCCGAGCTGAAGCGCGTGCAACGCTGGCAGAGGATACAGCGTTCGCGGTCGAGCAAGATGTCGTCGCTAATGGGAATGGGTTTGGTGTAGTGACGTTTGTACAGGTCGAAGCGCGTGCCGCCGGGGCCGTGGCGCAGCGTGAAGTCCTGCAAGTCGCATTCGCCGGCCTTGTCACAGATGGGGCAGTCGAGCGGATGGTTGATGAGCAGGAATTCCAGCGTGCCGCGCCGGGCCTTCAGCACCTTCTCGGTATTTGTATGCACGATCATGCCCTCGCTGACGGGCGTGGTGCAGGCGGTCTGGGGTGGCTTGGGCATCTTCTCGATCTCCACGAAGCACATGCGGCACGCGCCCAGTGGCGGCATTTTGGGATGATAGCAGTAATACGGTATCTCAATGCCGATCTGCCGCGCCGCCTCCCACACCAGCGTTCCCGGCGGCACCGCGACGGGCTTATCATCGATGGTCAGATGGACCAGTTCGTCTTTTTGCTCTTCTGACATTTTATCACCTTTCCCCCGGCCTCGCAGGCCACCCGCAAGGGGTGGCCCTACTATACGCGAGATCGGCGCTGGCCTGCCCCGTATATAGTAGGGCCACCCCTTGCGGGTGGCCTGCGAGGCCGGGGGTATCACATATCTAAACCTCCCCGGCATGCAGGGGAACTTTGTGCGTGGTTTCGCGTTCGACCATGCAGCGTTTTTCGCGCACGTGATATTCATATTCTTCGCGGAATAGCTTGATACTGCTGGCTACCGGGCTGGTGGCGGCGTCGCCGAGCGGGCAGAAGGATTTGCCGCTGATGTTGTCGCAGATATCGAGCAGCAGGTCAATATCTTTCTCCCGGCCTTCACCGTGTTCCAGGCGGTGCAGGATTTCGGTCATCCAGAAGGTGCCTTCGCGACAGGGCGTGCATTTGCCGCAGGACTCGTCGCGGTAGAAATCGCTCATGCGCAGCACGGCATCGACGATGCAGGTGTCCTCGCTGATGACGACGACGCCGCCGGAGCCGAGCATGGAGCCAGCCGCCGCGATGGCCTCGAAGTCGAGGGGCGTGTCGAGCTTGTCCGGCCCCAGCATGGGCGTGGAGGAGCCGCCGGGGATGATGGCCTTGATCTGTTTGTCGCCCAGAATGCCGCCGCCATATTGCTCATCATAGATGAGCGTGCGCAGCGGCGTACCCAGCGGCAGTTCATAGTTGCCTGGTCTCTTGACGTGGCCGCTCAGGCAGAAAACGCGCGTTCCCTTGCTCTTCTCCGTGCCGAACGAGGCGTACCAGTCGGCCCCGTTGCGCACAATGGCGGGGATGGTGAAGAGCGTCTCGCAGTTGTTGATGACGGTCGGCCCGCCATAGAGGCCGATGGCGGCGGGGAACGGCGGCTTGAGGCGTGGATAGCCGCGCCGACCTTCCAGCGACTCCATCAGCGCGCTCTCTTCACCGCAGATGTAGGCGCCCGCGCCCCGGTGCATGATGACATCCAGATCGAAGCCGCTGCCCAGGATGTTTTTGCCGATGTATCCTGCCGCATAGGCTTCCTCGATGGCACGCTGCACCTGGCGAGCGGCGTGGGCCAGTTCGCCGCGCACGTAGATGAAAGCGACCGAGACACGGCAGGCGTAGCTGGTAAGGATAACGCCCTCGACCAGTTGATGCGGGTTTTTCTCCATCAACATGCGGTCTTTGAAGGTTCCCGGCTCGCTCTCGTCGCAGTTACAGCAGAGATAGCGCGTCTTCTCGTTTTTCGCCAGGAAGCTCCACTTCAGGCCGGTGGGGAAGCCCGCGCCCCCGCGCCCGCGCAGACCGGATTTCTTGACCAGCTCGACCAGTTCATCCGGCTGGTATTCTCTCAGGGCTTTTTCCAGCGCCTCGTAGCCTCCATGCTGTCGGTATCCCTCCAGCGTGTCCAGGCCAGGCGCGTCAATATCCTTTGTCACAATCAGTTCTGGCATATAGAATTCCTTATAAGAAAAGCGGCATTTGCGCTAGCGATTGCGCGTACTCGCCTCCGCTTCGTCGGGCGCGACAAATTGCGCGCCGACGGAACTGGCCTTCAGTTCCCTGTCCCATTCATCAAGCAGGGCGTCGAGCATCTCGGGCGTGACGTTTTCGACGAATTCGTCGTTGACCTGCAGGACGGGGGCAGTGCCGCACGAGGCGAGACACTCGACGGTGCGCAGGGTATAGTTGCCGTCAGGAGTGGTCTCGCCTGGCTTGATGCCCAGGCGTTCCTCAAGATGCTCTACCAGTCTGTCACAGCCGCGCAGGTAGCAGGAGATGCTGTTACAGACCTTGATCTGCTTTTTGCCCTGTGGCTGCTGGTAATACATAGTGTAGAAGGTGGCGACGCTCTCCACGTCGTTGACGGTCAGGCCGATGGCCTCGGCGACGGCCTGCAGACCCTCCTGTGTGAGATAGCCTTCCTCCTGCTGCGCAATATAGAGCGCGGGCATGACTGCTGAGCGCGCTACAGGATAGCGCGACGCCAGGTCACGCATGCGTTGTTTTGCCTGTTCTGAAATCATCGATCAACCTCGCCCAGTACAATATCTATGCTGCCGATGGCGGCCACGACATCCGAGAGGAAACGCCCTTCGATCATTAACGGCAGCGCCTCAAGATTGGCGAACGAGGGGGCGCGCACGTGCATGCGGTATGGGCGGGCGCTGCCGTCGCTCACAATGTAGAAGCCAAGCTCGCCTTTAGGAGACTCGGTGCGCACAAAGACCTCGCCCTTCGGGGGACGGTAGCCCTCGGTGTAGAGCTTGAAGTGGTGAATCAGCGCCTCCATGCTGCCGGTGATCTGCCACTTGGGCGGCGGCGCGATCTTCGGATTCGCCACGCGGTACCGCCCTGTCGGCATGCCTTCCAGCGCCTGGTTGACGATGTTCAGGCTCTGCTCCATCTCCAGCATGCGCACGAGGTAGCGATCATACACATCACCGTTGGAGCCGACGGGGATGTCGAAATCGAACTGCTCGTAGCCGCTGTAGGGGAAAGCCTTGCGAATATCCCAGACGACGCCGCTGCCACGCAGGACGGGGCCGCTGGCGCCGTAGGCGATGGCGTCCTGCGCGTCCAGCACAGCAATGCCTTTTGTGCGTTCGAGCCAGAGCTGGTTGTTGGTCAGCAGGTCGTGGTACTCCTGCAGGCGAGCAGGAAAGACATCGGTGAAGGCGCGCACCTTCTGGTCGAAGCCGGGCGGCAGGTCGGCCTGCAGGCCGCCGGGGCAGATATAGCTGGTCATCATGCGCACGCCGGAGACGTACTCGAAGACATCGAGGATCAGTTCGCGCTCGCGGAAGCAGTAGAGGAAGACGCTTTGCGCCCCCAGATCGAGGGCGTGGGTGCCGAGCCAGACCAGGTGGCTGGCGATGCGCTGCAACTCGGCCAGCAGCACGCGAGCGTACTTGATCTTGTCGTTGATCTCGTCCTCGATGCCCAGCAATTTCTCGACGGCCAGCGAGTAGCCCAGGTTGTTGCAGAGTGGGGCCAGATAGTCCATACGGTCGGTCAGCACCAGCGCCTGGTGGTAAGATTTGGCCTCGGCGGTCTTCTCAATGCCGGTGTGCAGGAAGCCGATATCGGGTACAGCCTTCACCACCGTCTCGCCTTCGATGGTGAGAATGAGGCGTAGCACGCCATGCGTACTTGGATGCTGCGGCCCCATGTTGATGGTCATGGTGTCGACGCGCAGCCGCTCATCCACAGGCTCGCTGTCCTCTATAGTATAGTAGGTTTCTAGCTCTTGTTGCTGCATATATCCTCATTTCGGGCGACCCTGAAGATCGCCCCTACGACATGCATTTGATGGGGACAGGCAACGGCCTCACTGCCGGGGTGTTCCCGGTTCCTGTTCCCGGTTCATCTTGCTCCTGCTCTCATTGAGTTCGCGCCCTTCGGGGGTGCGCAGGGTCTGGCTGCCGACGCCAGGGTCGACATCGTAGGGAATCTGGCCGCCCCAGTGCGGCTCCGGCAGGTCAAAGCCGGAAAGCGGGTAGTCTTTGCGCAGGGGATGCGTCGTCCAGTCCATGGGCATCAGGATGCGGCGCAGGTCGGGATGACCTGTGAAGGTAATGCCGAACAGGTCGTAGACCTCGCGCTCATACCAGTTGGCCGCGGGCCAGATGCTCGTCACCGTCGGCACCGACGGATGCTCCTCGCCCTTCTCGCCTACACGTATCTTAAGACGTAAAACACTCTGATTTGGCAACGAAAGCAACTGGTAGACCACGTCATAGCGAGGGACGCGCTCCAGCCAGTCGACGGCGGTGATGGTCGAGAGAAAATTATATTGCAGCCGCTTTTGCAGATAGGCGCAGACGGCCACCAGCGATTCTGGTTTGAGGACGATGGTCTGCTCGTCGCGAAAATCTGTCGTCTCTACGACCGCCTGCGGGAATTTCTCGCGGACCGTTTCGACCGTTGTTAGAGGAGTGACTGCCATCGCTTACAACTCCTCTCCGGTTGGCCCCACCAGCTTGAGGCCGCTTTCCTTGAGCGGGTCAGGCGGGTTGGGAATACCTTCGCGTATCTTGCGCTGCAATTCATTGAAGCCGAAGAGCAGCATTTCGGGCGTCGGCGGGCAGCCGGGGATAAAGACATCCACCGGCACGATTTTATCGACGCCCTGCACGATGGCGTAGTTGTTGAAGACGCCGCCGCATGAGGCGCAGGCCCCCATGGCGATGACCCATTTGGGGTCGGGCATCTGGTCGTAAATCTGGCGCAGCACGGGAGCCATCTTGATCGAGCAGCGACCCGCGACGATCATGAGGTCGGCCTGGCGCGGTGAGGCGCGGTAGACCTCGGCCCCGAAACGGGCGATATCGAAACGGTCGGCGCTGGTGGCCATCATTTCGATGGCGCAGCAGGCGAGGCCGAAGAGGGCGGGCCAGAGCGAGGAGCTGCGTCCCCACTCAATAATTTTGCTGACCTGGGTCGTCAGGATGCCAAACTCGCCATTCTTGACGTGCAGTTCCTTGCCGCGTTTGCGGGGCGTCTGCGCGTTCGAGACGGTCTGCACCGGCTCCCAGGGGTTCTTTACCTCTGGCATACGATTATTTCCTTCAACACTGCAGCCACAGCTACAAAAGCAGGGAGAGACCGGAAAGGCGCGGTCAATCCCAGGTGAACGCTCCCTTACGCCAGACATAGACGTAGCCGATCATCAGAACCAGCAGGAACAGGAGCAGTTCGATCAGCCCGAAGACTTTGAGCTGGTGGAGCAGGATGGCTAAGGGATAGAACGAAACGATTTCAATGTCAAATGCGATAAAGAGCATACCGGTCAAGAGATATTTCACAGGGAAGCGTCGTTTCGGCGCTTCGATCTCTTGAATGCCGCATTCATACGGCGCCAGCTTCTCCGGCGTTGGCCGCTTTGGCCCGATAATGGCAGTTACGGCCATGACCAGCGCGCCGAAGAGGATAGCGAGAATCACCAGAATAAAGATGGGGAGTGTTCCCATAGATGGAACCCTTCGTTTCTCTTCCTACTATCAAACACACGCAAGGCGCACCAAATAGGCGCCTCTCACCAGGTGTCATTTGTACACTACCTCACCATGTATGGTAGCACAGCAGGCGAAACGTGTCAATTTATGGAATGAACCCTGTTCGCTGGCGGCCTGGTAGAGCAAACCCGGAATGGCGACATCTATAGTCGTGGGCGGATGCCGTAGGGTATACTCATGGTAAGGAACGTGCCGCAGGACAGGGCAGCCAGCGTAGCAACATTGTCTTCGGCCAGCGTAATCGTACCGGAGCGTACCCGCTGCGCCAGTCGTGCGACTGGCGCAGCGGGTGCGCGGCAGAATTCAGGAGCAGGACGTGCAGCGCGCCGTCCAGCTCGATTGTTTGAGACAACAGGTCAGATTGGAGCATGATATGGCCCTCTATATTGATTGTGCGCTTCTCAATGATATCACAAACGTTGCCCGCACAGTGCCGCTTGCCGGAGTGACCACCAACCCGTCTATTCTGCTGGCGGCACGCGAGCGCGGGCAAAACCTGCCGCCGCGCCAGTTACTGAGTGAACTGCTGCGCGTGCAGAGCGGCACCGTTTTCATCCAGCCAGGGGCAACGGATGACGCGGGGATGTATGCCGAGGCCCTTGAGTACATCCAGGCCGACCCGGAGCGTGTCATCCCCAAAATTCCTGTGATAGAAAGCGGCCTGCGCGTGGCCCGGCGGCTGAAGGAAGGCGGGCAGCGCCTCGCTTTCACGGCGGTGGTCACGCTCTCACAGACCTACATCGCCGCCATGCTGCAGGCCGAATTCGTCATCCCCTATTACAATCGTATGACACGGGCGGGCATCGATGCCGGTACGCGCATCTCTGAAATGGCCGACATCCTGAGCAACAGCAAAGCGCCGACACGCATCCTCGTCGCCAGCCTCAAATCGACCCAGGAAGCTGAACAGGCCCTCTTAGCAGGCGCCGACGACCTGACGCTCACGCCGCAGGTGCTGCTGGATATGGTCACCGACCCGCTCAGCCAGCAGGCCGTGGAGAAGTTTTCCGGGGACTGGCAAAAGATGAACAAACTGGAATGATTGCGCCGATTTTTGCCGCAGCATGACACGAATTTTTATGATGATTCTGTATCTGTTCCAGGGGGCTGCAACGTGCAAAGAATGGCCGTACTGCGTCGGCGCGGCGGGCGAGACGAAACGTGGTAACAGGAGGAAGGGTGGTACCCGCGAGCGGGAGCAGCATGCGGACGGGATATCCTGTAAACTGGCTGTTGCGCAAGCTGTGTTCTGCGGAAGACAGGTAGCAGGGTGGAATGAAAGCCTGAGGAAAGGTCGGTAGGGCGAGAGGGTAGAAGGCTGGTAAGAGAACCCGGCGAGCGTGCGAGCCGGTTTGATACGTTTACACTTTTCGGTAGATATGTGGAGAGTGGAGAAGCCGGGAGGAATGATTCATCCCGGCTTTCTTTTTTGCGCGTGAAGCGGGAAGAATCCTGGAATCTCCTGACAAAAACCTGGGGAGTTTGAACATACCATATGTTCAAACTCCTTTTCATTATTTCAGCATAAACATTTCCGTGTTTTTACCTGTTTATAAGTTGATTTGCTGTATGCTACAATACAGACCTCTTTTGTTGGCGTAATGCTGTAAAACAGGGATGCGCCTTAGAGAAAGAGGGAAGAATCATGATGGAAAAAAGGCCGGTAGCAACGTCTTCACTGCAAAGGGGCAGGGTTCCGGGATGTCACAGTCGGCGCAGTACCCTTCACTTTGAAAAAATTGTCCACACGTAGATCTGCTCGTAAGCGGGCAGATTATTGATATATGGTTCATTGTCTCTAGTTACAGGGAGGTTTTTTGATGGACGCACAGCATCGTACCTGTCGTCACTGTGGAACAGCACTCGCGCCCGGCGAGGCATTTTGCAGCAACTGTGGCAGGCGTTATGATGAGTCAGCTATGGTAGAGCCAACGGCGCGCAGCACATCGTCCTCTTTTTCAGAGGGAACAAACCCGGTTCAGCAGAATAGCGAGCCGACGTTGCTGGCGACGCCCTCTCCCACGCCTTCCGGTCGTTCTTCCGGCTATACACCCTCCGGTCAGGCGCAGTACGCCACGCCGCCCCCAGCTCCTTATCCGCCCTATAACGGGCCGGGGTACGGGCAGCAGCCGACGCCGGGGTACGCGCCGCAGGTTCCACCTGCTCAACCGCCAGCGCGCAAGGGGCCGAACATCGGTCTTATCGTTGGCATTGTTGCCCTGGTCGTTATTGTGATAGCCGCCAGTACGGGCATTTTCCTGTTTGTGAAGGGGCAGGGAAACGGCAACAAAGCTTCCAGTACCCCTGCCGGGCCGACGCGCCTGCATATCACGCCCTATACCTATAGCAACTTTGGTGACCAGATCGAGGCCGTCTCGTGGTCGCCCAACGGCAAATACCTGGCGGCAGGCAGCTTTGATAATACCGTGCAGGTGTGGGATGCCGTGACCGGCAAGACGCTTGTCACCTATAAAGGGCATACTAACGCCGTGACCAGCGTGGCCTGGTCGCCCGATAGCACGCGCATCGCCTCCGGCAGCTATGACGATACGGTGCAGGTCTGGAATGCCCTGAGCGGCGCGCTGATTACCACCTACAAAGGCCATTCAGATACAGTTGAGGCTCTGTCCTGGTCGCCGGATGGCAAGCGCATCGTCTCCGTCGCCGACGATGACACGGCCCAGGTCTGGGATGCCGCTACCGGCCAGCATCAGCTAACCTACAGCAAACATACCGATGGCATCAAATCGGTAGCGTGGTCGCCGGATGGCAAGCGCATCGTTTCTGGTGGTCAGGGCCTGAACGACCACACGGTGCAGGTGTGGGATGCTACCACCGGCCAGCATCTTTTGACCTACACCGGCCATAGCGATTCCATTTTTGCCGTTGCCTGGTCGCCTGATAGCAAATATATTGCCTCCGGCAGCCTGGATGACACCGTCCAGGTCTGGGATGCGACAAGCGGCAAGCCCATCTTCACCTATCACGGCCACAGCGATTCCGTCTATGCCGTTGCCTGGTCTCCTGATGGCAAGCGCATCGCCTCCGCCGGTGGAGCGGCCTTCGGCGGCGGAGACGACACCGTCCAGGTCTGGGATGCTCTCAACGGCGGCAACGTCTTCACCTACAAGGGACACAGGAACGATGTCAACGGCCTCGCCTGGTCGCCTGATAGCAGCTATATCGCCTCCGCCAGTGGCGATAGCGGCGGCACAAAGGATAATACCGTCCAGGTCTGGCAGCCAGCATAATCATATCTCCATAGGGGTCGATGATCGCACGCACCGTCGCTTGACCGGCAACAGTGGTAAATCGGACGAGACGGGCCGATTAAACTGGTGGTGCGCGCAACTCATCGGTCCCTACGGGGCAATTCATCCCCATCCTGTTCTATTGGAAGGAGAAGGCATCATGAATTCGACCATTTATCTCGTTTGCGGACTGTCGGCGCTGCTCTGTGCTGCTGTCGCTGTCTACATGGGAAGGTATGCCAGGAAACTATGGAAATTGCAGGCGAGGTTCAAGCAAAGGGGAGTTGTCGTCAAAGGTGTGGTTGACAGGAGACAAAGTAAAAGGATCTCTACCGGTGGCGGCAGAACTGCCACTGAATACTTTGTCACCTACCATTATGCTTATCAAGGGCAACCGTACACAGGCACGGCGCCTGTGACGGCGGGTCACTATACTGACTGGTTTGAAGGGTCGCAAATCGATGTCATCGTTCTTCCTGACAGGCCTGACGTGTCCAGGCTGGCCGGAGATATCGCGGCAGTCGGCTTTCTGTCTGGCCTGGTGATCGGTTCAGTCACGCTCGCGCTCGGCGCCATCGCTCTCATCGTCATCGCCATCGTTTTCACACGCTGATCATCAGAGCAGGATAGGATAGAGACGATCAACGCGCTTTCGACCGTGTAGAGGGTAGACAGCTGTTATCAACGTGGATGGAGAAAGGTTGCTCCCGTGCAATATCGTCGGAACACGCTCTATCGTGTGCTGGGCGTCGTGTTCCTGCTCATCGGCGTTCTGTTGATCGTACTGAGCCTGCTGCTGGCGCTGGCGCTGCGTATCGCGCTCATCCTCATCGGAGTGTTTGTGCTGGTCATTGCACTCTCGTACTTCAGGCTCAGTACGCGACAGAATAAGGGATCATAGCTTGACGCGCTCCCCCGGTTGTAGCGGGCGGAAGGCGGAGCCAGTGTTGATAAAGACGATGCGTTGATCCTGAATGAAGACGACCAGGTCAGGTTTACCATCGCCGTTCACATCTTTGATTTCTCCGGTGACCGGCGTTAAATCCTGGCCGTCGCCGAAGAGAACGGGGCCGAGATAGACGCGGGCATGGGAGGCATCGCCGCCGGGCATCTCGATGATGATGACATGGCGGTTGAGGTTCATGAAGATAAAGTGCGTGGGGTTGCTCGCGCTATCGTTGTGGCCGACAACGGCGTCCAGCTGGAAGGTACGCGGGCGACCATAGGTCACATCATCCTGGTGAATCTGCCACCAGGTGCCAAACTTGCCCACACCGACGACGAGCAGGGCCATCAGCGCCATGCCGAGCAGCAGCGTCAGCCAGGGGAACTGGCGCCTGTGTCCTCTTTGCGAAGAGAGCGACGGATCAATGGCCTTCGATGTAACGCCGTTGCCGGGATGCGAGCCGCGACTGGCCCGTCGTGGCTGGATAAAGGTTCCCGCCCCCGGTCTGGTAATCGGCTCATCGATGCTGTCACGCCCCGGTGGCTGGCGGTAGCGGCGTGTGCTATTGGGCGTGCGAACAACATAGAGACTTTCGTCGCCTACCAGTTCATCTACATCATCAAGCGGCCCCGACTGCTTTTTCGTTTGCGACACTGCCATAGCGATGTCCTCCATTTCTAGTAAGTTTGTTCTAAGAAATTTCGTTCTAATTATATGCAGTGAAGGCACGTCCGTCAAGGGGTTTATGCGCCAATTTTCGCAAATTTGTTCAAATTCTCCCTGTTTGCCCTGTGGCAGGCCTGTCGCGCGGAAGAATTACCGGGGGTTTCCTCTTTATTGCTACGCCCGAACATGATACAATAGTCGCACCTGAAAACGAACACCCCGTCGGGGAAATGGATACATCAATCAGACATGCTAGATATCATCATCACGCTGGCGGAAGCTTTTCGCGCACAGCAAAAACAATTGTATATGGTAGGGGGGACGGTACGCGACGTGCTGCTCAATCGGGGGCAATCCAACGATGCCGACCTGGCGACCGACGCGACGCCTGAGGAGGTCAAGCGGCTGGTCGCGCCGACGCATCCGACGGCGGTGGTGCTGGTGGGCGAGCGTTTCGGCACCGTGCGCCTGCATTATGGCAGCGATATTATCGAGATCACGACCTTTCGCAGCGAACGCTACAATCCTGAATCGCGCAAGCCGGAGGTCTGTTTTGGCACGAAGCTGGAGGATGACCTTCTGCGCCGCGACTTCACCATCAACGCCCTGGCGCGCAACCCGCTCACGGGGCAAATCATCGACCTTTTTGGGGGCAGGCAGGACCTCGCGGCCCACATCCTGCGGGCCGTTGGCAACGAGCCGGACAAACGCTTTGAGGAGGACGCGCTGCGCCTGCTGCGCGCCGTGCGTTTCGCCGCCCAGCTCGACTTCACCATTGAGCAGGAGACGCGGCGGGCGATCATCCGGCAGGCGGCACAGTTGCAAAAGATCAGCCGCGAGCGCATCCGTGACGAGATGAATAAGCTGCTGCTCTCGGCGCACCCGGCGAAGGGGCTTGATCTGCTGGTCGAACTGGGTCTGATGCAGTACATCATCCCGGAGGTGCTGGAGTTGCGCGGCGTGAGCCAGCAGCCAACGCCATCGGGCCAGCGCGCTCCCTCCTCGAAGGATGTCTATGCCCATGTGCTGCGCGTGGTGGAGCGTTCCTCCCCGCGACTGGAGACGCGCTGGGCGGCCCTGCTGCATGATATCGCGAAGCCGCGCACGCGCACCGTCGAGGAGAACAAGGTGCATTTCTTCGGCCACGAAGACGTGGGCGCGCGCATGGCCCGAGATATCCTCAAGCGCCTGCACTTCGATCGCGACTTCATCGCGAGCGTCGAGAATATCGTGCGCCTGCACATGCGCGCCAATGCCTACACCTCCGACTGGACGGATGGCGCGGTACGCCGTCTCATGCTCGATGCCGGCGAGGACCTGGCCGATCTGCTCGACCTCTCGCGCGCCGACATTACCAGCTACAACCCCACCAGGGTTTCGCGGGCCGCCGCCCGTGTCAGCGAGCTGGCCGAACGTTGCCAGCGACTGAAAGAGGAGGCCGAGCGTGTGCCGCTCAAAAGTCCTCTGGATGGCAACGAACTTATGGAGCTTTTCGGGCGCGGCCCCGGCCCCTGGCTGCGTCCCATCAAAGAACACCTGCTCAGCCTGGTCATCGATGGCGTGCTTTCGCCGGACAATAAGGAAGAGGCCATGCGCATCGCCCGCGCCTTCATGGAGCAGGAATCGAAAGAGGGGCAACAACCCGTCCTCCTGCCTGAAGCGACGGGCAGTGAGGGTAGGCCAGACAGGAGACGCGAGATGCGTTGAGAGCGCGCGTCATACGCCGCAAAAACGAGAGACGAGAGAGGGTATCATCATGACCAGAGCGAACAGGGCAGGCGCGCAGCCGCCAGAGGACGACAGCAAGAGCAGAGCAAAGACAACCGGCACGGGCAGCACACCCGCGACCAGAGGGGACACCATGCAGAAGCCGACGGTGCAATCCACCACCCCATCCGGCGCCGCGACGGCGAAGCCGACGGGCAAGGGCAAACAGAGCGGCAAAAGCACCAGGCCGGTCATCGGCGGCACCGCCGTCGCGGGCGCGAAGTCGACGCAGCCAAAGGCGGTTTCTCAGAGCAATAACCCGCAGCAGCAACAGGCGGAGAACTATAACCGCAGCATGCGCCGCCGCATGCAGAAGCTGGGAACGGGTCCATACAGCGAAAACCTGGCCGCCACGGCGCAGGAACGCCGCCAGAAGCGTATCGAACGCAAGAAACGCAAAAGCGCCGAACTTCGCCAGCAGGTGACGAGGGGGCAGCGCGTCAACCTCAGCCTGGGCAAACGCAACACCTACTTCCTGATCGCGATGATCGCCCTGCTCGTCATCATCATCGTCATCGCCATCATCATCCGCCACCCGTTCTAATGCGGCGGGAAGAGATTGCGAAGCGATTAGTAGGTGAGTAAGAGACGGTCAACTACGATTTCCTTCTCAAGGGTCCGGCCATCCATCTGAAAGCGTCTAAGCATCGATCGTCCGCAATTCACGAATACCTCGCGCTCAAAAAGCCCTTCGGGAAGAGGAATATCACAAACGAGATTCCCCGAATGCTCTGTGCCATCTATGCTTAATGCTAGATAGACGCCGCGTTTTTTACAACAGTAAATAGCATCGAAAAGCTGTTTCAGATTGAAGGATTGCGCTCCATACAAAAACGCTTATATTGGTCCAATGAGCAAACACATCTATACTTCAGAGCAGGAACGATTGCAGGTACTTCTTCGCCAGATCAGGCAGGAGGCCGGATTACGTCAAATCGATCTGGCTCAACGCCTCGGTCAGTCCCAATCTTTCTTCCTTTGGCCAGACTCTTCTTGCATACTTCGAGTACAGAGCCACTATACTCAATAACACAGTAAAATCATATCTTATGCATGTAGGCCAGGCCAGTCAGATATTTATAGAACTTTACGAGCAATTGATGCCAGAATGTCATATTCCTATCAATAAGCAATCTGGGAAGAAAAAAGCCCCGGCGCTCTTCACTATGATATATGGAAAGGAAATGGTGGAACGGGACATGATCTGCCTGCAGGCGCAGTTCTCTACAATTCTCCGCTTTCCTCGTCGAGCGGTAGCTGCTCCGACCAGCGCGGCCCCTTGTCGAGGACGATGGGGCCGAGGGCGATGTCCTGGCGTACAACGAGGCGTTCCTGCTTCCAGAGTTCGAGGACGGCCAGGAAAGTGACGATGATGACGAGGCGCGAGCGTTCACCGGCGATGACTTCGGAGAGCAACAGCGAGGTGGTGCGCTCGGAGAGCATGTTGATAATCTCGGCGATGCGCTCGCTGACGCGCACGCGAGCTAAGGGCATAAGGTCCGCGCCGTTGGCCTCGTCGCGGGCATGCAGTTCGAGCAGGCGACGAAAGGCGCTGGCGAGGGTGGAACTATCCAGGCCGGTGAGCGTGGGCGGCGTCCAGGCCAGTTGCGCCTCGATGCCCGCCAGTAGCCCGGAACGCCCGTAGGTTTGCAGTCCGGCCTCCTCGCGCTGTCGCAGGTGGTAGGCGATCTCTTTCGCCAGCTTGTATTCCAGCAGGTGTCGCTGCAACTCCCCGGCCATGACGGCGGCGCTCTCCGTCTCCGCGCTCACCTGCTCCGGCGTGGTGCGCGGCAGCAAGCTCTGCGATTTGATAAAGAGCAGGCGCGCAGCGATGGAGACGAACGCCGCCATATTGGCTAGAATGGCCTGTCGCTGTTCGGCACGTGTCGCGTCGGAATGCGGGTCGTCCGCGAGGGGAGAAAGATGTTCGTGCAGATACGCGAGATACTGGTCGGTCACGGCAAGCAGGGAGATAGTGGTGATCTCCATCTGCCGCTTTTCGATGAGGTGCAGCAGCAAGTCCAGCGGCCCCTCGAAGACGGGCAGACGCACGACATAGGAAAGCGACTGGCCGTTCGCCTCGGCGCCGATTTCCACGCCGGGAAGCTGGTACGCCGAATCTGTTTGCTCGAACATGGCTACGATACCTCATCTACCAGGTGTAACCGGGCTGCCGGGCCATCGGGCTGGTGATGCGTGCGAATATAGAGAACGGTTCGCGGGGAAAGCCCGGCAGCAGCCGCGAGATCGGCCCCCACCTCGGCATGGTGCCAGGCATAGCTGAGCGAACGCCGCCAGCCCTTGCGGCCCTCATCAACCGGATAACTGGTCAGGTGCGAAAGCAGGCCGGGAGCCATCCGCTTGCCAATCACAATGGTCGGGCGTGTCCAGAACGGCACGCGGCCCTCCGCCTTGCCCACATCGTGCAACAGCGCCGCCGCCAGCATCTCCGCCTCTTCACACCCTTGCTCCTGCAATCCCCGGCACACTCGCAGCGCGTGCCGCTGGTCGGCCACCGACATCGTATCAAACAGTTCTCGCGCCCCCTCCGGCAGCCAGCGCGCCACTTCCGCCCACTCCTCAGCCGATAGCGGCTCCCCTCGTCCCAGCTGCTGGCGCACCTGCCCCAGCCGGTACGCGACCGTACTCACCCAACTCTTCTTACTCATGCCCCAGATTATACACCACCTGCGCGACAGAAACCACCACCTCACCTGTCGGCCAGCGGTGAAAAAAGACCCGCCAGATAAGCAAGGACGGAATTTTCCAGCGCGCAGACCCTTTCCGGCTCAAGCGGCTCTTTCAGGCTGGCGCGGATACCCCTCTGATACCTCTGTACGGTCGCTTCCTCCACGCCGAGTTGCCGCGCTATTTCCTGAAAACGCCACCCCTGACAGAGAAGCTGCAAAATCTCCTGTTCCCTGGGACTCAACCTGACAC
>CADDYT010000146.1 GCA_902810755.1 Chloroflexota bacterium
CGGCGGCCAGCCCCCCGTCCCCGTCACACCCACTCCCACCGTCGGCACTACTCCAACACCGACGCCCAACCCCTCGCCGACGCCGACCGATACGCCGACGCCTGCACCGACCAGTACGCCGACGCCCGCGCCGCCGACGCCAACACCCACCCCGGCTACAACACCCACGCCATAATACCGTCAGTACCCGTCAGGTGCATATTTATGATACTTTTGTATCTTGCCCTTCCTTGCCCTGCAAGAGATAATAAAGACTCATCAGTAGTTTAAGGAGTCAGTATCTACCTATGCACACACGTCTCACCGGCGGCTTGATAGTGCGTATTGCTCTTGCCTTTTTCTCCGTGCTTGCCAGTTTTTTGCTGGCGTGGACGGTTGTGAGCAATCATCTTTTCCCGGCCCATGCCTCTTCGCAGGCCCCGATACGCGAAATTTTTGCGCGGCCCGATCCCTGGGGGATTGCCTTCGATAAAAACAGTCACGTCTGGCTGGCGCAGCCCGAATGCGATCCCAGCCCGTTGTGCAGCAGGGCTGTACAGGGTGTCATCAGCGAATACAGCGACCCGGCTTTTGCCTGGTTGAACGATTATACGGAACCAGCAGGCTATTCCAGCCCCGTCTTTCTCGCCATTGATGGCAGCGGCAATATCTGGTTCACCGAACCCATGACCGCCGCCATCGGCGAACTGATTCCTGACCAGGCAAACCCGGCCAGCTCCACCTGGAACCAGTGGCAGACGCCTTCCGGTGGCGCGCCTTTCGACCTCGCCTTCGACTCCAGCGGCAAGCTCTGGTTTACAGAGGTCAACACAGGTAAAATCGGGGAATTTGATCCGGCCAGCCAGCAATTCATCGCGGAAACGCCTGTGCCGACCGCGAATAGCCTTCCCTATGGAATCAGCGGCCCCGACCCGAATAGCGGCTCGATGTGGTTTACCGAAAATAGCAACGCCACCCCGCAGATCGGTAGCTTCTTCCCGCCGTCTTCCGGCCCTCTCAGTACAAGCGCGATCAAAGAATATAAGACCAATTCTGGCAGTAGCGCCGCCACACCCCACCTCATCACCTTCGATGGCAGGGGCGATATCTGGTGGACGGAAGGCACCGACGGGGAGATCGGTCGCCTGGTCATTAGTAAAGCTGCGAGCGGCACAGATAATGGGGTGACGGAATATAAAGACCCCGGCTGCGTCAACACAAGCGGCGCGTCTATCCCCTGCCAGTTTGGTATCCATACCTCCGGCATCGCCGTTGACAGCAGCGGCACCGTCTGGTTTGATGATTCCCAGAACGCGCAGATTGGTTCCTTCGTCCCCTCCACATCTACCTTCACGCTCTATGCCACGCCGACTGCGAACAGTCATCCCCATGATGGCCTCGCCATCGACAGCAACAACAATGTCTGGTTCGCCGAAGAGTTCGCTGACCAGCTGGGTGAAGTGCTGAGCGGCAGTTCCGGCAATGCAACGCCAACGCCCACAACGGCCAGCCCGTCACCGTCGCCATCGCCTGTCTCTTCGACTGCTGGCCCCGTGGCGAAGACCTGGTATTTCGCGGAAGGCCGCGTTGGCTCCGGCTTCCAGGAATATCTCACCATCGATAACCCTGACCCGGCCAACACCTGCAAGGTCAACATTCAGTATCTCTATGTCAGAGACGGCTCCAGTTTATCGCTCTCGAAAACGGTGACGGTGACGGTGAACGCGAGCCAGCGTATCAGCGAAGCGGTCAACAGCGACCTCGGTATCGCGCAGTCGGCCACGCCTGCCGCCAGCGATGCCGCCATTGTCAGCGTCAACAGCGCGCTCACTCCTGACTGCCAGGGCGTGGTGGCCGAACGCCCGCTCTACATGTACAACTATCACAGTATCAGCAGCGGCTCCGATGTGCCAGGGGAGACGACCCTGAACAGAACTTTCTATTTCCCCGATGTGCCGACGGGTAGTGGCTACACCTCGTATCTCACCATCCTCAACCCCGGCAGCGTCGCGGCCAACGTCACCGCCACTTACTATGCCTCCGGTCGCCAGGTTTTACAGCAGAAGCTTGTAGTACCGCCAGACTCTCGCGGCACCATCTCGCCCAACGGGCAGAACCTGCTTGCGCATGTTGGCGCGGTCGTCACCTCAGACCAGCCGGTCGCTGTGGAGCGGCCCGACTACTTCAGTAACATCAATGGGGGCAAAGCCGGAACCATTTCCGGGGCCGCCGACATCGTGGGCGCTCCCTCTGCCGCCAGCGACTGGCTGTTCGCGGAAGGCTTCACGGGCAACAGTAACCAGCCCTACTACCAGGAAAATCTGATCATCGCGAACTTTGACCCGACCGCGACCGCCTCGGTCAGCGTCAAACTGGAATTTGCCAACGGCACCAGCCAGACAACTTCTCTCATCGTCACTGCTCTGAGCCAGACGATCTGGAATGTGAATCAGGGCATAACCAGTTCTACGGCCACGCCGGAAGTCTCCGCCGATATCTCTGCCACCGGCGCTCCCATTGTCGTCGAACGCGAAATGTTCTTCCAGTATCATCACACTGTCAACAATATCACCACCATCGCCCGGGGAGGCAACGAAATACTCGGCCAGCCCGGCCCGGCCAGCAAATATGCCTATAGTTTCTCAGAAGGCTACACCGCTACCGGCTACAACGAATGGCTCACCGTCCAGAATCCGACTGCCAGCGCGGAAACCATCAACGTGACGCTGTTCAACACCACCGGCAAGGTCTACACCTTCTCCATCCAGATAGGCGCCACCACGCGCTCAACGGTCGACCTGACCGCCATCGTCGCCGCGCACATGGTCTCCTGCCGCTGCAAATATGACGACCAGGTCTCTATGACCGTCCAATCAACCAACAACGCCCCCTTTGTTGCCGAACGCCCGCAATACTGGAATACCAGCGGCACCGGCACCAGCGCCCCCACCCAGGGCGGCACCGACATTATCGGCTATACAGGGGGGTGATGAAGCATAGGTAGTAGATTAAGATCCATCGTTGGGCAGTCGAGGCAGGCCAGCCGCAAGGGGTGGCAAATATCAAATCGAGGGTTCATTGTCGGGCAGCCGCCGCAGGCCCGCGGTTCACCGGCCACCCCACCGTGCCATCGGCCCGCGGTTCACCGGCCACCCGCAAGGGGTGGCCCTACTATATACGGCGTTCACCAGATGCGCGAGCATAGGGAATGGGGCGTATATAGTAGGGCCATCCCCATAGGCGTTAACTTAAGGCCGCCGCAGGCCACCCCTGGCGGGTGGCCTGCCTGGCGCTGGCACGGGCTTAAGTTACCGCCTAAGAGGGCCACCCCTGGCGGGTGGCCTGAAAATCGGTGGCCTGTAAACTGCTAACCTGTGAACCGGTGACCGGTGGCGGTGCTTGGCCTGCGGCGGCAGGTAGCCTGCGGCGGGCCGGTGGCCTGGGATCAGGTAGCCTGTGTTAATGTTTCAAGCCTTTCTGATGTCCAGCGTTGCCAGGTACTGGGCTTCGCTGTACGCCTGGGTGGCTCCGGCAGAGCCAGGGATGGGCAGCGGGCTTTCGTTGGGCGGGATGGTGCGGCCCGTGTAGGCATAGGTGGAAGCCTGCTGTAACTGGAACGCGAGTTTGAGCATGGCGGGCGAAGGCGGCGTGGCAGACATCGCAGGGGTCGGTTGCCCGAGCATGTGCAACAGCTGGATATCGTCCTGGCGCATGCTCTGTACCCAGCCGCGCAGGTCTGTGATGGCGTTCTGGATGTTTTGCGCGTGCTGGCGTATTGCCGCGTCGTGGCTGGTCGCGTAAATCTTGCTCGCCTGTTGCGCGATCGCGTCCAGGTAGCCGCTTTGAGCGGGTGAGGAAAGCAGGCCGACAGGCGCGGACAACAGGCCGGGATCCTTCGCGGGCAGGTCGCCGCTCGTCGAGGCGTACTTTGAGCCGTCGATCAACTGGATGATGCGAATGGCCTGTCGCCAGACAAGCCCATAGTCGCGCGAACCCTGGAGCGTATCGACAATGCTACCGGTTTTGTCATTGATCGAGTTGAGCGTATCCAGCATGCTGGCGACGATGCCTTCGTTGCCGGGGAAGCCGGAGAGGCGATAGAGCAGATTCTTGATGTATGGCAGCGAGACCTGTTCAAACCGGCCCTCGTAGATGATGGCCCCCGCAGGCGCTTGCAGCGAGGAGCCGATGTTTTCAAGCGTGATAGCAAATCCCTGAGCAATGGAGACCAGATTGGTATGGCTGCTGTCACCGCCATAGACCTGGTTAATGGAGCCGTTTGTGAATGACAGGCGACCGAGAGAGCGGATCTGGCCGTTTTGCAGTTCAAGCCATGCGGCATACATCTGTCCCTGTACCGGGTCGGGCAGGCCCTGCAATTGTATATGCAGGCTATCATCGTGACCGAGGGCGTCGTCCTGGAAGAAGACATGGCCGACCAGCGCATGGGCTACCGCCGGCTGCGAGCTGCCGCCGGGATGAGCTATCATGACAATGCCGAGAATGATTCCCAGAATGAGCAACAGGGTGGCCGAAACCAGGTAGAAGGGGCGCATACTGCGCTGCCGGGCGGCATGCAGTGAAGGGGCAGCAGGCGGAAAGGCGGGCGGTGGCAGCGGCAGAGGCGCGGAGACGACGGTCGGCGCAGGAGGTCGCCTCTCTGACATGGGAAACGAGAGACGCTGCGTGTCGGCGGCAGGCGCGTTCCACTGCGGGATAGGCCCCGTTTTTGGTTCAATGCGCGGGCTAAGCGGGGGAGAAGCCAGCGGCCCGCTCGGCGCTGATGCCGGTTTCACTGTCGGCAGCGGCGCCGAAACCCGGCTGCCTGCCTCTGCCGCACCGTTATTTCCCGCCGGTCTAGCGCCGGTCGTGGTGGCACTGGTGGAGAGCGTCGGGAACGAGGTGGAAGGAGTGAGGGTTGAGAAGGTACCGGGAACAGGAGCATTGACCGGCACTCCCAGGATAGAGCTTACCCCCAGAGGACGGCTATTCGCGCGCTCGCTCCCCAGATTGTCCGTGCGCCGCGCGTGTTCCATCGCCAGCGCGCGCTGAAAATCCTCTTTGCGCCCTTCCCCGGCTGGCGGGCAGGCATCGGTGATGGCGGCAGCTAAAAGCGAGGCGGTGGGATAGCGTGTGGCCGGGTCTTTTGCCAGCGCCCGCACGATGACTTCAGAGAGCGGGGTCGGCACACTGGCATTGATCAGCGCCGGGGGAGTTGGCAGGATGTTGATATGTTGCATCATGACGGCGACGGGACTCTCGCCCCGGAACGGCACAACGCCGGTGCAGAGTTCGTAGAGAATGACGCCCAGCGCGTACACATCGCTCTGCGCAATGGCCGGGTGGCCTTTTGCCTGCTCCGGCGAGAGATAGAATGGCGTGGCCGGGGCAGGCGCATGCTCGCCGAACAGTTTGCCGTTGGCGAAATCCGAGAGCATGGGCGTTTCGACGCTAAATTGCGCGCTCCCCTGCTGCTTGAGGAGAATATTGGCCGGGGTGATATTGCCATGAATGACCCCATTCTGGTGCAGGTAATCGACCGCCGCACCCAGACTTGAGAAGAGCGTAGCGATATCCTCAATGGCCGGAAAATTATCGTCGTGCGCCCTGTGGCGGATATACTCGGCCAGCGTTTGCCCTTCAACATAGTCCATAACCAGATAAGCGGTGGCCGCGCCTGACTCCGCCGGTCGGGTGATACCGGCTTCACGAATCTGCACAAGGTTCGGGTGCTGTAAAGTAGCGATGGCCTGCCCCTCTTGAGAGAAGCGCGTCATAAAGTTGGGGTCAGATTGCAGATCGGGGTGAATGAGTTTGATGGCAATATCGCGCCGCAATTGCAGATCAAATCCCTTCCAGACCTCGCCCACGCTCCCGCGCCCCAGTTGTTTCTGCAATTCGTATTTGCCGATACGTTCTGGCGTTGTACTCATGCTTCGCCTACTTCCTTAGAAAATAACAACAGTATCGGGTGTACAGGAACACAAGAATACGATACCAGATTTTCCCTTGCTTCTCAAACGAATAGGATAATCGGGTATTAACCTGCCTCACCGGTTGGGCAGGCAGGATGTTTCCCTGCCGTTCGTTGTACGCGATCACGTTTCATCACATAGCTACACTTGCCTGTCCGCTTGCTCTGCTTATTATAGCAGAAAAAAGCTCGCACTGGAACATTTTTTCCTGTATAATGGTGAAGATAATACTATGTGGCTTCGGATATGTTATGCTCGCTGGCGTTTTTCCGGCATGACATGTTCGGGACTGAGTGAAACGAGGTGATAGTGTGCGTTTCAGTTTGCAGGAAGTGAAAAAAACGGTGCAGCGTGGCGCGCTGTCGCTGCACTTTTTGCGACCCGGCGAGTTGCACGCAGAGATCGAGCGCATGATCGCTTACTATGAAGGGCTGCTCGGCGCGCCACAGAAACGGTTTTCGCCCGACGAAGTGCGCGCGCTGGTGGGCGATTACCGGCTCGCCAACTGTCTGAACGCCACGTTGAGCGCGTGGTATAGCTGGCAGGGGCGCGCGTGGGCCGAAGTAGTGCGGCAGGCGGCAGGAGACGAGGCCATTACGCGGCTGGAAGCTGGCGGCATCACCTCTCCTGTCACGCTGCGCCTTGCGCTCTATCACTATGTGAACGAACACTATCATGGCTTTCTGCCTGCTGACCGGCGCGCCCCTGCTCTGCAGGCATTTGCCGCCACCTCTGGCCTCTCAGCCGCCGACCTGGAATACCTGCTCGCGCTGGATAGCGAGGACGAAGCCTTGCTCGTGCGTACCAGCGCGCAGCCGCCGACGGCGCGCGAAGTTGCCGCCCTCTACAACCAGTGGGCCTTCGAGGCCGCGCTCTGCAACGCCTCAGATGTGCATTTCGTCATCGATTGCGGCGTCTTCCAGGCGGCGATGGCGGCAGAAAGCGGGCTGGGAGCGATCATCAAACGCCTCTGTTTCCTGGCGCGCAAGCTCGGCGTTTATTATGATCTTGCCTACGAGCCGACGCTGCCGGGCGTGGCTCCCCTGCTCCATCTCACGCTCTATGGGCCGCAGGATGTCACCGGCCTGCCACAGCAATACGGCCTGCGCCTCGCCCGTCTCTGCCGCTTCCTGCTCGGCTACAGCACGGCAGGGGTGCGGGCTATTGAGGGCGGGCGTTCGGGTCGCAAGAGCGCGAAGCTCGTCAGCGCCCTGCTGGAAGCCTCGGCGGTTGTGCATCTCTCGCAGCGCGCCTATCGTTTCACCCTCGATACCAGCCTGCTCAACCTGCTGCCAGCGCCGGCGGATGAGGAAAACGGCGGTCTGGACGGAACGCAGCGTCAGAGCCAGCCTGAGCGCGAGGGCGCGGGAGCCTTCGATAGCGGCATCGAGCAATTATTCGCCGAAGCCTTTGCCGCCCTCGAACGCAGCCGGGGCGTCGATGGCTGGCGGCTGGAACGCGAGCCGGAGCCGCTGCTGCTCGAAGCAGGCGTGAACACGGCAGGCAGTGGCATTCAAAGCATTTTCATCCCCGATTTTGCTCTGACCCGCGCCGCACGTCGTATTTATATGGAGATACTGGGCTTCTGGACGCCCGCGTATCGCGAACGGAAAGTGCAGAAACTGCAACAACTTCAGGACAGGGGTGATATCGTGCTGGCTATTCCTGTGGAAGCGCGCGAGGCCTTTGCCGCCATCGCCACCAGCTTCCCCGTTGTCTGGTATGAAGGCCAGCTTTCGGCAACCGATGTCCTCAGTGTCCTGCACGCCTGTTACGACGATTTCGCCGAAAGAGTGGCGTTGATTGATGTGGAGGCCGTGCGCGCGCGCGTGCTGGCGGAGGGTCTGTTGCCGGAGCCTGCCTGCTACGAAGTGTTGCACTGCTACCGCCGCTCAGAGTTGCAGCGCGCCTCTGAACGCATCGTGAGCGGGATAAGCGAGGAGATCTCCTTTGTTCCCGGCATTGGCCTCTTTGCCATCCGCTGGATGGAACATCTCAAGCACTCGTTCGTAGAATGGATAGGCGAGCGGGGAGCGTTGTCGCTGGTCGATGCCCTGCGCGAGAGCAGGGAACGCTGGCCGCAGCTTATGACGTGTGAAGATGCCACGATCGAGGCTGTTATCAGTCTCTGGCCCGAAGTGCGTATCAATCGCACGTCGATCTTCGCGGCCACCGTCGCGCTCGCCACGAATGAATCGACTTCTGAGCGGTTGCAGGACGTGGTTGAAGCCGCGCCCGTCAAACGGCAGGTGCGCGAGCGCAGGCCAGGCTATGGCAAGAAGCGTTCGACGGAAGAGACAGTACAGGGCGACCTGTGGGGATAGGACATGGACGAACAGGCATTGATAGGTATTACTCTTGGTACCTGTACCATTGAGCGATTGATCGGGCAGGGCGGTATGGGCGCCGTCTTTCTGGCGCAGCAGGCGCGACCGGTGCGTACTGTCGCCGTCAAAGTCCTGCTTCCCCCGCCGCATGCTGATGCGGACCAGCAGCGCATTTTCCTGGCCCGCTTCCGGCGTGAGGCCGATACAGTGGCGAAGCTGGAACATAAAAATATTCTGGAGATCTTTGAATATTCAGAGGCCGTCGTCAATCACCAGCCTCTGGCCTATCTGGTCATGCCCTACATTCGCGGCGGCACCCTGCGCGAACGCCTGGACGACATGCGCCGCGCCGGAGACTATCTCAGCTTCGACCACGTGCTGAACTACATCGACCAGATCGCCAGCGCCCTCAGCTACGCGCACAGCCTCGGCGTCGTGCATCGCGACCTTAAGCCCGCCAACCTGCTCTTCCACCAGGATGGTCGCCTGCTTTTGAGCGACTTCGGCATCGCGCGCCTGGCCGCCCTGCCCTCACTCACGCTCGCGGGCAGCTTTATGGGAACGGCGGAGTATGCCTCGCCGGAACAGGCCAGCGCCAGCGAACTGGATTTCCGTTCCGACATCTATTCCCTCGGCATCATTCTCTATGAAATGCTGACCAACACCGTCCCCTTCAGCGGCTCCAACCCCTTCACCATTCTCTCGCAGCATTCCTATGCGTCTGTGCCTCCTATGAACACCTACCGACAAGACATACCGCTTGCCGTTGAGTCGGTGGTGATGAAGGCCCTGGCAAAGAAGCCGATTGACCGCTATCAGAGCGCCGTTGATCTCGCTACCGACCTGCGCGTCGCCGTTGCCAGCAGCCTCACGCCCGCCGGGCAACCGCTCCAACCGGGGATAGCCGGCATAGGAAGCTACACACCACCCATACCGGTCGGGCAAGCCTCTCCATGGGACGCGGCAACCGAGCGCAGCCTGCCGCCTACAAGACCCGGCGGCCAGCATCCCTTCCTGCCGCCCGGCGGCAGCCCGGTCCCGCCCATCGACCTCGACGACTTCGTGTCCGGTGCCGACCGACAATTCATGGCCCCGCCCCTACCCGCCAGTGGGACAGCCGGAGCAGGCCCGGCCAACGCGCCCGCCCTGCATGCCAGCAGGCGCCTGTTCTTTTACAGCGCCGCGATCATTGCGCTGCTGGCGCAGGTTCTCGTCTTCCTGCTCTTACTGGGATCAAAAGCCTTTGGCCCCGCCGCGCCCGCCCTCGGCGTCCTGGCCGGAAGCGGCGTCAACCTGCTCATCCTCACCGCCATCGGTTTCACCGCCGTCACGCGCCAGCGCCGCACCGCGAAACATTTCTATCGCACGCTGATCGCTACCATCCTTGCCCTGGTCGCCAGTAGCGCGCTCATCAACTTCGGCGCCCCGGCAACCGGCCTGCGGCCCCTGCTGGCCTTCGTCCTGCTCCTGCTCAGCAATCTCTACGCCATTCGCCAGCTTGCTCAGGTCGATGCGAAAGGCGAACAGGTTGAGGTCGCCCCTGTCCACTGGCGCGGAGCCATCGTCGGTGCGCTCACCGGCCTGCTGCCGCTTGTCATCATCCTGCTCTTCGCCCTCGCTGCCTCGTCGGGACACGGCGTGCAGGGCGCGCCCCTCTCTCGTCTCTTCGGCCTGCTCCTCATCGCCCTCATCGGCGCTCCAACTCCTGGTGCCATGATGGCCGTCTGGCTCTCAAAGAAAATGTCTATGGCCTCCCTCGTGCGCAGCAGCGCCCTCGCCGGCCTTTTCCTCTTCGTCGCCGCCTTCCTGCTCGTCGCTCTGCTTGGCCCCATCCTCTCCGGCTCCAGCCTCTTCATCTTCCACCTCGGCCAGCCCCTGCTCACCATCATCCTGCTCGCTCTCTTTCTCGGCCTCGTCGGCAGCCTCCGCGCCATGCTCGACGCCTGGGTCTACTGGAATGTGGCGGGGAAGAAACGACCATGAACGGCAACACACCGTTTGAGCAAATCATCCAGAAAATTGACCCACAAAGCAAGCTCCTGCGTGCGTGGAAGCTAAAAGGTGGTGTCTCCGCGCAGGTGACGGCCTTTGAGCTTGCGCGTTCTGATGGGCAGAGCCAGAAACTGATTGTACGCCAGCATGGCCCCGCCGAACTCAAACACAACCCGCACTCGGAAGAGCCATTTTCAGGGCTTGTATTCCCCCAGTTCCGTCACCCACTCGTGTTTTGAACGTTCTCTCCATTGCGCGAATGCCTCTTTGCGGTGCTGCTCAAAGGTTTCTCCATCGCAACCATTGACCTGCATGAAGTGGGCGATAACCTTATCGTAGTCGAGTTTGCCTTGACCGGCGAGCAGGCCGGAGAGGCCGATGTGTTTGACATGGTGGCACCATTCGCAGAGTGCTATGAAGCCTTGCAGGCTCTGGATATGCTGCTCGTCGTCGTAGCGCCAGATTTCGTGGCATTCGAGCTTGCCCGCCGCGCCACAGATACCGCAACGGTGGTTATAGTCAGCGTAGACCTGCTTGCGCAGTTTGTCCCACTGCGCCCGCGAAAGCACCTTGCGCATATTACTGTACCAGCACGTTTCCGGTACAAGCTCGATGGTCAGGCGAAGATTGCCAGCTGGTTGTGTCTCGCTCATGGTTCTATCTCTGAATAACGGTGAAAAATCCGACAGAACGGCATGAAAATAGCATATCACTATCATGTCAGTACGAAAAGCTCTGGCAATTTGCCGGAAAATGATATATATTTTCATCAATGACCGGTAAAAGACTGTATCAATATCGATTTTCTTATAGCCACAAATAGACTTGAAGACAGAAGAGAAGGATAACGCCAATGGCCGCTGTTCTGAAGCTCATAGGAGGGAATAAAGCAAAGATTGAGAGTTTGCTCAAGAATTACAGGAAAGTGAAGCAGCAGCTGGAATCGCAAGCAGCGTTTTTCGGGAAGAAAAAGTAATCAAAAGCCCGTTCCTATCGCGTCAGGAACGGGCTTTTGATTTGATCTCACAGAGTTGGCTAAGACGCTTCAGGTAGTCGCTCAAGAACCTGAGTAAGTAGCCTCTCTACGGTATCAAAGCGAGCGTCCATCTGGCCAAGATGAGCCTCAACCCGGTCAAGACGAGCGTCCATCTGGTCAAGACGAGCCTCAACCCGGTCAAGACGAGCCTCAACCTGGTCAAGGCGGCCCTCAACCCGGTCAAGGCGAGTCTCAACCTGATTAAAGCGAGTGTCTATGAGGTTAAAGCGTGCTTCCAGTTGTTGTTCTGTCTTAATTTGATATTCTGCCAGTTGTTTGAAGCTGGCTTTCATATCATCAGACAGATCTTTAATGCTCGTTGCTGTATCCTCGGATAGTTCTACGACGTGTGCATCTAGCATGATCTGTCGGCGTTCCAGTGCAGTTACTCTTGCCTCCAGGCGTGGTGCTGTACTCATGGTTCGGTGCCTCCCTGCCCTCTGATCTGGCGTTATTATACCCGGTAGCAAGAATATTTGCTAGTGGGCGGGAAGCTGAACCGGTACCTTTGCCTCAAGCGTGTTCTTCGCAGCTTTGCCGCCTTTGAGAACGAGTTTGACGTTGTCCGCGCTGGCGATTTGCTTGATGTCGCTGAGGACGTTGCCGGAGACGATAATGATGTCGGCGAGCTTGCCCTCTTCGATGGTGCCGAGCTGCTTATCGAGGTGCAGCAGCTCTGCCGCGCGGGCTGTGCTGGCGAGGATGGCCTGCATGGGCGTCATACCATTTTCGACCATCAGTTGCAGTTCGTAGCCGTTTTCGCCGTGTTTGCCAACCCCGGAATCGGTTCCCATCGCGATCTTGACGCCTGCCTCTACCGCTTTACGGAAGCTCTGCTGATGGTCTTTGACGACGCTGATGGCTTTGGCGGCCATCATAGGGGGCAGGATTTCGGGATGTTCGCGTGAGAAATCGACGACGGCGAGCGGGGCAACCAGGGTGGGAACAAGCCAGACATCGCGTTCAAGCATGAGGTCGACCAGTTCGTCGGTGAGGTAGACGCCATGCTCGATGGAGGCCACGCCGGCCAGGATGGCGTTTTTGATGCCCTGCGTCCCCTGCGCGTGGGCCATGCAGCGTTTCTCCTGCGCCGCCGCTTCGTAGACGGCGGTACTGATCTCTTCGATGGTCAGTTGCGAGGAGGTGGGGGCGTCTGCTGTGGAGAGGACGCCGCCGCTGGTTGCCAGCTTGATCCAGTCCGCGCCCGCCCGCAGGATTTCGCGAGTTGCCTTGCGCACGGCCTCGACGCCATCGACGACAGTGTGAGGCACATCGGGCAGGTTGATGCCGAACATGCCGATATCGACACAGCAGGGATAGTAGCCGTCGCCGTGACCGCCCGTCTGCGAGATGATGGAGACGGCAACCTGCATGCGCGGCCCCGCCACAATGCCGCGCTCGACGGCCATCTTGAGTCCGGCAGGCGAGCCGCCCGCATCGCGAATCGTCGTCACGCCCGCTTCCAGCGTAGCGCGCATACGCGGAATGGCTTGCAGCAGGCCCAGCGATGGCGGCGTGAGCAGGCCGCGCAACACGTCCGGGTATTCCAGCATGAAGTGAACATGGGTGTCAATGAGGCCGGGCAAGATACTACCGCCCTGCGCGTCGATCACGGTAGCTCCCCGCGGAATCTGCACCTGCCCGTCGCGGCCAACGCGGCTGATGCGCTCGTCCTCAATAAGGATGGTCATGCCTTCCTGCGGCTCGTTGCCGCGACCATCGATCAAAATGCCGTTTGTCAGTGCCAGGGTCATAGAAAAATCCTTTGCTAGCAGAGACTGGTGAGTGAACCAGTTGCGAACAGTGGTGAGAAATACGTCCTGCCGACAGTATATCTCGTGCAGAAATGAGAGACAAGCGAAGATATTTAGAAAATCTGTCCAGAATTGCCCCCAGATTTCACTTTTTCCCCTTGCATAATGGCCGCAAGGCAGTGTATACTTGTTCCAACTGGAACAAATTTTCTATTGAGAGGAGGTGACGACGTGGATCAGAGTCGTATGCAGCGGCAGCATTTGCAACAGCAGAGTAAAATTCCGCCGCGCCAGTCGCGGGTAAGCGATGCGTATATGGGTCCTGGCGGCGATACGGACGATGAGGATGATTTCGAGGACGATCTGTACGGGTTTGATGACGCCGAACCTGAACGCCTGCCTACCAGCGTGCGTCGCTACCATGTTCGTTCCGATGTGAAAGGCAATGCCGGGCGCGTATCCGGCGATGTGCAGACAACAGGCGTGTATCAGGGAATCGGGCGGGCCAGCAGCGTGCCGCGCCGCGCCACGCAGGTCGGCATTCCCACCGTTTCCACCGGCTCTACGCGCCGCCAGCGGGTCAACCCCGCAAAAGCCGGTGGCTTCGACAGCGAGCAGCCCGGGCGACCGCGTCGTTTTCACTGGCTGTTCTTTGTAGGCCTTGCCATGTTGACCATGCTGATTGGCTGGGTGCTTCTGACAACGGTGGCGAACTGGTGGCAGGTCACCCAGGATGACTGGCATTACGGACGCCCGCGCACCTACCAGGTCGATCAGATGGTGGGCCACAATGATTCTCCATCCAATCCAAGCCATTTTATTGCCATTAACCTGCGCGGCCAGGTGGAGATCATTGAATTTCCTGGCGGTGACGCCACGAAGGTAAAAATATATATGGGGCCTCACTTAATCGGGCCGGGGCAGAACCTCGCGCCGGTGACACTCACCTTCCAGGATGTGAATGGCGACGGGAAGATTGATATGATTGTCAATGTGCAGGGCAGCCACTTTATCTTTCTCAATACCGGAACAGAATTTCGCCCCGCCCCTACCGGTTGAGGTTTTCATAGATGTGAACGTAAGAAGGTGTAAGCGCGGCGAGCCAGCGGAGCCGCTGGTAGGCCACCCGCAAGGGGTGGCCTACCAGCGCGATACTCTATTCTCAATCAGCATTTCTCAATCAGCATGAGAGAAATCATGGTCGGATGAGCCGATGGTGCCGCCTACATTGGCTGCATTGCGCGGAGCGAGTGTGCTGCCGGGGGCCGAGGGGGTGCTGATGATATGCAGCATTGCCGGAGCGGAAGGTGGATGCACTCCCCCGGCTTGAAGCATTGCGCCTTCGTGCGTGTTCTGCTTTGCACGCTCTGGCCGGAAGGCAAGTACGCCAAAAAGAATCATCCAGATGAAAAGAAAGCCGAGCAGGGGCCAGATCAGGGCCAGCCCGGTTGCTGTCATTGGAACTGCTGCATCCATACGATATGTCCTCTTTCCGATTGTTCTTCTATTTAGAGTAACGGATAAGGTTGTGTTCTCATCGTAATAGTAGACGAATGTCCTGCTATTGATTAACGCCTGTGCCAGATGGGGCGATGACATAAAGATAGACGTGGGACGCCTTACCCGGTGAAATATGTTTCCCCGCATCTTTCATTTACCATGACGTTACCCGATTACAAAAAGTTTCATCGCCGCTCGCGTTCTTTCTGGTAGAAATACGTACTTGTACTTTGGAAAGAAACCTGCCACAATATAATCTTGTATACTGGAAAGAGATGTGCTTCAACGAAAGAAAAACGAGGCGGACAGCATGGAACAAATCAACTGGCAACGGGTACGCGATATTCTCATCTCGGTCATCTGTGTGGGCATCATTATCTGGGCCGTTTCGTCATTTCTGGGCGAGTTTCTACACGCGATTGTCTTGCTGCTGCTCGGCATGGGCGTCGCCTTTTTGATTACCCCGGCTGCCAACTACCTCTCAAAGTATATGCCGCGTTTGATCGCCACCGCGCTGGTCTATATTATTGTTCTCGTCGTGCTGGGCGGCATTGTCTATGCGCTTGCCTTCTCATTTATCAAGCAGGTAGAGGCGCTGTCGAATACTGTGCAAACGTACTTTATCAACCTGCCAGACACCTACAATTCGGTGGTGAAGTTTCTGCTGAAAGAGGGCATTCCGCAGACCAATATCGATGACGCGCTCAGCCAGATTCGCACCGAAGCCATTAATTTTGCGCAGGCGCTGGCGGCCAACGCGCTCAATATCCTCTTTTCGATCACGGATGCTATTCTTAATATTTTCCTGGTAGTGATGATTAGCTTCTATATGACAATGGATGGGAAGCGCATTCGTGATAGCATCATCAGCCTGGTGCCGCAGCGGGCAATGCCCCATGTACTGCTCTTTGAGAACGCGCTTAACCGCGTTGTCGGCAACTACCTGCGCGGCCAGTTGGTACTGGCTGTGATTATTGGCCTGTTGTCCGGCATAGGTTGTTTGCTGCCGTTCATCGGCTTGAAGGATTACGCGCTGATCATCGGCGCGCTGGCCTTCTTGTTTGAAACAATCCCGATGGTTGGCCCCACGCTGGCCTCTATCCCCGCCATTCTGATCTCGCTGCTCCTTCCAGACCCTTTCCCCCGCACCTTTTACGTCCTGGCCTATTTCATCTGTATCCAGATGATTGAGAACAATATCCTCGGCCCGCGCATCGTCGGCCATGCCGTTGGTCTGCACCCGGTCGCCTCCATCCTGGCTCTGATTATCGGTGCGCAACTATTCGGCGCTTTTGGCGCGCTGCTGGCGACGCCGCTGGTCGCGACCGCCTGGGTAGTGATTGCCAGTTTCTACCGCTCGCTGCGCGGCGAGACTGCCGAGCAAATCCTGGCACGCAGGCGCAAAGCCTGGACGCTCGGCACCCCGACCGGCAAACTCCTGCGCCTGCGCACCCGCCAGCGCCGTTACCGACCGCCCAAAATCTCTCCCGATCATAGCAATGACGATGACGGTGACAACAATGACACCGGCAAACAGCCCGACGATGATGCAGGAATAGCCGATGATACCAGGACGGAGATCACTCATCAGGAGATGCCACCTCGCCCGTAATCTCTATGGTAGATTAGCTGCCGCCGCAAGCGCGGTCCAGGCCAGCCCTTGCGGCTAGCCCTACTATACCCGATGTTCGTGCGACGGATGCATCGTCTAGAGGAGGGCCACCCCCAGAGGCGTTCACTTCAGGCCGTGCGAAGGCCAGGC
>CADDYT010000147.1 GCA_902810755.1 Chloroflexota bacterium
CATCACAGGCGTTTCGCATCGCGCAGATCTGCTTCGTCTGCGCGCTCATTCTCTTCTTTATCATGGCCTCGCTGCTGGTCTACAGCCGCAACAGTCGCCTTGATAGCGGCAACACAATCAGGCGCGGCCAGCAAACCACTGCAACGGTCGCCCCGCCGACAGCTACGTGGCAGCCGTTGCCCTCGCCGCCATCGACCGAGGCCGATAACAGCGCGACCTACGTGGAGCTACAGGGCAACGGCTATATCTACATGAACGGCGGCTATCGCGGGCCGAACAGCGACCCGCACTACGACCGCAGCTTCTATCGCTACAATATCGCCAGCGCGCGCTGGGAGACGCTGGCAAGCGGCAACTTCCCCGGCATGGTCAACAACGCTGCCGCGCTGGATGAACGAGGCAATCTCTTCTTCACCGTTGGCTATTCATCTGATAGCTACGCCGTCACCTCCCTGCTGTATGAATACCGGCCCGCGCAGGCAACGTTGCAGAAGATTGAGCCGCCCGCGCAGATGCCCGTTGGCTTCGGCGCGGCCATGATCGCCGATCAGCAGGGACATCTCTACATCACGCAGGGCTTCATGCAGGCTGGAAACCCGGCGGCGAGCGCGGGGACAGGCTGGTATCGCTATGATATCGCGACAGGACACTGGCGCCAGCTTGCTCCGTTGCCGCTCGGCCTGGGCTACGTCGTGCTGGCCCCCGACGGCGCGGGCAGCATCCTCCTGCTCGGCGGCTCCACGGATGCCGGGCAGAGTTATCCCACTACACACATCTACCGCTACAATATCGCCCTCAACGCCTGGACGCTTGCCCCGGTCAGCACGCCGCTCGCCTTCAGTGGCGCGGCAAGCTGCCTGGCCGCGCCGGGTTACGCAGTCATCATCGGCGGCTATGACGCGGCGCATCACACCTCGCGCAACGCCGTCTGGCTGCTTGATCTGCGCGCCCTCCGCTGGACGCAACTCACCACCATCCCCGATGGCGGCTCCCTCTTAGGCGCAGCCGCCTGCGATGGACACGGCCATGTCTTCCTCCTGCGCGGCGCCAACAACCCCAGCCAGCCCACCGCCGACTTCTGGGAATTAACCATCGCTAACGCTCACGAAAAAACGGGAAGGCTACGGCATGCTACAATTCAGGGGCGAACAGTGTCATAGATGAGCGGGCCGACAGAGACAGGCTCATCGCTCCACGTGTAGGCGGCGAGCAGAGAGTCGCGGATAGCCTCGATATCGGCTTCGCTGCGCGCGTGAACCTCTACCAGTGGTTCACCGGCCTGCATGTAATCGCCCACTTTGGCCTGCAGGATGAGGCCCGTGCGGTGGTCAATGGCATCTCCCTTTTTGAAACGTCCGGCCCCCAGATGCATGCTGGCAATGCCCACCTGTTCCGCGTGAATGCCCGCAATGTAGCCACTACGCGGCGCGGACAGCATTGAGCGCACGGGAGCAGCGGGAAGTAGTTCAGGATGCTCAATCTGCCGCGCATCGCCTCCCTGCGCGGCAATGACCTCCGCCAGTTTCGCCACACCCGCCCCGCTCTGGATGGCCTGCTCAACGCGCTGCTCCGCCTCGCCCATGCTGCTGACCATGCCGGTCATCGTCAGCAGTTCAGCCGCCTCGTGATGACAGAGAGAGGAAACATCTTCTGGCCCCACGCCATGCAGGATGGCGATGGCCTCGGCCATTTCCAGCGCGTTCCCGACGGCACGGCCCAGCGGTTGATTCATGGATGAAATAACGGCGACAGTATGCACCCCGGCCAGTTTGCCGATATCGACCATGCGCCGCGCCAGTTCATACGCCTGCTCCACCTGCTTCATGAAGGCGCCGGAGCCAACCTTGACATCCAGCAGCAGATGGGACGCGCCAATCGCCAGCTTCTTGCTCATGATACTGGCAGCGATCAGGGGAATGCTCTCAATCGTGCCGGTCACGTCGCGCAGGGCATACATCTTGCCATCGGCAGGGGCGAGATCGCTCGACTGCCCGGCCAGCACGATACGATGCCGCTCGAAGATACGCAGGAACTCATCGCGCGAAAGCGTGGAACGAAAGCCGCTGATCGACTCCAGCTTATCGACGGTGCCGCCGGTGAAGCCGAGGCCGCGCCCGGTCATCTTGCCCACCGCGACGCCGCAGGCCGCCACCAGCGGGGCCACCGCCAGCGTCACCTTATCGCCTACGCCGCCCGTGCTATGCTTGTCAATGACCGGAGAGAGGATATCACGCAAATGCAACTCATCGCCCGAACGGGCCATCGCCAGCGTCAGGTCGGTGGTCTCGCGGGCATCCATGCCGCGCCAGAAGACCGCCATCATCCAGGCCGACATCTGGTAATCAGGTATATTACCTGCCGTATATTGCTCCACCAGCCAGCCAATCTCCTCCGTACTGAGCGTCGCGCCCTCACGCTTCTTGATGATAAGTTCTACTGCCTGCATGCGCTCCCCTTTCTGCTAATTGCCTGACCCCGCAAAGGATGTTCTTTCTCAAGAGTATAGCACAATCCAGTCCGGTAGCCGCGAGCAGGAAGGAAGAGCGCGGAGAGGAGTGATGCCGTGCCGTAGTATCATTCCTCACCGCGTTCTACCGGAGAAACACGAACGGGAGTAAGGGGATGAAGAATGTTCCGCGTTTTTCTCGCACTTACAAGATGATCTCCTGAACGCCGGGCAGGCTCATCAGGACTTCGGGAAAGGCTCCCGCGTGTACCGCCTCGCGCACCACCTCATTGACCAGCGGGGCAGCGATTGGCCCCGTCTGAATGGCCAGCCGGTCGCCCTTTCTGACTTCCAGCGAATAGCGCACCAGCACCTGAGCAAGGCGCTGCAAACGTTGATCGGCCATGATGTCGTTTTTCCTTTCAATTAATCATATTTTCCGGGCCGGTAGGGTTCGCGGAAAGCGGCGGCGATGGAGCGGCCCATCTCGCGGCCAGGGCGGCCCATCTCACGGCCAAAGCTGGCCCATTCGTGACCGAAATCGGCCCATTCACGCCCGAAGTCGGCCCAACCGGCGGTAAAGTCGGTCCAGGATGCGCCCGTGCGACGGGGGCTGCCGCCACCGAACAGGCGCAGATTGCCGCCAACGTGGATATTGAGCGTTGCCGCGCCCTCCCCATAGGTGAGGGTGACGAAGCCGCCGCCATGCGCGAAGGTGACACCATCGCCGCTGGCATTGCCGCCGACAATGGCGTGAATGGTCAGGCTGGCGTTCTCCGGCAGGTAGAGGCGAGCGTTGCCGCCAACGTGGAAGTGGTTGTGGCTTTCTGGCGGGAAGGCCACCGCCGCCCGCAGATTGCCGCCCACCATGCTGGAGCGCACGCTTTTTGCCCCTTCGATCTGCAGGTTGCCGCCCACTTTGCTCAGCGCGACTTCCGCGTCGGCGCTGCCGGAGATATCCGCGTTGCCGCCCACCGCGTTGCAGGTCAGGCGCGCAGCGATACCGTCAGCATCCAGATTGCCGCCAACGACATCGATGGCCGCCGTTTCGGCGTGTTCGAGCGAGAGGTTGCCGCCCACCGCGTCGAGTTCGCTGCGAGCGATGTCCTTCAGGACGGCATTGCCGCCGATGCCGCGCTGACTGCGCAGGCGCGGCATGCGGACAGCGCGTAGATTGCCGCCGGTCGCGAACAACTCTGCCACCTCGCTTACATTCGCCAGATCGACATTGCCGTAGGTATCGCGCAGAAAGACATTGCCGCCAACGCCATCCAGCAGAACATTGCCCGCGCCCTCGATAGCGGCGTTACGACCGACCTGCCGCGCCTCAATATCGGTGAAGATTGATCCGACGACGCGCCTGATAGCCGGAATACGCAGCCGCAGGTCGCTACGGCAATCTCTGATAACGACCGTATCATTTTCTTGCTGCAACACCGCAACGGGGCCATCCGTCTCAACGCTGATCTCCTGTCGCTCCCAGGGCTGCACCGTCAAATTGCCCGCAAGCTGCTCAATAACCGCTCGCGGCTTTCTGCCACTGATGGCAAAAGTCTGTTGGGTCATAGCACGCTCCCTTTCAATTTGAAACCTTGCAGGCGCGCGAGCGGTCGTGCGCCTGCGAGTAATGTCTGGCGTTACCGCATTTATCCGCCCAGGGATTCAAGTAACAAATCGCCTTCTTCGGGGGTGATACGGCCTTCGGCGATCATGCGCAGAATGGCCTCGCGCTCCTTTTCGGGGTCAACCGGGGGAGCGGATGCTGCCTGCTCATCGCTGCCCTGGCTCTGCGTTCCGCTTTCCGGGTTTGCTACCACTGATTCCACCGGCTCTACTGGCGCTACCGGGTTCACCGGTTGTACTGGCGAAACTGGTGGAATCGGTGGGACCGGCATACCAGGGGAAGGCGGCGCACCCGGAGGAACTGGCGGGGCCGGAGGTGGCGTGGGGATGCGCAGGTTGGTGAAGGCGCGTTCCACGGCTTCGAGCGCACCGGCGATGCCTTCGGCTGCCGCCTTGCGCGCCTCTTCCTGGATGCGTTCCAGGCGCTCAGGGCCGATGCGCCACTCGCGGTCGTTGATGCGCACGTTGAAGCGCGCGCCCTGTTCTCTGGCGCGACGGGCCATTTCTTCATTGCGACGGGCCTGTTCTCTGGCACGCCGCCCCTGCTCCTCGGCGTAGCGGCGGCTGCGTTCGGCGCTGCGCCGTGCATGTTCTTCGGCTCGCTGCTGGGCGCGGCGCATGCGCTCCTCAATCCTTTGGGCGATCTCACCGGCCCACTCGCTGCCATAGGCCGCTGTCCCGCCGATGACCTGACCGAGGTCGCGGCTGAGTTCCTGCCCCAGTTTGCTCATCTCTTTGCCCAGCTCCTGCCCCATCTTACTCATCTCTTTGCCCAGGCTGGCCATTTCGCGCTCGAACTCTTTCCAGGAGCCGCCGCTGCTGCTGCTGGTGCGCGGCCCGCTCCCGCCGCCACGCAGGTCGAGGTCTCCACCGACGTTCAATTCAAGGTGGGCCGCGCCGTTGCCGTAGACGAGCGTGACGACGCTGCCGCCCTCACCAGAGGCGATAAAACTGCCGTTGACATCGCCGCCGACAGCAGCCTGAATGCTCAGATTCGGCTCGTCCGGCAAAATGATGCTGGCATCGCCGCCGACATTGAGACGCGCCGTGCTGTCGGGCGCGAAAGCTGCCTGTAAGCGCAGGTCAGAGCCAATGCTGCCTATCTCGACGTTACCTTGCAGGCCGCTCAATTCAGCGTCCGCGCCAACGCCGCCGACATGCAGGTTACCGCCCACGCCACTGATACTGACATCGGCCCCGACAAAGCCAATCTCGACATCGCCCTCAACGTCGCTAACTTCACAGGAAGCGCCAACATTGCCCACCTGCACAGTCGCGGCTCCGTTAATCGTAATGTCCGCGCCAACACTGGCAATGGCGATCTCTGTATGGGAGCTGCCCTCCACCTGGCAATCCGCGCCGACGGTGCCAACACGCAGCGCCTGCGCGATATTCTCGGCATCCAGACTGCTGCCAACGGTGCCAATCACAACGGTCTGCGCATCCTCTATCGACAGGTCAACGCCCACAGCCTCAATTTCCACCTCACCGATTGAACGCAGGGCAACATCAGAGCCGGTATGGCTGCGCACGTGCAGTTCTGGCGTACCGGCCACGCTCAGGTCGCCATTGACGCGCGCCAGCACAACGGCCTCGCTGATATCTTCCAGGTCGGTATCGCCGTTGATGTTGGTAAGTTCAACGCGCTGAATGCCCTCGATGGAGACATCGCCATCGACATCTGATGCGCTGACGCTGCCATTGCCGGGTATCCAGAGGTCAATATCGTCATCACTCCGGCTGAGAACGAGGGTCTCGCCTTCCTGGTAAAGCTGGGAAAGGCGGCCTCCGGTTTCGAGTTTGATGGCCTGCTCGCCCCACCGACGCACGACGAGATCGCCTTCAACATGGCTGATGACCACTCGCGGCGCTGTCCCTTCGCTCAAAGGAAAAGTTTGTTGCGTCATGTTCTCCTCCCTGTATGTGCTACTCTCTGCGGATGCAGTTCCATTCGGGAAGCTACTCCGCGAAAATCTCTACTCGCTGGCCCTCTTCCAGGTCTTGCAGGTCGAGCAGGCGCCCGCTCGCGCCATTCTCGATAGCGCGCAGCACATCTTCCAGCGCGCTGTTGCTCAACTGGGGGATCAGGCGCGACCCCAGGCGCAGGCTGACACGCAGCAAATTGACCGGCATGGTCGCGGTCATCTGTATTTTCTGTTGTTTCGGGTTGAGGCCGCTCACGCGAATGCGCAGCGTGCGATTCCTGGACCGTGAGCGATCCATAGATCGTTCGCGCTCGCGCTCGCGCTCTCGTTCTGGTTCGGCCTCCGCCAGCGCGTCGAGCAATTGCGCGGCCTCCCCGGCGGTGACTTCGCCCGCCTCGACCATGCGCAAAATGCGGTCGCGCTCCTCTCTCAGAGCGGTCATGCTACATCATCCCTTCAGCAGGCGAGCAGCCTCTTCAACGCTGATCTCTTTCGAGGCCAGCCGCTCAAGGATGGCCCGCCGGTCAACACGGCCATCGTTTTCCGGCGGGCCGCCCAGCGCCATCACAATTTCGTCCAGGCGGCTACGCGCCGTGTTGTAGGCGATGCCCAGCTCGGCTGCCAGCTTCTGAATGTTGCCCCGGTACTTCACCAGTAGCTCAACAAACTCTAGCTGCTCTCTGCTCAGACGGCCAATCCAGCCAAGACTGAAACGGCCCTCGATCACCACGCCGCTCTCCGGGCATTCGAGCCGCGTGACGATCAACTCCCCCCCACTCACAGGGTCGCGCGTAATTAACGGGTACATGCGATCTTCCTCCACAGCGAATGCTCTTTCTAGTTCCGCCAGTCTTTCTATCAGCCTGGCGTTTTTTATCACTGCTATGGTAATAATAACCAGCAAACACAGATTTGTCAATAGATATGGCAAATTAAATCACCGCTCTGGCAAAATTTGTACTTTTTCTGTGCCAGGCAGAGTACGAAACTGTTTTTCTCAGACCAGCGTTATATCCCTGAATCTCTTTGAAGCGATGTTCGTAAGGATTGAGTTCCAGGGCGACCCATATCCAGGACGACCACCAGGGTGGCCTGGGGTGGTGGGGTGGCTGGCAACACAGCTTTCTGGCATCCTTCAAGCAGCTTCTGTAATCTGATACGAGTTCGATATTTTTGCCGTTTTGCTCAGCATGGCCGAGACGCCGCAGTAGCGAGTTTCGGAGAGTTCGATGGCGCGCGCGACGCTTTCCGGGCGCAGGTTATGGCCATTGAAGATGTGTTCAACGGCGATTTCCGTGAACACTCTGGGGTGCGTCTCGGCGCGGGTACCGCTGACGCGAATCTCGTAGCCGGTCACGTCCTGGCGCATCTTCTGCAAGACGGAGATGACGCTGACCCCGGTGCAGCCCGCCAGCGCGGCCAGCAGCATCTCCATCGGACTCATCGCCGTGCGCGGGCTGGCTCCATCCAGAGCAACATTGAAGCCGCTGCCCGTCTCCGCCTCGAAACGCCAGCCAGATTGCCACTTCGCCTCGACATGCATCTGTTGTGTCATTAGGAACCTCCTTCAAAATCACGCTCGCATGCCATACTCTCTGCATTGTGGTCTCCATTATACCGCGAGAGCGATAACGCCGAGCAGAATTACGGCGGCGGCCAGCAAACGTTGTCGCGCATTGCCTTCGGCGAGGAAACGCGACCCCATGAAGGTGCCGATCAGCACGCTGACCTCGCGGGCCGGGGCGACGTAGCTGACGGGAGTGAAAACGAGGGCAGTGAGGATCATGAAATAGGAAAGCGGGCTGAGGATGCCGGTGCCGATGGTTTCCCGGTGGTGAGCGCGCCAGATGTCAACAAGCTCTTTGCGGCGCGTGAGCGCATAGGGCGCGAGCAGGAGAACGCGCAGGACGATAGAGGTGTAATAATAGATAAGCGGCGAGATGAGAAAAAAACTGACGGCCCGCTTGTCCCAGAGCGTGTAAGACGCGATGAAGACGCCGGTGAGCAGGCCGTAAGCGATGGCAAGCGGGTTATCGAAGCCGCGCAAGAGGCGCAACCCGCCCGTGAGGATAAAGATGCCGACAATGACAAGCAGGATGCCGACCAGCGCGATGGGGGTGGGCCGCTCGCCGAAGAAGAACACGGCGACGAGCGCGGCGATGGCCGGGCCGGTGCCGCGCGCCAGGGGATAGATCAGCGAGAGATCGCCAACCTTGTAGCTGCGCTGCAACTGCACGAAGTAGGCCAGGTGCAAGACCGCCGTGCCAACAATCATGACAACGGCTATCAGGGTGAAGTCTGAGAGACTGACAATGATAAAGGGGATAGCCAGCGGCGCGTAGAAGAGGACGCCCACAATATCGGTCAGCCAGACAAAGGGCGCGCCCCCGCTGACACGCTTCGCCAGTAAATTCCACGTGGCATGGAAAAAGGCCGCGCCCAGCACCAGCGCCAGCGCCACGCTGTTCATCGGAAACCTCCATGGGCAGAAAAGGAAAACGTATCTGCTCGTAAAGTTGACGAATCCTGGCTGGACTGCACTGCCATTATAATGGCCAGAAATGAAAGCTCCCGTAAGCTGAGTAGGCGCATATACCATATTCCCGTAACGCCCGGCAGCGCAATCACTTACACTTGCGCTAACAAATATATGGCAAAAACACCATGTTTAAAGGAAAAATTATAAGATAACTGCGTGATACGTCTGGTTACACTGGATGCTTCGCTCCCGCTCAGCATAACATGCACAAACGTCTCTCTGCCTGGCTCACCGGAGATGCTTCCCCCTTCGCTCCACTCAGAGCGAAAGGCTCTTTTCCGCTCAGCATGACATGCCCACGATGGTTCTTCGTGGCGTGGCATGTACAGGAAGCCTGCTTCAGGGTTTGCCATCCCCGGATGCAGTGTTCGGGTTTGCGAAGACGTACTGGTAGCGGCGGTGGCGGATGAGTTCTTCTTGCAGGGCTTGCAGGTCGGCCAGCAGGCGAAGGATGACTTCGACGCCTTCCAGATTGATGCCCAGGTCTTCTTGCAGGCGGCGGATGCGGCGCAGGATGGCAAGGTCCTGCTCGCTGTAGCGCGTGCCTTCCCCGGCGATTTCGACGCCCTGCACAAGGCCTTCGGCCCGCAACTGACGGATGGTGGTCACGTCGAGATGGCTGTACTGGGCCGTCTCCTGCTCGGTGTAGTAGGCGGTGGGGCGGCTGCTGGATATGATGATGCGCGTGTAACGGGTCTCTGCCATGATCTTCCTTCCCTCCTGCCACTAAACCGATGTGGCCTGTCCACTATAGCCAACCGAGCGGGCGAACTCCTCGAAGAGGCGGCGCTGCTCCTCGTTGAGACGGGTGGGCAGCACCACGTTGACCTCGGCATAGAGATCGCCGCGATTTTCGGGCTGGCCGAGCCTGGGCATGCCCTTGCCGCTGAGACGGAATGATCTGCCGTTTTGCGTCCCGGCAGGGATGCGCAGCATGAGCCGCTTGCCGTCGGGCAGGATGACAGGTACCTCACCGCCGAGCATGGCCGTCGCCAGTGGCACTTCGACCTTTTCGTAGAGGGTTGTGCCTTCACGTCGGTAACGCGGACTGGGAACCATATGCACAATCAGGTAGAGGTCGCCGCGCCCGGCTGGCCCTACGCCGCCCTGCCCGGCAATACGGATGCGCGACCCCTCGTCGACGCCGGCAGGTATCTTGACTTCCAGGCGGCGCGTGCGTCCATCCGGCTCGGTCAGCTCAAAGGTGCGCATCGCGCCGCTGTAGGCTTCAGGCAGGGTCACATCGATGACGGATTCAACATCCTGGCCGCGCACCGGCTCCCGGTAGGAGCCGGCATGGCGACCGGCAGTCCCCATGTTGGTGAAGCCACCCATACCGCCGCCAAAGTAGGTTTCAAAGAAATCTGAGAATGGCGAGCGACCGCCGAAGAGGTCGTTGAGGTCTTCCGGCGTGACGGTACGGTACTGGTATGTCGCGCCACCGGGGCCGTAACCGCCACGCGCGCCAGCACCGGCAGCCGCACCCGGCCAGTGGCCGTACTTCTCATAGTAATCCATCATCTCATCGTACTGTTTGCGCTTCTCAGGATCGCTCAGAACTTCATTGGCCTCATTGATCTCTTTGAATTTCTCTTCGGCTTCCTTGTTATTCGGGTTGACATCCGGGTGGTACTTCCGCGCCAGCTTGCGGAAGGCAGAACGAATCTCCTTCTCTGTGGCGTTCTTCTTGACACCCAGAATTTTATAGTAGTCCTTAAATTCAACAGCCATATGCGACTCCCTGCTGGCCTTGACGCTACGCCAGGCGCGTATAGATTTCGGAATAGAGAGCGAACAAATAATGTCGGCGCCGGTAAGAGCGTGGCACCCTGAGAGGGTGCCACGTCAGTACCTCGCTATAGTATATCAAATCGTCAAGCGATAGAGCAAACGACGGGGCGGGCTTAGACCTCGCGGAACTCGCCTTCAACGGTACCGGCCTCGTTGACCGGAGACTGCGTCGGGCCTTCGCCGCCGGGGCCTGCCGTTGTTCCCTGCCGGCCGTAGGTGTCGCGCCCAATCTGTTGCATGGCGCTTTCCAGATCATTCATGGCGCTGACCATGCGGTTCACATCGTTGCTGGCGATAGCATCGCGCACTTCGCGAATCTTCGACTCGACATTGGAGCGCGTATCGGCGGAAACGCGGTCGCCCAGGTCTTTGAGGGAGCGTTCGGCCTGGTAGGCCAGACTGTCGGCCCGGTTGCGCGTCTCGATCTCCTCGCGGCGGCGGCGGTCTTCCTCAGCATGCTGCTGGGCCTCACGCACCATGCGGTCGATCTCATCCTTCGACAGGCCGCTGGAAGAAGTGATGGTCACTTTCTGCTCGCGCCCGGTCGCCTTATCCTTCGCGGTGACATTGAGGATACCGTTGGCGTCGATATCAAAGGTCACCTCGATCTGCGGCACCCCACGTGGGGCCGGGGCAATACCCTCAAGCCGGAAGTGGCCCAGGCTCTTGTTGTCGCGGGCCATCTCGCGCTCGCCCTGCAGAACGTGAATCTCCACCGCAGGCTGGTTGTCCTCGGCGGTGCTGAAGGTCTCGCTCTTGCGCGTCGGGATGGTCGTGTTGCGCTCGATCAGCCTGGTCATCACGCCGCCGAGGGTCTCAACGCCCAGAGAGAGCGGGGTCACGTCGAGCAGCAGCACATTCTTGACCTCGCCTTGCAGCACACCGGCCTGAATGGCCGCGCCAACTGCCACCACCTCGTCCGGGTTGACGCCCTTGTGCGGCTCTTTGCCGAAGATCTTGCGCACAAAGTCAACAACCGCCGGCATGCGGGTCTGGCCGCCGACCAGAATGACTTCATCGACCTGGCTGGCGCTGATTTCGGCATCGGCCAGCGCCTTCATCACCGGCTCGCGGGTACTCTCGATCAGGTCGCCCACCAGTTGCTCCAGCTTCGAGCGGCTCAGCGTGACCACCAGGTGTTTGGGGCCGGTTGCGTCGGCGCTGATGAACGGCAGGTTGATCTCCGTCTGCTGCGCGGATGACAGCTCGATCTTGGCGCGTTCTGCCGCCTCCTTCAGACGCTGCAAGGCCATGCGATCTTTGCTCAGGTCAATGCCCTCGTTTTTCTTGAAGTCTGAGACGAGCCAGTCGATGATGCGCTGGTCAAAGTCGTCGCCGCCGAGGTGGGTGTTGCCGTTGGTCGACTTCACCTCGAAGACGCCATCACCCAGTTGCAGGATGGAGATATCAAACGTACCGCCGCCCAGGTCATAGACGGCAATTGTCTCCTCACCCTTCACTTTGTCCAGACCATAGGCCAGCGAAGCCGCCGTTGGCTCGTTAATGATGCGCAGGACTTCCAGACCGGCAATCTTGCCCGCGTCCTTCGTCGCTGAACGCTGCGTATCGTTGAAGTAAGCCGGAACGGTGATGACGGCCTGCGTGATCTTCTCGCCCAGGCGCGCTTCAGCATCAGTCTTCAACTTTTGCAGGATCATAGCCGAGATTTCAGGCGGGCTATATTCGCGTCCGCCCATCACCACGCGCACGTCGCCGTTAGGCGCTCGCGTGATCTTATAAGGGACGCTCTTCATGGTGCGCTGCACCTCCGGGTCATCAAATTTGCGACCCATCAGGCGCTTGATTGAGTAGATGGTATTCTCAGGGTTGGTCACGGCCTGACGTTTGGCCACCTGCCCCACCAGCCGCTCGCCGCTTTTGGTAATAGCGACGACAGAGGGGGTCAGCGGCGAGCCTTCACTGTTATCCAGCACGGTGGGCTCGCCGGCTTCCATGACCGCGACCACCGAGTTCGTTGTGCCGAGGTCGATACCAATTACTCTTGCCATTGTTCTATTCCTCCTTAAAGAGAGAAGATATTCTTCCCTTTACACGAATCAAAAAGGTATTTAGCTTGCGTTTGGATTGCCGGATTGAGTCGGCGCCGCCTCCATAGTAGCAGGCGCGGACGGACCGGCCACGATGACCTGCGCGGGACGGATGAGCCGATCACCCAGCGCGAAGCCAGGCCGGGCGACGGTAAGAATGGTACCTTCGGGAACGCCCGGCTTCGATTCTGAGGCCAGGGCCTCCATCCAGCGCGGGTTAAACGGTTCGCCGGGCTTGCCAATTTCGCGCACCCCCAGCCGTTCCAGCGTGGCATCGATGCGCCGCGAGGCCAGCATCACGCCCTGCACCCAGGGATTGTTCGCCAGTTCAGGCGGGACAACGGCCAGCGCCCGATCCAGGTCATCAATCACCGGCAGGATTTGCTGCAAGACGCCGATCTGCGCGGAGGCTCGTGCCTCATCCTGCTCCTGTGTGGCGCGGCGACGATAGTTAATAAAGTCCGCCTGCGTGCGCCGCAACAGATCAAGGTATTCTTCGGCTTTGTTATGCTCATCCTGCAACTGCTGCTGTAACTGAGCCGCAGATTCAGCCTGCGTTTGCTTCTCCCCCTGTCCCTGCTGCTCAGCAGCGTTGTTCGCGCCGGGGGCCTGTGGTGGCGGCGCCCCTTGCTGCGGATTCACTTCGCCGTTATTGCTTCCCTTTTGTTGCATAAACACTTCCTTTCCCCTCGCGTATCTCACCTGATGCATTGAAATCAAAGGCTCATATGTTCATCCATATTGTATATCACTTAACATATTTTGGCAAGTAAAATAACGTGAAATAGCACATCCTTTACCATGTTGTGAGAAGTTTCTAACACATTTCTAACAAAAAAGGGGAAGAAAACGTCAGGGACGTGTCATGTTGAGCGGCGGCTCAGCATGGCACGTCCCTGACGCTTTCTTCGTGGCAAGACAGGATTACCTGCCGCGCTGCCTCTCTTCCTCCATACGCCGTAACTCGGCGCGCGCCTCCTCCACTTCCTGCTCGAGGACACGCACACGGTGGCGAATTTGAATGATATGGCGAATGCCGACCGCGTTGACCCCCTGATCGGAAAGCTCGGCAATTTCTTCCAGGATGGCAATATCTTGATCTGAGTACAGGCGATTCTTGCCGGATTGACGCGCAGGCTCCAGCAATCCCGCCTCTTCATAGCGGCGCAACACCTGCGGCGGCAAACCCAGCAGAGAGGAAACAACCCCGATAGGATATTTAGGCAGAGAGGCGTTTTCTCTATCCGTTCTTTGAGGAGCTTTTCTCGATACTCGCTTCATAACTCCCTGTTCCTTCCTCTTATCTACGGCCTTCCCATAGAAAAAGAGAAGAGAAAAACATATCGGCTACTCAACAATACTCTTTTTCTGATAATACCACTTCTCACAATTTCTGTCAAGTGAAGCCTCCATTTTGCAGAATATTACGTGCAAATAAAATGATAAGTAGAGAGGTATGATTATGAAGAGAAACCGCCTGCGTTCTGCTATACTCTAAGAAGGAGACATGGAGGAGCAGCAGAGGGAAGGAGAACATCTATGGCCCTTCTTAATTCCTTGAGGTGAGGTACAAATGGAAGATGAGAGACGGGTGAGGCAACAGGGAACGAATACGGGGAAGAGCAAAGCCCCAGAGCCAGATCATCTTCTGGCCGCCCATATTGAGCATGTGGATGAGGAACCGCCACTGATCGAGGAGATCACAAAGATGGAGGATGAGGTGGTGGACGTGCTGGAAGACATGGCCGCCATACTGGAAGGGCTGATCCGGCGCGCTCGTTTGCCCTGGCTGCTGCAACACCATAAACGACTGCCCGTGCTGGCGCTTTTCGCCATCATCAACAGCGGTATCAGCATCGGCCTGATGTCGATTATTGCCTACTTCACGCACTCGCCCTTTATCTTTCCCTCGCTCGGCCCGACGGCTTTCCTGTTTTTCTATCGTCCGCGCTCGCCAGCCGCGACGCCGCGCAGCGCGATTCTTGGCCACACCATTGGCGCGGCAGTCGGCTACGCTTCTCTGCTGATTACCGGGCTGACGCAGACACAGACTGCTCTACAAACCGGCGTGACGGGGCCGCGCATTGTCGCCATCACGCTCGCCCTCAGCCTCACCGTTGGCCTGATGGTGCTGCTGCGCGCCCCGCACCCGCCGGGGGCCGCGACGGCGCTGATCGTCGCCCTGGGGCTTTTCCAGCAGCCCTGGCAACTACCCCTGCTCGTCGTCGCCGTCGGTCTGCTCACCCTGCAGGCCATCGTCATCAACCGCCTGGCCGGCCTCAACTACCCGCTCTGGGGCTCTCCGGCCCCCCTGAAAAACTCGACAATCGCCATTGCTCAACGTAAGCAAAAGACAGGGCCGTGAGCAACGCCTCCCGCTTTTCCCCACAAAAATTACCATCCACATGATAATTTTCGCCATAACATCTTGACAGATTGCCAGGGTATATCTTAAAATATCATCATTGTTATGATTAAATTTGCCATACTAACAGGTATTTCCTTCAAGAGAGACGAAGAAAAAGGAGTTGAGACCATGCTTGCGGCTTTACGACAGAGAAACTTCGCCCTGTTGTGGTTCGGCCAGTTGATCTCGCTGCTGGGCGACTGGATATTGTTCGTGGCGCTGCCCTTCTACATCTACACGCTGACCGGCTCGACGCTGGCGACGGGCATCATGTTTATGGTGCAGACGCTGCCGCGCCTCTTTCTCGGCTCGGTGGCGGGCGTGTTTGTAGATCGCTGGAATCGCAGGCGCACGATGTACATAGCGGACCTCTTGCAGGCGCTGGTGCTACTGCCCCTGCTGCTGGTACACTCAAGCCAGTGGGTGTGGATCATTTATGTCTTCGCCTTCGTAGAATCGTGCATCTCGCAGTTTTTCATCCCGGCCAAAGGGGCAATCATCCCGCATCTGGTGGACGAGGAACACCTGGTGGCCGCCAACTCATTGAACTCGTCCAGCGAGCAGTTGACGCGGCTGGTCGGGCCGGTCGTGGGCGGCGCGCTCTTCGCCCTGCTCGGCATCAACGGCGTCGCGCTGGCCGACTCAGCCTCCTTCCTCATCTCGGCGCTGATGATTATACTGGTTGTCCTGCCGCGCACAGAGACGCAGGAAGAGCAGCCCTCTATTACCGGTTCGCTGTCCCCGGCCACCTCGGCGGCGATCACCTTTGAAGCAGTGTGGCGCGAATGGCTGGCCGGGCTGGCGCTGGTGCGCAAAGAGCGGCTGGTCATGGCCATTTTCGCGGCAATGGGCGTGGCAATGATCGGCGAAGGGTTGATCGAGGTGCTGTTTGTCCCCTTTGTCAAGAATGTCATGCATGGCAACGCCGAAGTGCTGGGCTGGGTCTTGACCTCACAGGCAATCGGCGGCATCGCCGGGTCGTTCCTGCTGAGCAGCGCGAGCAAGAAAATACCGCCGCGCCTGCTGGTGGCGGCCAGCGGCTGCGCGCTGGGCATCCTCCTGTTCTTCATTATCAACTTTCCCGCCCTCGGCATCGTGCTGACCCTGCTCGCCATCGCGGGCCTTCCGGTCATCGGCTTCTACATCAATCTGTACACGCTTTTACAGGTCGCCGTCGAGGACAGATATCGCGGGCGCATCTTCGGCGCGTACATGACGGTGCAGGCGCTGATGATGCTGCTGGGCATGGCCCTCGCCAGCGGCCTCGCCGACCACGTGGGCATCATCCCCATGATGGATGCCGACGCGGCAGTCAATATCCTGGCCGGCCTCATCGCTTTCGTGATGATGCGCGGCGCGACGCTGCCGAAGCCGACGGAGACGGCGAGCAGCGAAGTTGTGGCGCAGGAGAGCGCGCTGTTATAGCACCATGCTATGAGAAGGATCCCCTGACGTGTCGTCCTGAGTGAAGCGAAGGATCAGCGGCAGCGAAGCATCGTGGGCGACGGTTGGGTGGCTGGGGTGCCAGGGCGCAG
>CADDYT010000148.1 GCA_902810755.1 Chloroflexota bacterium
GCCGTCGGTGGCTGCGTCGGGGATGGCGTGGGCGTAATGTCGGGAGTAGGTGTGGGCGTCGGGCTGCCGCCGTTTGTAAAGAAGGCGGGAATGACCTGTCCGCGACTATCAACGGGTGCTGGCAGGCCAAGTTCGTACATGAAGTTGACGCTAAAGTCGTCGATCATCACGGTGGGGGTATAGGTCTGGCCCTGCACAATACCGGGGCCGGCGAAGACGAAGGGAACGTGCCGGGTGCTGCCCAGGCCCGTACTGCCCGTGCCATAGAAGTTATCGTAGCTGGTGTGATCGTTCTCTGCCTCATCAGAGACAATGGCGATGGCGGTATTACTCATGTAGTTGTTCTGTTGCAACCAGGTGAGCAACTGCCCCAACGCCTGATCGTCCCAGCTACTGGCCTGTTGATAGAGGCCGCTGCTATCCTGCGGGCTGGTGTTTTCGACCGAGCTACCCTCGGCCTCGGTCACGGGCATATAAACCAGGAAGCCGTTGGGGTTAGAGGCGTTCGAGGTGACGAAGTTTTCAACCTCTGTATCCCACTGCGTTGGTACGCCGTTGATGTTCTTTCCCAGAGAAATCTGATCGACGTTGGCGTCGGTAATATGGCCGGTAGGATAGTCGTTGCCGCCAATAACGGCGGTACTCATACCATAGCTTTTCGCTACGTCGAAAATGGACTCCTGCCCGAAAACTTCTGAGCCATTGTACCAGATGTTGGTGTCCAGTCCATCCGGCTGGCCCCAGACTTTGCCGGGGGCGTCAGGCGTGCGCCATGCCGGGTAAGAGCCAACGGCAATCTGGTAATGATCGATGGGCGACCAGCCATACTGCGTCCAGGCTTGCTGTGCCAGCACACCGCTCTGTGCCACCTGGTGAATAGATGGAGACTTATTCGCCATGGATTGCGCGTCGCTGAACCACGAATCGTAGTAGGTCTCATCGAAGTCCACAATCAGCAGATTCTTTGCACGCCCGGCTGACACGGTGCGTGAGCCGACGACGGAGATTGGCCTCAACTGGAAATTCACGGTGACGCTACCATTGACGTTCACCTGCATCTGCTGCGCATCCTTATAAAAAGGCTGCGTGCCACTGATCGTGTAGCGGTCCGCTTCCAGATTGTACGTGCCGGATGCGATGCCGCTGAAGCTATAGCTGCCATTGCTGGCTGTCGTTGTGTACTGTGCGGTGCCGCCTTTGGTGCCGTCGCTGATTCCAACCTGGGCGTTGGCTACCGGCTGGCCTGTCGTGGCATCGGTGACGACGCCGTTTACCGATGCCGACCCGGCGGCCAACCCCTGCTGGCGCGGCTTGAGCGATCCGGCAGGCAGATCATCGGTATCGCCGAAGGCGCTGGAAGGGATGTACTGCTGCATGTGCTGACTGCCTGATGGCGTTGTCTGTGCGGAAATAGTGTGAGGGATGATGATGAGCGATAGGATAACCAGCCCGCAAATTGTTGTAGTGCAGGCGATGGCGAGTTGGCGTTTACCGGGCCAACGACCACTCTCTTTTTGCACTCTCGACTCCTTATCTTGTACGTCTACGAACAAACAGAAAAAGGTATGCTCCATCCCAAATAAACAGGCTTCCACTGTGTCTTTAGCGGTCTATTGTCTGCGATTTCCACCCAATCCTCCGTTACGGGCCGTTTAGTAGGGCAGAATACTCGTGTTGAGCGAAAGGGAAACGGTGTGTGGCGAAGACTGCCATTATTAACAGGCATGCTTACCGGCTTGATATTTTTCACATCCTGTAGCGCGCATATAGCTTCTCAGTCGGCATCCAGAACTACCGGTATTCAGGTAAACCGCGTTATTGCTGCCTCATTACTGCAAGGCTCGCATACTGGCGACTGGCCGCTTTCTGGCTATGACCCTGGACACACGAGCTACGTTGACGCGGCAGTGCAGGCGCGGCCAATTCAGGGGAGGGTGAGCTGGACGCAGCGGCCCGGCTCGCTGTTTTCGTCTCCGATAGCCGGGCAGGGGCTTGTCTATATTGCCAGTACGAATGGCAACCTTTACGCGCTGCGCCAGGATAGCGGGGCAATTGTCTGGCATGTGCATATTAATAGCTATCTGACCGATGCTACACCTGCGCTGGAAGGCAAGGTATTGTTTGTGGCGGAAGAAGGTACTACGCTGGCCGCGCTCAATGCCCTGACAGGTGAGCGTTACTGGGCGGTTCCTCTCTCTGAGAAAATCCAGGCTCCGCCGCTCGTCGTTGGCAGGCGCGTGCTAGTCGCCTCGCTTACCACACTCTGGAGCATGGACGCGACGAGCGGTCGACTGCTGTGGAAATATCATTATGGCGCGGTTGGCTGGCCCACGACTGCCGCGCCGACGGCGGCCGGAACAACTGTCTATTTCGGGGCTGGCTCATCCACCAGGCTGTGGGCGCTGAATTTGCTCAACGGGCATGTCCTCTGGTCGTTTGATACCCACGACCGCATCACCGGCGCGGCCATTGTGCAGGGGCAGATGTTGTATATGGCGACCTGGCAAGGCACTATCTTCGCGCTGGCACGCGCAACGGGTGCGTTACGCTGGTCATATGCCCTGAACAGGGGCCAGCAATCGGTGGTGGATGGCGTGGGTGGCAGCATGGCGCTGGCGGACAATCGACTCTATGCAGGTGACTATCGCGGTGCGATTATCTGCCTGGATGCCGCTTCCGGCAAGCTGGAGTGGCGCTATGCAACGGGCGCGCAGGTGCTGGCAACGCCTATTATCGCCGCCGGTCGCGTCTATATCGGCTCTGACGATGGCTACTTTTATGCGCTGGATATGCGGACAGGGCGACCTGCCTGGCGTTACGCGACGGGCGCGGTGCGCGCTTCAGCCGTGCTGGCTGCCGGTCTGCTCTATGTGGGCAGCCTCAACGGCACGTTATATGCGTTTTCGTGAGCAATACGGCCATCGACCCCTACGGCATCCATATCATCTATGGGCAAGTTTCCGGCGCAATTCACTTTGCAGGAAACGGGTGGTTCCCAGCAGAATGCACAGGAGCATGACTTCTCCGAAAAAGAAGTTGGTATCACCATCGGCAAGGCCGGGGATAGAGAGCAGCAGGATGATAAGCGGGGCGATTCCAAACAGGAATGTAAGGCCCGGCACCACTTTCCAGCAAGATGGTCGCGCCCACCAGATCAGCACACTGAGAACATTGGCGATACCGGCAATCGCATCCTCGATAGTGCTGAACGAACGACTATCCGCCGGTGTCAGGAAAAATAGCCCGGTCACGAAACAGATGACAATGATGGGGGCAATGCTGAAAAACCAGGCATCCCAGCGCCGTAGCGGTATTCGCTCAATGGAGAGGCAGGTATAGCAGCCGAGCAGCGCGCTGCTGAAAGCCGCGTCGAGGTGTGCCAGGATAGGCGCGTTGGGGCTGATACTGTGCAACGTGATAATCAGGTTGATGGCGGAGAAAATAGCCCAGATACAGCCAAAGATGCCGCCCAGACGTATCCAGACGGAACCCGTCTGGACTATGATGACAACCCACATGATAAAAATGGGTATGAGATGAGCCAGAAGGATACCATTGCCTGCCAGATATCCATTATCCCGCGCCTGCACCAGTAAGCTGTCGGCGCTCAGTCCTACAACCAGGATGAGCGCAAAGATCACGATAAATCTGGGGGTCCAGATAACCCTTATCGGAACCTCGTCTGTACGCTGTGCCTGATCTACCACTGGCTCCGGGGCGATTATTGTCTCCTGGTTCGCAGGCTCGGTGACAGTTTGCTCTCCTGTACCCATCGGTTCTATCTCAATGCTATCCGCCATCGCACTATTTCCCTGTGATTGTTGCCCGGTTTGCTTCGCGAAGCATACGCTCTTGCTAGTTGTAACGTTTGAGGGCAGAGTTTGAACACAAAAACAAGACCGGTAATGGTATATTGCTCAGCGATGCTTACCGAATATCGAGATACATGCGTTGCAATTGCGCGGCTGAGACGCCAAAGCGGTAGAGTGTGCGCAGGTACCACATGAAGACCAGGCTGCGCACCAGGCCGAGCTTCTCGTGGCGGCGTGCAGAAGTCGTCACATATTGCGGCAGTAGCACCACTTTGCCAATCTGGCGCAGGCGTTTAATGATCTCCAGGTCTTCCATCAACGGCTGGTCGGGATAGCCGCCTATGCTCTGGAAACTGCTGGCGCGTATAAAATATGCCTGGTCGCCCGTAAAGAGCGTGCGCAGGCGAGAACGCAGGTTGACGCTGAAAGCGACAAGTCGGTAGGGCCAGAGGTCGCAATTGAAGCAGATACGAAAGGCTCCCCCGACCACGCGCGGCGAGGCCAGGGCGCGCTCGATGGCGGCGAAGGCGTCGTCAGGCAGGCGCGTATCGGCGTGCAGGAAGATCAATGTCTCTCCGCAGGCAACCGCTGCTCCAGCGTTCATCTGTGTCGCGCGCCCCCGTGCTGAGCCGATAACCCGGCCATATTTTTCGGCTATCGAGACCGTCGCGTCGCTACTGCCGCCATCCACGATGATCAATTCGCAGTCATGGCCTCTGCACTGCCGTACCAGCCTGGCCAGCTGCTCTTCCAGTACCGCTTCCTCGTTCAATACCGGGATGATGATTGAGAAGCGCATGATATCTCCTCATCAATGTTTGTCTATTCTTCTGCAATGTTTGCGACAACGGCTTTTGGACGGCGTGTCGGTAGCGGCACAAAGGCGCTTTCCGGCGCGTGTGGCTGCGCCGGTCGCATTTTCGCGTTGAGCGCGCAGAAGGACATGACCCCGCGTGGCGAGGCGTTGTGGAAGCAGCAGCGTTCGATGCGGCTCATATCGATGTCGCTTTCGTCCATGAAGGGTTTGACAAAGAGGGTGAGCGTCTTGCGACTCGTCCAGAAGGATGGGTCGGTACCGATGTGCGGCCAGAGCGTCTTGATCAGCTTGAGGCTGCCGCCGACGTTGGTAACGATCTGCGGCAGTACGGCAGAACGCCCGCGCGTGAGCATGCGTAGCGTCATATTCGGGCGCGGCCCCATCACTTCCATGAACTCTTGCAGCGTGAAATTGGGCGCGACCGGTTTGTAGCCGTCTTTTGTATATTTCAACAGAGTGAAGGTGTTGCACAGGGGCGAACCTTCGCCGACGGGGAAGAACAGGTTCCGGGAAATGCCTGTCTGCTCCTCGATAAGCTTCAAAATGTCCGGCATGCGCAGCTTGCGCGGCTGCTGCTTCTGCTCATGGCCGTCTCGGTTGTCGATCTCGAAGCGACCAAAGGGCGTCGCGGCCTGGAAGGCGATGGCGCAGACGGTATCAGGATGTTTCCACGCGAAATCGATCACCTGCTGTACCTGGTCGGTGTTGAGGCCGTCATAGAGCGAGACGGCCAGCGTTGAAGGCAGTTTGACACGCTCAAGAGCCGCGATGGCCTTCTCGCGTACTTCCCACAGGTCTTCGCCGCGTAGCCTGACAATATCTTCAGGCCGCGTGCTGTCGAATTGCAAATAGACTGAAGTGAAGCCCCAGCGTACCAGCTTTTCGGCAAAATCTGCCTCGCGGGCCAGGCGAATGCCATTGCTGACCATTTCGAGATGTCCGAAGCCCTTTTGCTTGACCAGCGCCGCGATCTGCTCCAGGTCCTTGCGCACCGACGGCTCCCCACCCGATATTTGCAACGAGATTCCTTTGCCCTCAATGGCGATCAACTGATCCAGGCGCGTCTCGATCTCTTCCAGCGAGTAGTCGCGTTCCGAGGGGCTGGAATAAGCGTAGCACATGGGGCAGGTGAGGTTGCACCGCTCGGTCACTTCCAGAATCGCCAGCCCGGCAGGCTTGCGCAGTGGAAAGGGGGATAGGCCTCTGGAAATATCCGTATCGCCGCCATCGCCATAGCGGGCAATCATCATCTTCTCAACTTCGAACGATCTGCGATAGAAAGCGGCGTGATAGCCCAGATCGGTATCGGTCACGCCATGCACAGGGCAACTGCGCGAGAAAAAGACCTGCTCATTGTCGCGCACCTCGTAGACGGCAGGCACGATTTCCCCGCAGGTCGAGCAAATACTGCGCGTCTGCTTCAGAATTTCAGCCAACGATTTCTCCCTCCCTTGTTTGCGGAAGATTACGAGCGTACGGAGGTACTTCCTCCACTATAGTATACGACAGAAGGTAGAATATCCAGATTACCCCGAATTGCGTTCTCTATTGCAGAAACATGTACAGGACAGATCAAGGGAAAGAAAGCGCACCGGCCACAATAGTGTTGCGGTCGGTGCGCCTGCTCGTTGACTTTTGCAATCACATGAAGACTAGCGAATCTCAGGCCGGTTAAAGGGAACCTGCTGAGTAGCTTCATCGGCTTCAGATGCAGGACCTGGCTGGCTGTAGGTCGGCGGTTGCTGAACAGGCTGGCCGGGCTGAGTGTAGATGGGTGGCTGCTGAACAGGCTGGCCGGGCTGCACGTAACCGGGGTTCGCTCCCGGCTGCGTATAGACGCCCGGTTCGCCCGGCACGTGGCCCGGCGCTGGCTGCTTTTGCATCTGCCCGGCGACGCTGCTAACCGTATTTTCCGTGCGGTTGAGCAGACGGCGGGCCGTGTCCTGACCGCCAAGCCCAAAGGCCAGACCGAAGGCCAGCGCGGAGCCGCCCACGATGGCCGTGAACAGGATGTTCATGATCGAGGGCGCGATCTTCAACTGCTCCAGGGCGACGATGGCCGCGAAGCCAATGACGGCCCAGCGGGCAATGTTGGCGTAGAGATTCGGATTGCCCATGTTGGCGCTGGCCGTGGCGCCGCGCACAAGGCTGGCGACAAAGGTGCCGCCGAGGGCGCCCAGGAAGAGAACCAGGATGGCAACAAAGACATTCGGAATGTAGGCGATCAGCTCATTCAGGATGTTGCTGACGGCAGGGACCCCCAGCGCGTCGGCGGCAGGCACCAGGAAGATCAGGAACAGGAACCAGTAGACGATGGTTCCCAGGATACCGGCGGTATCCATGCGCACACCCATGCGCTGCTCCAGTCGTGTCAGGCCGATGCGCTCCGACAGGCGGTCAAAGCCAACCTTGCGCAACAGGTAGGTGACGCCTTTGCTCACCAGCGTTGCCACAATCCAGCCAACCAGCAAAATGACCAGAAAGCCGATCAGTTTGGGAATGAATTCAAGTAGCAGATTCAGGGCGTTGGTCAGCGCCGTGAATATTGCCTGAACCCAGTTTGTCACCACAACAGGCATCGATTACTCCTTTCTTTCTGAAAATCTCAACTGTGAAGATAGCCATACTGTTTTCTGTCGATAGCATAAGTCGCACGTTCTTCATATACAAGTCAACAATGAAAATGCTAAGCAAGCTCTTATTTGATGGGTAGTAGATGAGAGATAGATAGGAGAAAGATAAGAACAGGAGGAGGTTAAGATAGCAATGCCAGGAGAAATCAGCGCCGACATGTCATTGGGGGCGCCGCCAGGCAGCCGCTGAGGGGTCATGGCGCAGGGGGGTGAGGCAGGGCGGGGCAAGCTCCGGCCCTACGAACAACGCAGCAAGTCGGTGTTGGTTCGTGGTTGGGAAGGAAGGGATGCAGCCTGCCCCCTGGCCTCCATGACCATACCGTGATAGAAGCCGATCCTTTCACTACCCACCGCTGGGATGGGAGCTTTCGAGGATGGTGCGTTCCACCGTCTGTTCGGCCTGCTGGCGCAGGGCTTTCAGTCCCTCACTGAAACGCACGGGGTAGGGTTCTGCAACCGAGAGCTGGCGGTATTCCTGTGGCAGCGCGGCCAGGTTTTGTTGCGCCAGTTCGCGAATCTCTGAAAGCGGCGGCAGACTACCCGGAATCATTTCACCGCCGCGCATGACCGGGCGCAGTAAACGCTGGTAGCCCGCCGGGGCCGGTTCGTGGGCAAGCTGAATGACATCTTCCTTCCATTCGGGGTGCCGATAGACCTCTTTTTTGCCTGGCCACGTCGATTTGGGTCCCGCGATTTTCACCTTGGGGAATTCGTTACCCGTTTCATCGACATACCAGACCTCTTTATAGACCGCGCCCAGCGCGCCGCCGGGGATGCCGTGATCGGGCGAACCGGCTCCCACGCCCAGCGTTGTGCCGACGCCGAACGAATCGATGGCGGCCCCGGCCTGCAAAAGCTCCTGAATCTTCCACTCGTCCAGATCGCCGCTGGCGAGGATGCGCACATTGTGCAGCCCCGCCTTGTCCAGTTCCTGCCGCACATAGATGCTGTCACCGACGATGTCGCCGCTATCCAGGCGCACGGCAGCGAGCGTGTGGCCCAGCGTTGCCTGCGACCGCTGGGCAACGGCGATGGCCGTTTGAATGGCGTGGCGTGCATCGTAGGTGTCCAGCAGCAGTGTATAGCGGTTGTACGCCTGGGCGATGGCTTCAAACGCCTCTTCCTCGGTTGGGAACAGTTCGATCAGCGCGTGTGGTACCGTGCCGGTGGCGGGCAGGCGGAACTCATAGGCCGCGTTCAGCAGCGAGGTGCTGGCGCAGCCGCCAATATAGGAAGCGCGCGCGACCGTCAGTGGTTCCTGTGCGCGCCGGAAAGCAAATTCTGCGACCCGTCGCTGCTTGCCGCCCTCGTTGGCCGCATACACAATGCGCGAAGCCTTTGTCGCAATCAGCGTGGAGAGGTTGATGGCCTGTAGCAGCCCGGCTTCGAGCAGCAGGGCCTCGCGGAACGGTGCGGTGACGCGCAGCAGCGGCTCGTTGGGAAAGGCGATCGAGCCTTCGGGGAAGGCGAGAATCTCGCCGGTGAAGCGCAGGTGGGCCAGTTCATCAAGGAAGGCGGCGTCATAGTCGCGAATACGCGCCAGAAACTTCAGTTCGTCCGCCGTATAGCGAAACGCCTGTGCAAATTCCAGCGCCGCCTCCAGCCCGGCCACAAGCAGGTAAGCCCCGCCAAATGGCGCGACGCGAGTATACAGATCAAACGTGGTCAGCCCATTGCGCCCGGCCAGCCACGAAATGTAGGCGGCATCTGGATGGTACATATCAGTCATTAATCCCGGGTGAAACCCCGGCGCTCGCCGATGCATAACAAATTACCCTCTTCAGTTACGTCGTCCAGGTTAGTGTACATTGTACCATATCGTGGCAAGAGGGAAATATTCTGCCCTTCTCAATTTTTGTGACCTCCAACAATTGACATCTTGCCCCACGTTGTGATACGTTTAATTAGGCTTACCTGAGCAAGCCTTGCAGGCACATCCGGTGCCGATGCGGGAGGGTATGCACGGCTTTACCTGTCGGTTTCCTGTCAATGGTAATTGCTCTTTGATATTTCAGGAAGGACCCTGCACGGGCGCTGGCATCGTTGCCCGTTTCGCCATTTGAAAAAGAATGGTAATCTCTTGTATCTTTCTTGCGTAGTATAGTTTTGGGGGAGATTGGCCGGTGGATGCGGAAAGATAGTCAAGAAGATGCTGGCGCGTGAAGCAGAAATAAGCAAGGACGTAGTGCTGTTCTTTAACAGGCAAAAGAAAGGGGTGAGAGCAGAGCGATTCCTTATGCGCGCCCGGTCAGCAAGCAGGTCGGGCCAGGGTTGTCAATGTCCACAAGATTAAACAGATGGAGGTAGCATCGATGGCGATGAAGCGCGAGATTACTGTCACTGTGAATGGTACGAAATACCATTCAGAGGTTGAGCCGCGTCTGCTGTTAGTGCATTATTTGCGCGATATTTTGAATCTCACAGGCACCCATATCGGCTGCGATACCTCGCAGTGTGGGGCGTGTACCGTCTTGCTCAACGGCGAGTCTGTGAAATCGTGTACCATGTTTGCCGTTCAGGCTGATGGCGCTGAAGTGACCACTATCGAAGGGCTGGCCCAGGACGGGAACCTGAACCCCATTCAGGAAGGCTTCTGGGAGAAGCATGGCCTGCAGTGCGGTTTCTGCACGCCTGGCATGATTATGGCCTCGTACCAGCTCCTCAAGAACAACCCCAACCCCACGGAAGACGAGATTCGCAAAGGGCTTGAAGGTAACCTGTGCCGCTGCACGGGCTATCAGAACATTGTGCGCGCTGTCCAGTATGCGGCTGACAAAATGCGGGAAAGCGCAGAGGCGCCTGTCGGGGCCGGCGGCGAGTAAGCGTCGAGGCCAGCCAGACAATCACGAGACTCTGAACAAACTGCTATTTCTCGCGATGAGAAAGGATAGGCATACATATGGGTATTGCAGCTATGCTTGGCACGTCCATTAAGCGACGTGAAGACCCCCGCCTGATTACGGGGGAGGCGACCTACGTTGACGACATCAAACTCGTCGGTATGCTCCATATGGCCGTGTTGCGCAGCCCCTACGGCCACGCCCGCATCAATCGCATCAATACCGAAGCTGCGCGCAACCATCCCGGTGTCGTTGCCGTCTACACTGCTGAAGACCTCAAGGGCGCTGTGCAGGCGGTGCCGGTGGCCGTTCCTCTGGGCAAGATCGCCGAAGGCATGGGCGTGCGCGGCCCGCTGGCCGAAGGCAAAGTCCGCTTCTATGGCGACCCCGTCGCCGTTGTCATCGCCGACGACCGTTACACCGCTCGCGATGCTCGCGACCTGATCGAAGTTGACTACGAACCGCTGCCCGCTGTTGTTGATGTTGAGAAGGCCATGCAGCCGGACGCGCCTCTGCTGTACGAAGAATTCGGCACCAACGTCCCCTTCAGCATGCATCCTCCCACCGATGAGATCGATAAGGTCTTTGAGGAGACGAAGGCCAACGGCGGCGTGGTCGTCAAAACGCGCATGGTCAACCAGCGTGTGGCTCCTGTGCCGATGGAGACGCGTGGCGTCGTCGCCAGCTACAACAAAGGCGAGAAGAAGCTGACGCTGTGGAGTTCTTCGCAGATTCCTCACCTCCTGCGTGATCTGCTTTCGGCGCAGGTTGGCCTGCCGCAGCACCAGGTACACGTCATCGTCCCTGAAGTGGGCGGTGGCTTCGGCTGCAAGCTGAATGTGTACCCCGAAGAGACAGTGGCCGCATTCGCGAGCATGCGGCTTGGGCGCCCCGTCAAGTGGATTGAGGATCGCTCTGAGAACCTGGCCGTCACCATTCACGGGCGCGACCAGGTGGACTATGTCGAGGTTGCTGCGACGAAAGAGGGCAAGATCACCGGCCTCAAGGTTCATGGCATCTCCGATCTCGGTTCCTACTGCCAGGTCTTCACCGATGTCATCATGATTGCTTTCGGCTTCCCCGTCTCCTGCGGCGCCTACGATATCCCGGCCATTCATCTGAGCGCCGATATCGTCTTCACCAACAAAGCCGCCACCGATGCGTATCGCGGGGCAGGCCGCCCGGAAGCAACCTATGTGATCGAGCGTGCAATTGACCTGGTGGCGCGCGAAGTGGGCAAGGACCCGGCAGAGGTGCGGCGTATCAACTTTGTGAAGCCGGAGCAGTTCCCCTATAAGTCAGCGGCCGGTGCTGTCTATGACACAGGTAACTACGAAGGTGCGCTCAACAAGGCCCTGGAAATTGTGGGCTACGAGCAACTGCGAGCCGAGCAGAAGCAGGCGCGGGCGCAGGGTCGGCTGATGGGAATTGGCCTTTCGTCTTACATCGAGATTTGCGGCTTCGGCCCCAAGGGCAGCGCGCCCGTCGGTCTTTATGAGAGCGCGCGCATGAAGGTCGAGATGAGCGGCGATGTGATGGTCTACACCGGTTCCTCTCCACACGGTCAGGGCGAGGAAACCACCTTTGCCCAGATCGTCGCCGAAGAGTTCACCATTCCGGTCGACAACGTGACCATTCTGCATGGTGATACCGACTCCACCCCGGAAGGGCGCGGCACCTATGGCAGCCGTACTACCGCTGTCGGCGGCTCGGCGGTCTTTGAGGCCACGCAGCGGCTCAAGGAGAAAATGAAGCAGATCGCGGCCCACATGCTTGAGGCCAGCCCGTCGGATGTGACGCTGGAAGATGGTAAGTTCTTCGTTGCCGGTTCGCCGCAGAAGGCCGTCACCTTCAACGAAGTCGCGCTCGCTGCCAATCTCTCCAATACGCTGGCCCCCGGTATCGAGCCAGGCCTGGAGACGACAGTTTTCTGGGAGCCACAGGCCTGCGTCTTCCCCTTCGGAACGCATGTGTGCGTCGTTGAGATCGACAAAGAGACCGGCGAAGCGGAGATCAAGCGATTCGTCGCTGTCGATGACTGCGGGCGCCAGCTCAACCCGATGCTGGTTGAGGGCCAGGTGCATGGCGGACTCGCGCAGGGCATCGGCCAGGCAATGGTCGAGGGTGTTGTCTATGGCGAAGATGGGCAGTTGCTCACCGCTTCATTGATGGACTATGCTTTGCCCTATGCGCACGAACTGCCGCACTTCGAGACGGACTCTACCGTCACTCCGACCCCGGTGAACCCGCTTGGCGTCAAGGGTGTTGGCGAGGCCGGCACGATTGGCTCGACGCCAGCAGTGGCCAATGCCATTGCGGACGCGCTGGGCGTGGCCCACGTTGATATGCCCTACAAGCCCAACCGGCTGTGGTCGTTCATTCACCAGCAGTAGCCGTTAGAAGGAGAGTTTATCATGTCTGTTCCAGCAGCATTTGAATATCATCCCGCGACCTCAGTGGATGAAGCTATCTCCCTTCTCCAGCAGTATGGAGACGATGCCAAGCTGTTGGCGGGTGGACATAGCCTGATTCCCACCATGAAGTTGCGCCTGGCGCAGCCTGCCCACCTGATCGATCTGGGCAGGGTCTCCGGCCTTTCCTACATTCGCGAGGAGGACGGGGCGGTGGCCGTCGGCGCGATGACTCCATATCGGCAGATCGAGACCTCCGAGGTGCTGGCGCGCTATTACACGGTCTTGCCCGAAGGCACCTCGCAGATCGGCGACCCGGCGGTGCGCAATCGCGGCACCATCGGTGGCAGCGTCGCGCACGCTGACCCGTCCGCCGATATGCCCGGCATCGTACTCGCGCTCAAGGCCGACCTCGTCGCGCAAGGCCCCGGTGGCAAGCGCACGATCAAGGCTGACGATTTCTTCCAGGGTCCGTTCGAGACGGCGTTGCAGCCGGACGAGGTTCTGACGGAATTGCGCTTCGCCAAACCCGCTGCCCACACCGGCAGCGCCTACATGAAGCTGGCGAACAAGGCTTCTCACTACGCCGTCGCGGGTTGCGCTGCGGTTATCACCCTCGATAGCTCCGGTGTTTGCACCGCCGCCAGTGTGGTCATCACCGGCGCGGCCTCGAAGCCAACGCGGGCCAGCGGCGTGGAAGCTGCCCTCGTCGGCAAGCAACTGGATGAGGCTACCATCGCCGATGCTGCCAGCCATGCCTCCGAAGGCCTCGACCTGATCGAGGACATCCACGGCTCCAAAGGTTATCGCAGCCAGATGGCTCAGGTGATGGCGCGCCGCGCTGTCGCTGCCGCCGCCAGCAGAGCATAGGCTCTTTGTAAGCTCATAACACGAAATGCAGGCTCCGCCAGCCATCGCGTCTGGCAGGGCCTGTATTTCATTTAACCAGGCTCTACTTCTAGCGATAATCCCGGATATGTTTGCGGAGAAACGCTGGCCAACGTACCTCGTTATTCGTTCTACAAACAGAGGGTACCATTGCCTCAGATCAATTTAGAAAGTGTCATTCTTATGCAAGATATTCGTCTGGAACGCTGGGCGCACACGTTGCTACATTACTCGCTGTATCTCAAGCCCGGCGAAACGCTGGCTATTCGCACGACACCACTGGCCGCTCCTCTGGTAGAGGAGATTTATCGTGAGGCGCTGCGCATCGGAGCCTACCCGCTTGTGCTGCTTGATTTAGAATCGCTGGATGAGATTCTACTCAGGGAAGGCAACGACCGGCAACTTATCTGGGTACCGCCTACGCTGACGACGCTCGCCAACCATATCGATGCGCAGCTTTCGATTGGCGCGCGCAGCAACACGAAGGCGTTGAGCGGCGTCGATGGGGCGCGCCTGGGGAAACGGCGCGTCGCGATGAGAGAGGTGGGGAAGATTCTGCGCCAGCGCGAGCAGGCAGGGAGCTATCGCTGGGCCTCTACGCTCTATCCAACGGCAGCCTACGCCCAGGATGCCGAGATGTCGCTGCGCGATTTCGAGGAATTTGTCTTCGATGTCTGTTTCCTCAATGAACCTGACCCTATCGCTAGCTGGCAGGAACTCTCACAGCAGCAGCAGCGCCTGGTCGACTGGCTTGTGGGCCACAAACAGGTACATGTGCTGGCCGAAGGCACCGACCTCACGCTTTCCATCGAGGGACGCGTCTTCATCAATAGCGATGGGAAGCGCAATTTTCCCAGCGGCGAGTTTTTCACCGGCCCGGTTGAAAACAGCGCCAGTGGTGTCATTCAGTTCAACGTTCCGGCTTCCTACGATGGTCGCTCCATTGAAGGGGTGCGGCTGGTTTTGCGTGAAGGCAAGGTGGTGGAGGCCAGCGCGCGCCAGGGGCAGGCATTTCTGGAGCAGATGCTGGGGATCGACACGGGCGCACGCTATCTCGGCGAATTCGCCTTTGGCAACAACCCGCGCGTCGACCGCTACACGCGCCATATTCTTTTCGATGAGAAGATGGGGGGTACCATCCATATGGCACTGGGGGCGAGCTATCCCGAAACGGGCGGCGTCAACCAGTCCGCGCTGCACTGGGATATGGTCTGCGACCTGCGCAAGGGCGGCGAAGTCTGGGTGGATGACACTCTCTTTGTAAAAAACGGGAATATTCTGGTATAACTATTCTCCCGCCATGCAGGCCTGCGGGATGATCCTACCACAGGGGCGTCTCGTGGGCCTGGTAGTTATAGCAGAGCCAACCTCTGCGGCAGGCTTGTATGGCGGGAATCGTTTCTACTGCCCCGGCTCGCTCATCTTGTCTTGCTGCTCTGGTTGTCCGGTATAAGTTGCCGGGGGGACATTTGGATTATATCTGCCCTCCGGTGTTACCGGTGGCTGCCTTTCCGGCGGTGGCTGCATGCTCGCATTATAGTTGGCAGGTGGAACGTTGTCATTGTATGTCCTCTGTTGACCGGCAGTTGAGGGAGGTATCGGGCCTGCGCCGGTAGCGGGCTGGACATTGATATCGCTGGCTCCGTAGCTGCGCAGGATCGCTCGCGCCTCCTGTGGATTCTGTCTGCGCTCATCCACGTTGACGGCGACGATGGTACGGCCTGCCTCAAACTCTCGCTGGTAATATTCCGCCTCTTCCTGCGATACACCGATGCCGGTCAGCGCGCCGATGATACCACCGGCGGTCGCGCCAACGAGAATGCCGCCCAGGGTAGCTGCCAGGATGCCTCCTGCGACGACCGGGCCGATGCCTGGAATGAGCAGGGCCACTGCCGCGCCGACGATACCGCCAAGGATGCCGCCGCTAATCGCGCCCCCCGCAGTATCTGCTGCCATTTCGGCCCCTGGATTGGGCGGTGGGATTTCCGCGGCTCCGGCGCTGTTGCGTATCAGAAAGCCGATCTGCTCATTTTGAAAACCTGCGTTGTGCAGCGCCCTGATGGCCTGTTCTGCCTGCGCCACATCTATAAAAGAGCCTATGACGATCACATGGGATGCGCCTTGTTCTGTCATCTCTTTGCTGCCTTTCATCGATACAATTGCATGCTTTCGCTGTGTTCGGATGTACGTTCTCTACACGCCCCGGCTCTGGCAAACGATGCATGCATGGGTAGTTTCAATGATCCTTTTCCAGACATTTCTTGCTAAGTGTAATAAACACGTATATATGTATTCTTCCGTATACTGATATATACTTCTGTAAATAGGCAAACGTTATTTCTGTTATGATAGATAGTCTGAAGATGAGTATCGAACCGAGTAAGCTAAATTATTTCATGAAATAAAATGCACTTTCAGTGCCTGTTTGTCTGCAAACTTCTCTACCCTGAAGAAACTTTTTGGAAAGACATGGCGTGATGTTCGTGGTGAGTTTCAGAGAAGAGGACTCACCGCAGTGAGTATAAGGAAGTACAGAGAAGAAAGGAGTATGGAACAGATGATTGGTTCTGCATGGAATGTTCCGGCGGTGGCTCCTGGCTGGAATACTCCTGGCTTTGGCTGGAACAATGCGGCCATCGGCCCTGGTTGGAACACTCTCGGCTGGGGCGTGGGCATTCCTGGCGCAGGTTTCGGGATAGGCCTCGGTCCTGGACTGGGCTGGGGCGGCCTGGGCTTGAATAATATTGGCCTGGGTCCGGGATTTGGTCCTGGTCTGGGCTGGGGTGGCTTCGGTCCGGGATTTGGTCCTGGTCTGGGGCTGGGTACCGGT
>CADDYT010000149.1 GCA_902810755.1 Chloroflexota bacterium
GCCCAGTGTTTGATGACTTCAGGATTTTGCGTTGCCAGCGTCTGTCCCGGATGGTCTTCGTGTTCGTTGAGATTGTTAATCCACTTTGCGCGAAGCGTTGTGGGCGATAGCTCACTGGCATGTTCCTCCAGGAACTTTCGCTCCTCCGGTGTGAGGTTTTCCGCCTTGATCTCGACATGCGTCTTCGTTCCACCGGAAGTCTGCTTTGTCTCCTTTGAATCCTTGCTCATGTTGTGTCTTTGCCTCCTTTCACATCGCAACACAGTCCCTATCTACAGCACGCATAGTAGCTTGTATTCGATACAATGTGAGCGGGTAGCGGCATAGGTTTTTGCCTCAGCTACCAGTCGGGATTTCCCGATACCAGCTTCTCTAACAGAAATCGATGAAGAAAGATAGGGCAACGATATCGTAAGATGGGGCAAATATTGTAATATAGAGGCATGGATAACAACGCTTTATGGTATGTCAACGGGCAATGGGTACATCCCGATGAGGCGACCATTTCCATCAATGATATTGGGCTGCTGCGGGCGTATAGCGTCTTTGAGTCACTGCGCACGTATGATCGTCGCCCGTTTCATCTGGACGAGCATCTCAACAGGCTCTACCGCTCGGCTGAGCTGATTGAGCTGGATATTCCCTGGCCGCGCGAGCAGATTGCAGACGTGGTGCGTGGTGTTATTGAGCGCAACCCGTACCGGCACGCTGCAATTCGCATCCTTGTTACAGGAGGAGTGAGCGAGGATGGTATGTTGCCGTCGGGCAGGCCAACCTTGAATGTGCTGATTACGCCTTTGCCGGAACGTGACATGGAGCGGTTTGCCAGGGGCTATAAGCTGATTACCACGCGCCTGCAGCGGGTCGCGCCGGAGGCCAAGACGACCAGCTATGTAGCCGCCGTGCGTGCGCTGAAAGAAGCTGCCCGGCAGGGTGCGCAGGACGCGCTTTTCGTCAATGAGCAGGGCCACGTGCTGGAAGCGACGCGCAGCAACTTTTTTATCTTCAAGGGTGATACTCTGGTGACGCCGCGTGAGGGGGTCTTAATCGGCATCACACGCAACGTTGCGCTGGAACTGGCGCGCGGGCGTTTTCAGATAGAAGAGCGTCCCATTCTCCTCGAAGAACTGGCCGAAGCCGACGAAGCTTTTGTGACGGCTTCCTCCAGAGAGATTGTGCCGGTGGTGCAGATCGACGACCTCGTAATCGGCAACGGCAAACCCGGCCCGCGCACAACCGAACTGGAGCAGCGTTTCATCGATATGGTGAATCGTGGAGAGTTTTAACCTGAAGCAAGCTCAGGAAGTTATCAAAGAGGGCTTCCTGAGCTTGCTTTTCTATTGCCATTGATGTCTAATCTGCGGCAGAAGTGACTGCTGGCGTGGGTTCAGCAACAGAGGTGAACGCGGCTTCAAAGATGTCGAGGCCCTGCTGGAGTTGCTCATCGGTGACGCAGAGGGGGACGAGGACGCGCAGCACGTTGTCGTACATGCCCGCCTTAATCAGCACGAGGCCGCGCTGCAGGGCGGCGGTCAGGACTTCGCTGGCGGCGTGAGAGTCTGGCTCTCTGGTGGCGGGGTCTTTGACCAGTTCCATGGCAACCATGCCGCCGAGGCCGCGCACATCGCCCACCAGCGCCGGGTAACGCTGTTGCAGCTTCAGGAAGCGTTCCGTGACCGCCTTGCCGATCTGCGTCGAGCGGGCGGCGTAGTCATCTTTCTCGAAGAGGTCCAGCACGGCGAGGGCGGCGGCGCAGGCAACAGGATTGCCGCTATAGGTACCCCCCAGTGTTCCCGGAGGGGCCGCGTCCATGATCTCGGCCCTGCCTACCACGCCGCTGATTGGCATGCCCGCTCCCATCGACTTGGCGATAATCACCAGGTCAGGCTCCACGCCATCATGCTCGACTGCGAACCTCTTGCCCGTGCGGTAGAAGCCGCTCTGAATCTCGTCGGCCACAAAGAGGATATCATGCTTCTCGGCCAGTTGCTTGAGCGCCTTCAGGAATCCCGGCGGCGCGGGCATAAAGCCGCCCTCGCCCTGCACCGGTTCGATGATGATGGCCGCGACCTGGTCGGGGGCGACATCGCCAACAAACATGCGCTCGATCTCCTGAATGCAGAAGTCCGAAGCCTCCTGCGGCGTCATGTTCATACGATAGGGATAGGGGAATGGGGCGCGATACACTTCCGGCGCGTAGGGGCCGAAGCGGTGTTTATAGGGTTTCACCTTCGAAGTCATGGTCATGGTCATTAATGTGCGGCCGTGAAAGGCGTTATCGAAGACGATCACCGCCGGGCGGCCTGTGGCGTAGCGAGCGATCTTGACGGCGTTTTCCACAGCTTCAGCGCCGCTGTTGAAGAAAATAGCCTTCTTCTGGAAGGTGCCGGGAGTCAGCCTGACGATGCGCTCCGCCAGGTCAATGTAGGGTTCGTACATCATCACGCTGAAGCAGGTGTGGGTAAATTTCTGCGCCTGTTCAATAATGGCCTGTGTCACTTCCGGGCGCGTATGCCCGATATTCATGGAGCCGATGCCGCCGGCGAAGTCGATATACTGGTTGCCATCGACATCCCAGACGATGGCGCCCTCGGCTCTGGCGGCGAAAATGGGGGTATACGAACTGACACCGCGTGCCACAAACGCCTGGCGGCGTGCCATAAGCTCACGCGATTTCTCTCCGGGAATAGACGGGTTGCTAGCGGACATGCGAGCCTCCTGAGTTGCAAAGACGGTCAACATACCATGTACAGGCGAGGATACACACTCTCCTTCTCAATTGTACCATATTTTCCCCGGCACTATGGACAGCCAACTTTCCAGTGACAGCCAGCCATGACCCGGGCTGGGCGCGGGTAAAAAACGCCCTGGGAGAAAACTTTCTCTCAGGGCTTCTATGCAGACTTGCTATGAAAACGCCTTATGCTACACCGTCGAGTTCGGTTGGCTCCTGATTGGCCTGGTAGCGGGCGACGGCTTCTTTCAAGCGGGCTTCGCTGCGCGGGCCGAAGCCGGGGAGCTGGCGAATGCGCTGCTGCTGCGCGGCCCACCAGAGCTTCTCCGGTGAGTCGATGCCCAGTTCCTCGAACAGGCGCACGGCGGTGTGCGGGCCGATATGCTCGATGGCCATCAACGCGCGAGCTTCCGGCGGCAGCGTCTGCGCGGCGAGATCGTTGTAGAATGTGACCGTGCCATGCTCGACCAGTTCCGCGATGTGGGCGCGCATGCGCTCGCCCATGCCGGGGATGGACAACTGCTCGCCTCGCGCCAGAATGGCGGCTGCCGGTTCGGGCAGGTCCAGCACGCCGCGAGCGGCGTTACGATATGCCTGGATGCGGTACGGGTTGGCGTTCTGAAACTCCAGCAGGTCGGCGATGCTCGACAGCACCTCGGCAATCTGCCGGTTCGTCACAATCGTTGGCCCCGCCTCTTCGGGTTCCATGCCGGGCAACATGGGTTGCACGATTCCTTTCCTCTGCCTGTGAAACGTCGGCGGTACAAATTGTATGGTCTGTGTGAGCTGGATCATCTTTTTCAGCCCCTTTCCTTCAGACAGAAGCCTATGCTTGCTGTTTGTCTATCTATCTATTCTTTTTACGGGCCTTTTAACCGGTATATCTGAGTTAGTGTACAAAATACATTGAAATTGTGTTCTTATTGTAGCACAGGATGGCTCTTATGTCAAATAGTATGCCGGAGATTCTCTGCTGGTATCTTTGTGTTCTCTCTTCGCTGCCGTTTTTGCCTTTCTCTGAGAGAATGGGTTGCTATACGGCCAGTTGTGCCTGATAGTAGGATAATGCATGGAGGTATACAGATGGACACAGTGTGGAAGGCCGCCCTGTACAGGAACATGCGGCTCAGTTAAACCTGTTCCTCGGCCAGAACGCTATTGAAGGAGTCTCTGATTGGGTTCCGCGAGCGAAGGAGGACGAGGTATGAAAGGGGAGAAGCTTTTGCAAGGTTTATAAAGAGGTTCTCCCACGCAGAGAGGCATACTGGATATGCCTCTCTGCCGACTCTGTCAGGATTGTTGCTTGCCAGACGCAGCTATGCTTTGTTGCTGCTGGACGCCGTTTTTCGCGCGGATTTGTGGGAGTACATCGCGCCCGTATCTTTCAAGGAAGGAACGCTGGTCGGGACCTGCCGAGTGGAAGAAGAGGGTGGTGAAGCCGAGGTCAATATATTGCTGGGCAAACTTGATGTGGTCTTCGGCCTTGCTAGAGATGCAGCACATCTTCATGATGGTGTCCGAGCCGACAGATTTGCCGTTCTCCTGCGACATCTTCGGGGTGTAGATTTTCTGATCGAAGAGGGCGGGGATGAAGGTACCTGCCCAGTATTTTTTCTGGCACTCGATGGCAGCGTCTGTGTCATCGGTATATGCTACGTTGAGTTCGATCAGCTTTGGCATCTTCGATGGGTCTTTACCTTCGTTTCTGGCGGCATCATCAAAGTTTTTGAGAATCTCTTTGTACTCTTCGGGTTCTTTGCCCCCGACGGTCATCAGGCCGTCGCCATACTGACCGGCAAAGGATGCGCTCTCAGGCACCATTGAAGAGACACAGAGAGGGATTTGCGAGGCCGGTGGGGTATAGAGTTTCGCTTTGCGCGTCTCGTAGTAGGTGCCGTCGTAGGTGACTTGCTGGCCGCTCCAGAGCGCGCGAATGAGGTCAATGGCTTCGGCGAGCATGGCCTGCCGCTCGTCATAGCCCGGCCACATGCCCGTTGCCGCGTACTCGTTCAACGCCTCACCGGTTCCCACACACATGTAGACGCGACCGGGGGCCAGCACCGAGAGGGTGGCGGCTGCCTGAGCGATGATCGCCGGGTTGTAGCGGATGATCGGGCAGGTCACGCCGGTTCCCATGCAGATAGTGCTGGTGCGAGCGGCGACCGCGCCCAGCCATGTCCACACAAACGATGCCTGACCGGCCTCACTCCACGGATTAAAATGGTCGCTTGAGTCAATGGTATCGAAACCAGACTGCTCGGCAACGATAGCATAGTCGAGTAGTTCGTTGGGCGCATACTGCTCCGGGCCTGCTTTCCAACCAAGTTGTAGCTGTACCATCCTGTTTGCTGTCCTTTCCTTCATTGACTGAGTATTCGGGTCATTCAATTTAGAACTCGTCTCTCCAAACAGGATAGTTTCAGGATGGGATTGCTCTGGCGCTTATGAACTCTGCTCGCTTTCTGCTTCCTGTGTGGGTTGTGGTCGGCGCAGGTCGGCGGGCCTGCCGGGGTAGGGCATTAATCCGGCGACAGGGCCAAGCTCGGCGGTTCTCACCACCAGACGGCGTGCCTTGCGCTCGAGGGCCAGCACGATCAGGTCTACCAGGCTGCTAAGATCGAGGACGCCGCTGTTGAGTATCAGGTCATAGAGCAAGGGATCATTCACGTCGCGATGGTACTGCACTTGCAGGTAGCGTGTGCGGTCGCGGTCTTTCTGCTGGATGCGCGCGCGTGCGGCGGCCTCATCCAATCGCTCACGCTGCATGACGTAGCGCACGCGCTGCTCAAGGGGAGCAACGATGCGCACGTGCAGTACGTCGCGGCGATTTGCCAGAATGACCTGCCCGGCGCGTCCGACGATTACGACTTTGCCTGTGTTGGCCGCCGTCTCGACGACGCGCCGCAGGGCTTCGTGATAAATCTGTTCCTGCGTTCCGGGCGAAAGGGGGACAATGGGCGCATTTGCCAGTAATTCCGGGGAAGCGAGTTGCATGGAGCCGAGGACGCGCGAGATGAAGCTTTCAGTGCGTTCATCGTGTACTTCGGCCTCCTCTTCGGACATGCCCAGTTCGCGGGCGACCTGCGCTACAATTTCATGATCGATCAGTTGCCATTGCAATTGCCGGGCCAGTCGCGCCGCGACTTCGCCGCCGCCACTGCCGTATTGCCGGGAAATGGTGATGGCGCTCATACGGGGAGCGTTCTGCTGGTTCTCACTCATAGCTGTTGTTCCCTCACATTCCTCGCTTGATACGCGGACAGGACGCGCACGCTGTGTGCTTTCTCTTATAAAATTATAGCTTGCCCGTGCTACCTGACCCGACTCCTGTCAACAAAATCGCTTGCTGTTAAGGGGAATCCGCTTATGGTCGGGTAGATGATGTCACCGGCAGCAGACAATGCCATAGTGCTGAAACTGATGGCGGCATTGAGGGCATCCTGTGCCGGAATCTGATTACGGGTTTGAACTTCATCGAATGGCCCGTCCCAGTGCAGGCCCAGATGACCGAGGGCATCTCGATTAAAGTTCCAGATTGCGTCCGCGTTCTTCATGATGAAATCGCGATATGCCTGGCGGTGATCTATCTGATAGAGGTAGTACAGGTTCTTCATATAGATGCCTTTGAAGAGCGGCCCATCCTCCCCACAGTTATCATCCGGTTCGCAAGCCGTTTCATAGAGAATGCCGTTTTCGTCGATATTGATCTGATTATTCGCGTCGGCAATTGCTTCGGCCTGTGCAAGATAGGATGGATTATGAGTCACTGCGTACAGATCGGTCAGCGCGCCCAGAATCACGCCCTGATTGTATGTCCAGGTTGGCGCGTTATTATTCTGGCAGGTGTTGCCGTCCAGCCCATCGTTCACCAGATGTGAAGAGTTGAGCATGCCGCTCTGCTTGAACCAGCTCCACTCTCTCATGGCCCAGTCGATATAGCCTGTGTTTTCCGGTCCGTCCCCGTTGCCAGCACTGTCTCCGGGCGTGCGCTGGTGAAGCCGGAGCGCAACTTCGAGAAACAGTTCGTTGGGGATGGCATTTTTGTAGGTTCTGGTCTTATTCCACCAGAGGCCACCACCACAGGTGGCGTCCCAGCCGCCGGTCATATCTTGAAAAATGGTTTTTGCTGTATCAAGATAGATGCTTTGATGCGTCAGGTCATATGCCTTGATCCAGGTAATGGCCCACCAGCCTTCATCGTCATAATAGTTGTTGAGGAATGCGTGCTGGTTATTCTGCTGAAAGGTAGTGGAAATATCGTTCAGGTAGGCGGTGCTATGGGTCAGTGACGAGTAGTCGATCACTGTTTCCAGCGCGTTGGCCTGCTGCCACCATTGTATATCTGGCCATTGCCCGCTACTGGCATCATACGTGCTTTGCAGCGTATGCATCCCGGCTTCGGCGTAAGAGCGGTAATCGGGTGTGACCAGCCTCTCAACGGGATCAGTAGTCTGGTGACTACGTAAAAGCAGGATAGCGAGGATGAAGATGGTCAATGTGAAAAGGGCGACGAGCCACCGGCGCTCATACCTGCGTGAAGACGAATGTTGCGGCAGGTATGATTGAACTGGCTCGCTCTCTTGTTGGAAATCTTGCCAGGAAGTACCAGAGTCCTTATTCTCATCCATGCTATGAGTATAACATATGGAAGAGGTCAGAGGCACTTATTGCCAGAACAATAGCCTTTGTGGGCCAGGTAGCCGCCTTCGTTCCGGCAAGGAAGCCGGTCGCATTCCTTCAAGAGATGCTGTTAAGCAGGCCATGCGCAAGAGGTGGCCCTACCAGACAGGTGTACCTTTTCGAACCACTTGAAGACCTATGCGCGTCTAGTAGGGCCACCTCTTATGGGTGGCCTGTAGTGTGGGCGGCCAGCGTTGCCTGTTCTTGTTCAGTTGTTCATCGCTGGCCGCCTGTACGCTGCTCCGTTACTTCGGCGGAGGCATCTTCTGGCTGGAAGGAAGCGCCGCTAGTGACGGGCGGCATCGCGGCAGTTGTAGCTGCCGCGATGCGTTTCCCTTCGCGCACGATGGAGAAGAAAATTGCCAGCAGGCAGATGAGCGCGGAGGCGATGAAGGCATGGCTCATGGCGCTGCTGAAGGCCAGCGAGATGGCTGGCTGCAAGTGGCCAACGGTGCCGAGGAAGACTTCGTTGACGAGCGCGGGCGGCATGGAAGCTGCTGCGACTGCCAGAGCGACGGCGAAGCTGCACACCATGCCCACGTTGCGCATAGTGTTCAATGTGGCAGAGGCGACACCCAGGCGGTTGCGCGGCGCGGCCCCCATCGTGGTGCTGGTATTGGGTGACCAGAAGAGACCGCCGCCAAGCCCCATCAGCGCCAGAGCAACGGCGAGGACGATGTAGGAGGTAGTGGGTGTCAGGAAGGCCAGTATGACCAGCGCCAGAGCCTGCACGATCAGACCCAGCGTGGCTGGTACCGTACCGCCGAAGCGATCGTGGTCTGCCCAGCGCCCGCCCAGCGGCCCGACTACCGAAGTGACCAGCGGCAGGGGCAGGATGAGCAACGCGGCAGTCAGGGGAGTGTAGCCGCGCACCCCTTGCAGATAGAAGATCAGCAGGAAGTTGACCGCGAAGACTGCCAGCGATTGCAGCGTGGCCGCGACGACGGAGAAGGCGTAGCGGCGGCTTGAGAAGAGATTCAGGTCGAGCATGGGGTAAGAGATATGCCGCTCCCAGCGGACGAAAGCGACAAAGGCGACGAGTGCCACCGCCAGCAGGCCCAGTACCATCGACGAGAGACCTGCCCCGACACTGCTGGTCAGACCGAGCAGCAGTGTGACGAGGCCGATGCAGAAGAGTGCGGCACCGAACAGGTCAAAACGCTCGCCTCTAGGGTTAGGCGCGATATCATGCAATAGCAGATAGGCAGCCAGCGTGCCGACGATGCCGATGGGCAGATTGACCAGGAAGATCCAGCGCCAGGAGGTGACGGCCAGAATGAGACCACCCAGGACGGGGCCGAGTACACTGCCCGCGCCCCATGTGATGGCGTTGATACCCATAGCCTGCCCGCGCTCGTTGGCCGGGAAGACTTCGGTAATAATTGCCATCGCGTTGGCCGAAAGCATCGCGCCGCCCACGCCCTGAATGAGTCGCGAGCCGATGAGAAAGGTATCATTGAACGCCAGCCCACAGAGGACGGAGCCGAAGGTAAAGATAATAAAGCCCAGGTTATACATTCTGACACGGCCAAACATGTCCGCCATCCGACCAAAGGTGAGTTGCAGGATGGTGTTGAGGATGAGATAGCCCATAATCACCCACGTCATACGCACCAGGTCGGAATGCAAATCTTGCAGCATATTGGGCAGCGCCAGAATCACAATGGTGGAATCGATAGCGACCATTAACGAGCCAATGGTGGTGACCGAGAGCGCGACCCACTTATAAGCAGGTTTTTTCATGAGAAACGATATCTGCCTTTCTACCAGTAGGGATAGTCGAGAGCCATAATATATAACCTATGATATGTCCTGTGCCGCAAAAAAGAAAGAGCCTGTTCCCGTTACGTGGGACACAGGCAGAAAAACTGTACGAAAGTACAGGGATCACTGCTTATCGCGCGGCTTCAGGACGAAATCATACTCCACCGTGTAAAAAGGCGCGTTGACATGGTACTGAGCAGCCTCTTCGTCCGAATCATGCCGGATAAAATCGACGACCAGCGAATCTTTTGTGCCAAAGACAGCGTCCGAATCGAGATAAGGGTCGCCCTTGACAAAGAGATGGGTGGTGACCGGCACAAAGCCTTCGGCAGAGATGAGCAGGTGAATGTGAGCCGGGCGATAGGGGTGGCGCCCCAATGCGCGCAATAGTTGCCCGACCGGCCCATCGTCGGGTATGGAATAGGAGACCGGTTTGATGCCCACAAAGCAATAACGCCCCTGGCTGTCTGTGCGGAACTTGCCGCGCAGGTTCATATCCGGCTGTTCAGGGTCCTGCTGCTCGTATAAGCCATTCTCATCCGTCTCCCACACATCAAGCAGCGCGCCGGGGATCGGCGTGCCATCGGTTGAAAGCACGCGCCCCATCACAACGGCAGGCTCGCCCCGCCCATCCAGGCTAATGGTGGCCCCTGGCGGCAGTTCTCGCGCTCCCTCACGGTAGAACGGCCCAAAGACCGTACTCTCCGTTGCCCCATCTTCCGCGCGGTGATTAATGGCATCAACCAGCATGGAGACGCCGATGACATCGGAGAGCAGGATAAATTCCTGCCGCCTGTCGTCGCACATCTGCCCTGTCCTCGTCAAAAACTGGATACCCTGCATCCATTCTGCCTCTGTCAGATTCACCTCACGAATGAAGGCATGCAGATGGGTGATAAGGCTGCTCATTACTTCTTTCAAGCGGGCGTTGGGGGCTTGCGCCATGCTGTTCAGCACATTGCGGGTGATCTGTTCTTCGGTGTTGTTGCTCATAGGTATGCTCTACTTACGCTGGCAGGCTCGCGACGGCTTCAATCTCGATCAGCAGATCGTCGAGGGCCAGTTTGCGCACCTCGACGGCTGTACTGGCAGGCGGATGCTCTGCATTCACGTAGCGGTCACGCACTTCCCGTATGATGGGCAAGTGTGTCATATCCACGAGGTAGTAATTCAGCTTGACCACGTGGGTGAAATCGGCTCCCACCCCTGCGAGAGCCGCCTGAAGATTTTCAAAGACCTGCTCGGCTTGCGCACGAACATCGCCTTTCCCAACGACACGAAATGCCTGGTCAACCGCAACCTGCCCCGAAATGTAGACAGTTCGTCCACCCGTGATTTCGACGATATGCGTGTAACCGGGCGGGCTAGCCATGGTCGGGGGATTGATAAATTGGAGATGAACTGGATGTGCTGTCATGCTCTTTTTCTTTCCTTTCACAAAGGTATGGTAACATTTGTTTGTGATAGTCAAAAAGGGAGCCGCTTTGCGTGTTGTCCTGCTCTCGTTAGAATCTCTCTCAACAGCAACAGGATAACACACAGATCGTTTTCCCACAAGGTTGAATTCACTCTGTCCCCTCCTGTTCTCCAGGGCAAATCGGCAGCAGTTCACTGCCGATTTGCTTGTCTGCAGGTGAAGAGACCAGCGCATAGAGAGGGAGTACGCGAACCTTGTTCTCCTTCTCTGTGCTGCTTAGACATTCCTGCTGGCGCCTTGAAAGTCGAAGAGAATGCAGGGTTCATCGCCGACGACCATGGCATCGTGTCCTGGCGGGGTGATGGCGATATCGCCCGGCCCGAGATCGTCTACGGTGCCATCGTCCATCACTGTGCGAAAATGTCCCGAAATGATGTAGGTAAAATGGGTACCCTGGCAACTCTGTGTTCCTGCGATGGGCCTCATATGCTCGGACCACCTCCAGCCCGGCTCACAGATCATTCTGACAATGGACATATCGCCGAATTTGACGATTTCCATGTTGGCCTTTGGGGGCGTGCGTGTTTCGTCTGGTGCATTGAAGCTCTTCACTTGTGATGTTGACATGGTTGCTAGCTCCTTTTCTTTTTTTGACTTTCCTTCCGAATAGTGCTTGAAACGAGTACCCTGCTGGCTGAAGGGATTCCAGCGGGACACATTGACCTCCATCAAGCGATGGTGATCACATAATGCATGAGATTCTCTTGCCGGTAGCCGCCATTGGACGTCTTGAATGGTACTAAGGAAGCAAGAACCGCCTGTTTGATGGTTTCTTCACCTGCAACGCGGATAGCGGCTACCAGCGGGCCGGAGGAGCTGATGGTTTTCCAGGCCGTTTCGTCGTCGGGATAGGTAAAGGGGCATGAGACATCGCCATGTGCATAGACAGTCAGCCCCACCTGTTCCATCAAAGCTTCCATCTTTCCCGGTTCTGAGAGCGCGAACGTCCCTTTGGCTCCGGGAGGTGGTGGCGGAAGGCAGGCCATTACCGCCTTGAGGGTCGTGGCGAATTCGCAGTCCTCTATCCTTCCCCATGCCACCATCGCGACGTACCCACCTGGCTTGCTTACCCTTCGAGCCTGCCGAAGCGCATTCACCGGGTCCTGTGCAAACTGGAAAGAGCTAAACCCCGTGACCACGTCAAAGGAGGCATCCGCATAGGGTAACTCTTCCATTTCTCCGCAGCGAAAGTCGCCGCTGGGGACGCGCTCGCGGGCAATGACGAGTTCAGCTTCGGAGGCATCCAGCCCGGTAACTTTAGCTCCCAGTTGCGCGGCAAGCTGCGCCGCCGTGCCAGTTCCACAGCCAATATCCAGCAGACGTGTCTCCCTGCCGACGTTTGTCTTATCCAGGACTACGTGGTAAACTGGCAATGACATTTTTTCCATCAGGTCTGCCCAGTTACGGGCCTGGACTCCCCAGACCTGTGCTTGTGCTTGTGCTGATCCCATGATTTTTTACCTTTCTTGTTTTGACTTCATTGCAGAAGGATTACTGCTACTGTTCGCAGTATAGCCGGAGAAGATGGCTTTGCCATTGTGGAAAGTACCAATACGTATGGGGAATCAATACGTATCTTTTTTGGGAGGATGAGAGGGTAGTACGCAGTCAGGTTAGTGGGCAGCGACCAGCCCTTTTTCAACAGCCCAGGCTGCGATCTGCGTTCGTGTGTTCAAACCTAACTTCCCCAGGATATTGCTGACATGCGCCTCGGCTGTCCGTTCGCTCACTACCAGACAGGCTGCAATCTCTCGATTGCTCTTTCCCTGTGCCACCAGCGCGGCCACTTCTCGTTCTCGAGCAGAGAGTCCACCATACTTGCTGCTGGTCAACGCCTCTTGAGACATCGGCTTTTCCTGTGGAAGCGAGGACAGGGCTGCGTGTAAGAAATGATCGCGCAGCGCGCTGTCATCAATGGACGCGGCCAGTTTCGCGATGATGTCACGAGCCTCGCTCCACTCTCGCTGCGCCTGGTCCTCTCGCTTGAGCAGGTGGTAGACCTGCCCCAATGATCGCTGGATACGCCAGAGGACTGACGGGGCCTGCCGAAGCTCGGCGCCGCGTTTCGCCTCCTCCAACGCTTGCGCCGCTTCTGAAAGGCGCTTTAAGGCGAGGAGGGCCTCGCCTTTCAAGACCAGGAGATGAGGAATGGGCTGCTGATGCCCCTGGCCTGGAGCGGAAACAAGCAATTGCTCTGCAATGCGTAACGCCACAGGAGCTTCTCCTTGCGCCAGCGCCAGTTCACCCCAGACGCGAGCTGCTTGCCGTTCAAAAAAGTTGCTCGCTTCCTGTTCTTGTGGCATGATCGTTTTGAGCATTGCTTCTGCACGCGGAAACTCTCGTCTGAGGATGTAGGCCAGCGCCAGGTAGGGTGTCAGTTGTTTCGTCCAGATCATCGAGCCAAGAGCCTTTGCTCCTGCTAAGGCGGTTTCCAGAGAGGCAACTGCCCGATCGGGTTCCAGCAGCAGGAGATACAGTTGCCCCAGGGTACCACGGCTGGCGGCAATCCACTCCTGGTGTTCGATGCTGCTGGCGATGTCCAGTGCTTTCCGGGCATGAGCAAGTGCCAGACCGAATTCTCCGAAGGAGAAGAGGGTAGCAGCCATAGCCATTTCGATAAAAGCCTGCCCTGACTGTGAATTCGTCTGGTGTGCCAGACGTCTCGCCTCTTCAGCATCTTGCACACATTCATCGCGTGTCCTGAGCGAACTATAGGTCGTCTCAATTGTCTCGGGTGCTGAGTCTATGGCTCTCGCAGCCAGGACTTCACTCAGGCTTTGACGGTCGCCCAGGGAGCGAAACAGCTCAATCGCTCGTCCAAAGAATACCTTCACCCCACGGGCCGGATCCCCGCTGTAAAAGTAAGCCATGCCAAGCTGTCCAAGCGTTTCAGCCATGCCCTGCATATCGGATCGCATTTCAAAGAGACGCAGCGCCTGCTGGTGTGCCTCAAGTCCCTCCTGAATGCGACCGATGTTCTGCAGCCAGTTGCCCAGACTATTGAGACTGCGGGCGCGCAGCGTAATGTCATTAAGTTCCCCGGAAAGTGCAAGCGCCTGGCGGAACCACCCCTCCGCCCGTTCGTAATCGTGTCCGGTCCATAGGACGCCGAGGGCTGTGATACTCTGCCACTCCGATGTAGCATCGTGAGCCGCACGTGCGGCATCAAGTGCGCGTTCATAATCACCACGTGCGCGCTCAACGTCGCCGAGTGACTCATACGCTCGTCCCCGCGCGAGGTAAAGGGAGACCGGGGGTGTCTGCAGGAGGTGATGGGCGGCCTCTACCGCATGGGTGAAGTGATCAATGGCAGCCTGCTGAGCATAGAGCCTCAGGGCCTTTTCTCCCGCTTCTTGCGCATAGGTCAGTGCTTGCTCCCACATGCCTGCTTCATAGGAATGATACGCGAGATCTTCCAGGTGCTTCTCTCGAGCGGCCTGGGAAGAGATGGAAAGGCGTTCCAGGTTTTGGGCGATGCTGCGATGCAGCCCTTGCCGCTCGCGCAGCAGCAACTCGTTAGAGATGGCTTGCTGTGTTAGCGCGTGGCGAAAGGCAAACAGGTCAACCTCTTCTTCCACCACCAGCTGGGCGGCCATCACCTCTTTGAGGAGATCCAGCAGTTGCGCTTCATTGCAGTGCATGACCTCCTGCAGCAGAGTGACATTGAAACGCCGCCCGGCAACAGCCGCAAGTGCCACGAAGCGTTTCGCCTCTGTACTCAGGTTCGCAGTACGCTGTTGTACGGCTTCCTGCACACTGCGAGGAATGGAAGTCTTCTGTGTAGCCCGCTTCCATGTTCCATCGACCGGCACCAGTTCTCCTGTTGTTATGAGCGATTTGAGCAGTTCCTCGACGAAGAAGGGGTTGCCCTCGGAACGGGCGTAGAGGGTGTCGAGGAGGTCAGCCTCGACCTGCTGCTTCGTCTCCAGCATGGCGTGCAGCATGGCTGCCACTTCTGTGCGAGCAAGACGCTCAAGTATAACTTCTTGCGCCAGACGTTCCCGGTCTAGCCGGGTTAGCCACCCCCTCAAGCGTGGATGCAGTTCCTCACGGCGATAGGTGACGAGCAAGAGCAGCGGCACCTGCCGACAGCGGCGTGCCAGGTGCAGCAGCAAGTCCAGGCTCAGATCATCACACCAGTGGGCATCCTCCACCACGAGCAGTACGGGGTGCTGTGCGGCTTGCTCCGTCACAAAATGGGTCATGGCTGCGAAGAGTCGTCGCTTCTCCTCTTCTGGATTTACAGATGACGATGCGGGCAGGGTCGCCAGGTCGGGGAACAGCAGCGACAGTTCGGGTAGCAGGCGCGAGAGCGTCGAGGCAAAAGAGTGCATAGGGTCTGGCAGCGAGGTCGGAGTCCAACGAGCAAAATACGCACGGAAGAGGTCCAGCAGCGGCGCATATGGGGATGCGCTATCCGTCTGGAAACACTGTCCTTCCAGGAGGAGAAAGCCGAAAGCCCCGGCGTACGCTTTTGTTTCAGCCACCAGGCGTGATTTACCAATGCCGGCTTCCCCGCACACCAGGCCCACCCGCCCCTCTCCAGCGTGGACTCGATCGACGAGCAAACGGAGAGCCATAAGCTCTTGCACGCGACCGATCACGACTGGACAGGTGGTTGGGAGAAGAAACCCTGCCTCCATCGTCTTCTATCCTTTCCATCGTTTCAGCCTGCCTTTGACCTGTACTCGACTTATCTGTTGCCTGTGGGTCGCGCATGGCGAGTCCTGTCGCTGCTATCCCTTTCATGGCCACATGACCAGATACCAGGCCAGCTCTTCCAGCATCCACAAGGTAACTTCTGCCCCCACTTTCTGCCCTGATCAGTGTAGCAAACCACCTGAAGAAATGCAAGCGGGAAGTCATCAGTTCATCAGTATCACAAAAAAAGTAAGAGATGTTGCTGGAATGCTCCTGTGGCAACCTGGCCCTGAAAGTGCAATGGTTGCCGCATGTTTCAGCAAACTGCACGCAGATGGAAGCGTAAAACTGGTGCTATAGTAGCTACCTTCATGAGGAGAAGTGCATCTGCGCTATAGCGGTGTGAGCCAGCAACTTCTGTCCATTTCTCCAGAACAGCTTCTCCTTCACCTCTGGCTTGAAGTCGATCTTAACCGATTCGAAATCCTTCATCCAGCGTTGGGGTGTGATGAAAGGGTAGTCTGAGCCGAACAAAAAGCGATCCTGCAAGCGTGTCGCGGCCTCCTGTAAGAGTGACTCCGGGATGTATTTTGGTGACCAGCC
>CADDYT010000150.1 GCA_902810755.1 Chloroflexota bacterium
AGCGAACCACTTTTTTCCTGACCATTGCCAGCGCCTCATTGATCGAGCGGGGGACAGACTGCAAGGGAAGGCGTTTGAGGCGGTGAGCGAGGGCCATAGGAGCGATGGCGTAGACGTGATCGGGCGTGACTTCTGACTCTCCTAGATAAGCGGCGTAGGCTTGCGCGGCGCGGCGCATGACGATATCGCCGCGATGCCCGTCCACGTCCAGTTCGATATTTATCATGGCGATGAGTTCGGCGACCTTGCGCGGCACGCGCACCTGCGGCATGTTGCGGGCGGCCAGGATGATGCGCTCGCGCAGCGCCTGCTCCGCCGCAGCGTAATCAGCCAGAAATGCCTGCGGATTGGCCTCATAGCGTTCGCGCCGCTCGACGATCTCGACGCGGTGGTGGATGTTCTGGATGGAGGTAATATCGACGCAGAGGCCGAAGCGATCTGTCAACTGCGGGCGTAGTTCGCCCTCCTCCGGGTTCATGGTGCCGACGAGCAGGAAGCGCGCCGGGTGGCTGAACGAAATGCCCTCGCGCTCGACGAAATTGACGCCCATTGCGGCTGCGTCCAGCAGCACATCGACCACATAATCGTCCAGTAGATTGACCTCATCGACGTAGAGGATGCCGCGATTGGCCTCTGCCAGCACGCCCGGCTCGAAGCGTCGCTGTCCCTCACGCAGCGCGTGTTCGATATCCAGCGTCCCCACCACGCGATCTTCCGAGGCGTTGATGGGCAGATCGACCACACGCATGCGCCTGCGCACGACGGGCAACGGCTCGCCCCGCTCTTTGCGCTCGCGGCAGGTTGCGCACATCTCCTCTGGCTTATCCGGCGGGCATGAAAAAGGACAATCGGCCACCGTGTCGATCTCCGGCAGCACGGCGGCCAGCGCCCGCACAGCCGTCGATTTGGCCGTGCCTTTCTCGCCGCGAATCAGCACGCCGCCAATCGTCGGCGTAATGGCATTGAGGATCAGCGCCAGTTTCATCTCATCCTGGCCCACAATCGCACTGAACGGATAGATCGATGTCATTGCTCGTTTACTTTCTCGGGTTAGCAACCGAAACCAGTTGCACAAAAGCGATTGTGTGCGCCCGGCGCACACAATCGCTTTTGTGCAACTGGTTTCGGTTATTCGAACTCAATCACGCCGCGAATGTTTTTGCCTGCCACCATGTCGGCGTAGGCGTCGTTGATCTGGTCGAGGGTGTAGGTGCGCGTCACCAGTTCGTCCAGCTTGAGCTTGCCCGCGCCGTACATTTTGAGCAGATTGGGGATGTCGTTGCGCGGCTGCGAGTCGCCGTAGAGCGTCCCCATCAGCGTTTTCTGGAAGAGGACGAGGTCGAGCGGCGGTATCGGAATCGACTCGGCGGTGGCCGGGGTGAGGCCGATGACGACGACGGTGCCGTTCTTGCCGGTGGCGGCGTATGCCTGCCCGATGGTCGCGGGCGTGGCGATGGCCTCGAAGGCGTAGTCAACGCCCTCGCCCCACGTCAGCTCGCGCGCCTTCTGTACCGGGTCCTCGCGTGTAGAGTTGATGGTATGCGTCGCGCCCAGCTCTTTCGCCTTCTCCAGCTTGAAATCGTTGATATCGACGGCGATAATCATGCGCGCCCCGGCAATGGCCGCGCCCTGAATGGCGTTGGAGCCAATGCCGCCGCAGCCAATCACCATCACCGTGCTGCCCGGCTCAACCTTTGCGCGATGGATGACCGCGCCCACACCCGTTGGTACGCCGCAACCGACGAGGACCGCGCGGTTGAGCGGGTAGTAATCGGGAATGGGAACGACCGACAGTTCGGGAACGACGGTGCGCTCCGAGAAGGTTGAGATGACGCACATCTGGCCGATATCGGTGCCATCCTTGTGCATGCGGAAGGTGCCGTCAAGCTGCGGCCCGGCGAGAATAGCCGCGCCCTGATTGCACAGGTTGGCGTGACCCGATGTGCAGTAGCGGCACTTCCCGCAGCCGGGAATAAAACTCAGCACTACATGATCGCCGGGTTTGACGCTGGTGACTTTTGAACCAACCTCTTCGACGATGCCGGCCCCTTCGTGGCCCAGCGCCATTGGCAGATAGGCGGGCAGGTCGCCGACGACAATATGATAGTCGGAGTGGCAGATACCGGCGGCGACGATGCGTACCTGTACCTCATTGTCCTTTGGCGGATCAAGCTCGATCTCCTCAACGCGGATGGGTTCGCCGGGAGCGTAAATGACGCCTGCTCGTGTCTTCATGGAAGTTCCTCCTTTTTGCTCTCTGAAAATACAACGCACAATGAGCTGCTATCGGTCTGACGAATATTTCTCGTTTTTCGCTGCTCACCCCCTTTTCAAGAGCGTTGCCGCGTCTGGCGGGCAAAGCTGAAAATACTCGGCCTCCAGCGCGCGGGCCAAAGCGCGCGCCGGAGCTATTTCCATTGTTGCCTGTGTCTCTATCGAACGTGCCGCCCCTGTCGCAACTGAAGCGGCGTAGGGGTTGGTATCGATCATGACGGCGGGAAGCTGGCGCGCGGCAATTTCGCGGGCGACGTGCAGCGCGTCGCGCAGGGGCGTATCGTGGCGCATGTTGCCGGAGAGATCGATGTTAGCCAGCCCGTCGGTGAGGACGATCAGGAATGGGCGCACTGCCGGGTCGCGCAGGCGTTCGGTTTCGGCCACGCGCAGCCCTTCCAGCAGGCCGGTGGCGAGCGGAGTGCAGCCGCCGACGTAGAGTTCTTCGATGCAGCGCCGCGCTCGCCCGAAATTGCGCGTGGGCGGCAGTACCAGCCGTCCCTGCGCGAAGCGAAAGACCAGCATGGCGACGCGGTCGCGTTTCTCATAGGCGTGTTGGAGCAAGGCCAGCAGTACACGTTTCTGGCGTGCCATCAACTGCCGCGCCATCACCGAATCGCTGCCATCGACGACGAAGATGAGCAGGGCGCGGGTCTTGCGTTCGCGCACTTTCTGGCGCAGATCTTCGGCGCGTAATTGCAGCCTGCCTCCTGTCGGACGACCTCGCGCGTGCTGATAGGGGGCGGCGGCGCGCAGGGTGGCGGAGAAGGCCAGATCGGTGACGGGGTGTGCCTGTCGCTCGCGCACGCTGCGCCCGCTGTGGCGGCTGGTGAGCGAGGTAAATTGTCGCCCGCTTTCGTGGCGCGTCAGTCGGTCGCGCAGCACGCGTACAAGTTCGCGCACCTGGGCGATATCTGTTTCGCCGCGCAGGCGATGGCTCACCCCGGCTGCGCCCTCGCGTTCGTCGCGGCGCTGGTCGATATCCTCGTCAATCGTTGCCAGTTCCTCTGGCCTGTCGGGATCATAGCTGCCCACCGGCGTCTGATCGAGCATGTGGGCGATCTGCTGCACAGTGAGGCGCGAGCGGGCGCGGTGCGGCATTGCCAGCGCGATGGCCTGTTCCACGTCTGTGCGCTGCACCTCCTCGCGGCCCTCCCAGGCGGCCAGCGCCCGTGCCGCGCGTATCACCGCCAGATCGCCGCGATGCCCTTCCGTGCGCAGTTCGCGGCTCACGAGATGGGCGACGACCTGGCGGAAATAGAGCGAGATGCGCACAGCGGGCAGTAGTTGCCGCGCCTGCACAATACGTTCGCGCAGCGCCCGCTCGCTTTCGGCCCACTCCGCGACGAACGTTGCCGGGTCGGCATCGTAAGCCAGTCTGCGTTCAACGACGGTGGCGCGGGCCGCCGGGTCGCGCACATCTTCAGCCTCGACATACAGGCCGATGCGGTCGAGCAGTTGCGGGCGCAGCGAACCCTCTTCCGGGTTCATGGTGCCGATCAGGACGAAGCGCGCCGGGTGGGCGAACGAGATGGCGTCGCGTTCGACACGCTGCACTCCCAGCGCGGCGGCATCCAGCAGCAAATCGGCGATATGGTCGTTCAGCAGATTGATTTCGTCGATGTAGAGCAGGCCGCGATTGGCCCGCGCCAGCAGGCCGGGGGCGAAGCGATGGGCGCCGCTTTCCAGCGCCCCGGCCAGGTCGAAGCTGCCCGCCACGCGATCTTCGTCGGCATTGAGCGGCAGCGTGACCAGCGGCACGGAACGACGGGTGACCGGCAGGGGCTCGCCGCGTTCATGGCGCGCCAGGCAGGCGCTGCACATCCATTGAGGAGCGGCGGGGTCGCAGAAATAGGGACAATCGGCCACGCCCGTAAGCGGCGGCAGCAGGGAAGCCAGGGCGCGCACGGCGGTGGATTTGCCCGTGCCGCGTTTGCCGCAGATCAAGACGCCGCCAATCGCTGTATCGATGGCGTTGAGGATCAGCGCCAGACGCATCTGCTGCTGGCCAACCAGCGCACTCAACGGAAACGGCATCATTGCTTCCCATTCTCTCGCAAACGACGCGCTACAACGGGCGTACACCATCAACGAACGGCCGAGAACGAAGACAACGTGCATGCTATCACATGCCAGAGTTAGATGTCAAAAGTATTTCTACCGTGTCAGATAACCCGCATCCACAGGCAGGGCGACGCCGGTCAGGTGGCGGGCTTCGTCGGAGGCCAGCCAGAGGACGGCGGCGCTGATGGCTTCCGGCGGCAGCAGGTTGCGATCAGGAAAGAGATTGAGCATGTTCATGATTTCCAGAAAGTGTTCGTAGGTGGCCTGAGGGCCGGGGCCACCGGCGAAGAGGTCGTAGAGGGCCTGGTTGCGGCACATCGTCGTATCCACGCTGGTCGGGCAGACGGCATTGACGTTGATATTGTAGGGGGCCAGCTCGAAGGCCAGTGCCTTGACCAGCCCGATCACGCCGTGCTTGGCGGCGACATAATGGGCCAGGTTCGGCATGCCCTTCTGCGCGGCTGTAGAGGCAATGCAGATAATTTTGCCGCTGCGCCGGGGCAGCATCTGTGGAATGCTGACCTTGCAGGTGATCCAGACGCCCTTCAGATCAACATTGACCGTCTCGTCCCACTGCTGCTCGCTCAGCTCCCAGCTCGGCGCGAACGAATACAGGCCCGCGTTCGCCACCACGATATCGATGGGGCCGAGTTCGCTTCGCGCCCGCTCCGCCAGTTCCTGCATGCCCGCAAGGTTGGTCACGTCCGTCTGTGAAGCGATGACCGGGCGACCGAGCGTCTCGATTTCGTGGGCCAGCGTGGCCAGTTCTTCCGGCGTCGCCAGGGGATAGGGAACGCTGCTGTACTGCTTGCAGGCGTCACAGACAACCAGCCGCGCCCCCTCACGCGCGAAGGCCAGCGCGTGCGAGCGTCCCATGCCGCGAGCCGCGCCCGTAATAAATACGACCTGATCCTGAAAACGCATGCCCTCTGCCGTCATAGCTAGTAGACGCCGCAGATGCCGTCTATGGTGAAATCCTCGATGATGAGTTCTTCCTCAAACTCGTCAAATTCATCGTCCGGCGCCATCACATCCTGCTCGTCAACCCCGCCAGCCTCGGTCTCCACCGGCGCGCTATCCTCTTCAACGTGAACCTCGTTTACAGGAACCGGAGTCGTTTCGGCCATCTTTCTCCCTCGTTTCTGCTGATACATACACCGCTATTTCAGAGTATCCAGGCATGGCAAAGTACCCTTTGAACAGCATATCACCTGCTCAGGGCAAGTGCAAGGCCCGGCATTTCGCCCGTAGAAACGCTTCAGGTCTTCGGCAGATAGATCACATAGCCATCGAGCATGAGTATCCGGTATTGTCCCGCGTTCAGCTTTTGCGCCAGCAACGTCACCTGCGGGGAACCGACGGTGAAGACATAAGCGGCTTGCGGGTCATGCTGTACTTCAGTGAAGTATGGCTGATAGCGATTCTGCCCCGCTTGCAGCGTATCGTCCAGAACGCCGCAGATAATATGGGTGTCACTGAGAAACATCACGCTATCACATGTCCAGTAGTCCGAATAGATGTGATTGATGTGCAAGCGTTCCAGGTCGGCGATAAAGCTGTGTTGCTGCTGGCCGGTTGCCTGCGCGGCTGGCACCTGCTGGAAAACGCCCCAGGTGGCCGCGATCAGCAACAGGCCGATCCCCAGGAAGGAGGCGCGCCTGAGTTTGAGCAACCTGCCGCCGTTTTGCTGGAAAGGCTCCCACAGAGGCGCGAGGATGACGGGGACGGCGATGAACAGGCCGACGAGATAGCGCGTTGAGGTGACGGGAACGAGCGCGGGCGCGGGCGTGGGGATGTACGCCAGGAAGGTGAGGACAGCCGCTCCCATGATCGCCAGCCGCATGGTGTGCAGGATAAACGCGCGCCGCTCTGCGGGCGAGCGTGGCGCAGACGTCGGGCGGCGAAAGGCCAGCCAGCGCCTGACCGCGAGCAGGCAGGCGAGCAGAAAGAGCAGGAAGAATCCGACTCCCCACAGGCCCTGCGGAATCATGCAGGCGGAAATTTGCGCCCGCCACGCGCCGGGCGTGGTCGAAACGGTGCAGATATGCGGCGCGCCGGTCGCCATCGGGATGCTGATGAGGACGGTTCCCAGTACATCGTCCCACAGCGTATAGGCCTGCGAAACAGCCGTGCCGCCCGTGCTATGCAACTGCACCAGCGTGAAGATGAAGTTTTGCAACGGATATTCGATGCTATAGATGATGGATGGTAGCAGCCCGATAAAGCAGCCCGCCAGCAGGAACAGCAGGGCGCGTGACTTCAACTCCGCTCGACAGAAAAACAGCAGGAGCAGGCACGAGACGCCCACGAAGGGCAAAACCAGCATATGGCTCCACAGGCCCAGCCCCATCGCCAGCCCCAGCAATCCGTAGAGCAGGTAGCGTTTATTCTGTGCTTTGCCTGCCTTCATCGGTGCAGGCAAGAGCAACAGGGTCGTGAAGAGCATGACAAGACAGCCGAAGAGCATGGTTTCTACTGCGCCGCCAACGGCCTTGAGCTGGCGCGTGAACATCTCAATGGAGCCGAAACAGAGCAAGGTAATGCAGAGCAGCGCGTATTCTTTTGTATACAGCAGGCGCGTGAGCAGGTAGAGCGCCAGCAGAAACGCGGTAAAGAGCAGAACCAGCCCGAAGCGCAGGGTGAATGGGGATGGGCCGAAGAGCAGAAAGAGCGGCGTGGCCAGATAGGCCTCTAACGCGCCCATGTAGCTCTGCCCGTAGAAGAAAATGGGCGGCTGCCCGTGAAACGCCAGATTGATGGCCATCAGGCCCATTGTCCCCTCGTCGCTGTTGGTGGTAGGCCAGCCGAGGGCCAGTAAAACAATCCGTATCGCGATGGCCGAAGCCAGCACCAGGCCGAGCCAGAGGCCGTGCGCATCCAGCCATCCATATTTTTTTCGCCAGTACGCTATCATGTTCGCGTTCTGCTCCAGGAAAGAATAGTCTCCATTACAGAACGAAAAAAAACATTGATGAGCAACACAACGATGAAGAATATGCTCCAATGCCTTGACGCGTCGGCCTTTTCCCATGTATGCTTTCTGTGAGGCCACATTGTTTTGCCAGCCTGACCAGTCAAGGAGAAAACAAGCGACATGGCTCAATCCCCTGTAACGTATCACCTGGTCGCGGAGGTCAAAATTCGCCGCGAGCATTTTGGCGGTATCCTCTATAAGTATGGGTGCGCCGACCGGGGCGCGATGTCCTTCATCAACTCGCCGCAATTGATCGATTTCCTGTTGCTTGGCCAGCAGCAGTACGGCGGCGACCTGGGCGCGGCCCTCGATGCGCAAAACTATTCACCGGCCAGCAAACAAAAGCTGCGCGCCGCCCTCGACGATCTCGCCAGGCGCGGCTATATCCAGACAGAAGCTGAGGAGAGTATTTCATGACGCAGTTTATACGTTTTGTGCCGCGATCATCGCGTTCTTCCGGTGCATCTTCGCTGAATCTGCCTATGCATGCGTCTGTGGGCAGCGTCCATCCGGCGGCGCGGGCGGCCATGCAGCAGACGGGGGAGATGGCGCGGCAGCAGACGGGGCGCGGCTCGCAGCGTTTCCTGCAAGGCGGGCTGTCCGCGCCGATTACCGTGACCTGGGAGATTACCGCCGCGTGCAATATTGCCTGCGTTCACTGCCTCTCCTCGTCAGGGCAGCGCCGCCCGCGCGAACTGACGACCGAACAATCGCTCGCGCTGGTCGATGAACTGGCCGAGATGCAGGTATTTCAGATTCATTTTGGCGGCGGCGAGCCGTTTATGTACTATGGCATCTGGGAGGTGCTTGAGCGGTGCAGCCAGCGCGGCCTCGTTATGTGCGTCAGCACCAACGGCACGCTGATCACGCCGGAGCGCGCTCGCCGTCTGACGGAGTTCCAGCCGCTCTATTTTCAGGTAAGTCTGGATGGCGGCACGCCGCAGACCAATGATCGCATACGCGGCGCGGGCGTCTTCCAACGAGCGATGCGCGGACTGGAATTGCTGGCCGCCGAGCAGCACAGCCTGACCGTCAACTCCGTTCTCACCCGCTACAGCTTCGCCGAACTGGATCAGTTGTATGAGATCGCCGCCAGCTTCGGCGCAAAACTGCGCGTCACGCGCCTGCGCCCATCCGGTCGCGGTCGCGATGTCTGGAACGACCTGCACCCCACGCGCGAGCAGTACCACGAATTCACGCTCTGGCTGCAATCTCATCCCGATGTGCTGACCGCCGATTCGTTCTTCCACCTCAACGCCTTCGGCCAGAAACTGGCCGGGCTGGATATCTGCGGCGCGGCCACCGCTACCTGCTGCATCTGCCCTGAAGGCGAGGTCTACCCCTGCGCCTTCTTCCAGGCCCCCGAATTTGAGGCGGGAAACCTGCACGAACACAGCTTCAAAGACATCTGGCGCAACTCCGCCCTCTTTGCCTTCTACCGCAGCATGGGCGCGGGGGCCTGTACCGGCTGCGGCCAGTACAACGCCTGTCACGGCGGCTGCCCTGCCACCAAATGGTTTGTCTACCACAAACTCGATATTAAGGACCCGGAATGCGTGCTGGCCGGGACCTCCGCCTGATAACCGGCACCAGCGGCTTCCACGCCCTCTGCTTGATGCAGCCCCATAGCACGCCCACACCATAGGCGCAGTCATCCAGCAGCGAGCAGAGGGCAAATTCACCGAAACCCATTTCAGGACGTAGCCGCACATAGTCCACGCCGATAACGATGGCGCAGGGGATGAGCGCGAGCGGCAGCAACGGCGGCAGCAGCATCCCGGTCAGCAACATGGGCAGCGTATAATAGCGCGTCAGATGCCGACACAGATGATAGATATAAGCCAGGTGGCCGCGCAGTGTCGCCCGCGCAACCGCCAGCAGCCCCAGCGGCACGCGCTGCTCTCTCGCCTGCCGCCACCGCCTCACCGCCCCGATCAGTGTGAGTATCAGCGCGAGGATAATGGGAATAAACGAACTCTGTAGGCGTCGATTGATCGCGCGCGCGGTCGATTTATCGGCGGCTACGGGATTACGGGTATATGCAGTGAGATAGTCGTTGGTGGTGTTGGGAGCAAGGTTTGCGATTATGCCCCATAATCCCCATACGGCCAGGGCGGCGAAGGTGGCTTGTTCTGCTGGAAGAATAAGGACGCGGCGTTCCTGGGGGTGCAAGTGCAGCAGGACGGCCTCGGAGGAGGCGTAGGCGATGCGCGTGCGCAGGAAGTCGCGCAGGTTTGTACGGTAATCGTGGTAGACAGTACCGCAGGGCAGGTAGTGGACGCGATAGTCGGCAGCGAGCAGGCGACGGCAGAAATCCACGTCCTCGCCGAAGTCGAGCGGCGCGAAGCCTCCGATGTCCTGCCAGGCGGCGCGGCGCACCAGCAGGCTGGCGGCGGGAACGTAAGTGAGCGGGCCTGCCGCCTGCACCTCTTGCGGGCGCGCGCCCATGAAGAGCGAGGAGCGCACATCTTCGTAGCGTCCCAGCATGCTTGTGCGGTCATACGCGCGCAGCATGCCGCCGACCGCGCCCGTGCGCGCATCCTGAAATGCGGGTACCAGTTCTTTGAGCCAGCCGGGCGAGGCCACGCAGTCGCTATCGATGTAGGCAAGCAGTTCGTGACTTGCTGCCTGCGCGGCGGTGTTGCGCCCGACGCCCACGCCCTTTTGCGATGGATGGCGGATGACCCGTATCGTCCAGCCATGCGTCGCCGTTTCCTCAATGAAGCGTTGCAGCATAGTTCCAGTCTCGTCCGTCGAGGCGTCATCGACGACGATGATTTCCAGGGCGTGGGCGGCATAGTTCAGCGCGAGCAGGGAGCGCAGGCAGCGTTCAAGCTGCGCGGCCCGGTTGCGGCTGGGGATGAGGATGGAGACGCACGGCCATGTCTGCGGCGGCAGGGCCGGGCCAGCTTCCAGCAGCCCTTTCCGGCATAGTTGCTCGCACAGGGCCTCAACCCGCTTTACAGGCAGGTTTGTATGCTGCGCCAGTTCCGCGCCTGTGCGCTCTCTGTCACAGGAAGCCAGCAGCCGTGCCGCATCGATGGGCAGGCGCACGGCGCGCAGGGGATAATTGCAGATCGCCCGCCCGCCCTCTTGTTCAAGCAGGACGCGCACGCCGCGCGCGCGCCGATAGCAGCCCGGCGCGGGTGCGGAATATGCTGTACTCACGAGTTTTGCCGAATCATAGCAAGCAGCGTTCCTGGCGTCACTATTTCATAGTCGCTGCCCAGTTGTTGCGCGACCTGCTTGAGATCAGTCGGTGTCATCGACCACGCCATAATGTAGACATTCAGGAAAAGCGGGCGTTGCTGCATGCCGGCTGCCGCGCCGGTAATCATGCTGACCGCCTGCGAGGCGCTGCTGGCAAGACCGAGGTTGCGGTAAATGGGCATGCCATCGACCAGCTTCCATTCTGGATGCTGCGAACCTGAGCCGCTCAGCAGGCCGGTCACGCCATAGGGGGCGAGCGCCTGCGCGAACTGTTGTTGCAGTTGTTCGTTGGAAAATTCCTGACCCGTCGCCCGCAAGCCGCCCAGTACCGGTAGACCGCTTGACTCCAGCGGCGTAGAATCCAGAATTTCGAGCAGGCTCAGATGCATTTGCTGCATCAACTGGCCGGTCTGTTCAAGGAAAGCGGGCAGGTTCTGCGGAGGCCAGAACGAAGGGAACATGTAGCCCGCGCCGCTCGGCCCGGCGATCAGTTCGTCACTGGCCGTTGCCGTGCTGGCATAGTACGCGGCCAGGGATGGCGCAGCCTGAAGCAGTACGGGCGAAATTGTCCAGCCGAGGGGAAGGCTGCCGCGCGCGCTATTGTTCCAGAGCAACTGCAAACGGCGTTCGCAATATTGCAGGTTGTCGCCATCACTGATGGTAAACGAGACGTAGACTTTGTCGGCCTGAGGCGTTTGCGCGGCGGGTACAGCTTTCTGCGGCGGCAGCGGCGCGCTGGCCGCGACGGCGGTGAAGACTTCCAGGTTGGAGAAGAGATCGCTTGCCAGCACGGTCATCGCCACTTTTGAGGTCATCGCCACGCCGCTCGGCTCATCAATGAACCAGCCGAGGTGGGTTGCCCCTGGCGCGAATTTGCTGAGAATCTGCTCCATCAGGCTATGTTCGGAAGAGAGCAGGTTGGTGAGGTCGGGCAGAATGTCGCGCGAATCGAGCCAGTAGACGAAGGTGCGCGTGGCTACCAGGAATGAGCGCAGGGAGATCGCCCCCTCCGGGTTGAGGCCGGCGATCAGCCGCGACGAAGAGGCATCCAGCAGGTTCTCATACGCCCACTGATACGCCTGAAAGCGCGTCTTCCACTCAAACTGGTTCAAATCGAAGAGACTGGCGAGCTTGAAAGGCGTTTGCAGCGCCTGTGCCTGAGCCGGGGAGACAATGATGCCGTCGCGCTGCCCCGCTATTGTTGTGGCGATATTGATACTATCGGCAAAATTGGGGTTGTAAATAATCATCCCCTGCACGCTGTCGCGATATTTGATGAGCAGCGCGTCAAGCACATCGTTGTTTTTAGCCGTTGCATATGTATGCTGCACATGTGGAAAAACCGTTTTCAACCAGAAATCGTCTTGCGGACTGACCTGCAGGTACACTCTGGGCTGCGGGCGGTTAATCAGGCCCGCCAGCGTCGTAATCGTCAACATGGCCTCACGCGAGGCCCCACGAATATCATAGACCTCAAGCTGCTGCGGCGTTTGAAAACCCGGTACCAGCCGGTTCGCCGCCCAATCTAACCCCGCGACCTCGTTCTTGCTCATAACGATGCTCCTTCCGTTTTTTGTTCGCCTCATAATAGACCCTTGCATTATAGACGCTGGCGCAACTTCTTTCTAGAGACGAGAAAAACTCATCAAACATGCCTGGCAAGGTAATCAGTCATCGCCGTTCTCAACTGTAGTAGCGACTGCTCTACAGAATTAAGTGCTGTTTCCACTTCCTGATAGCCTGTCTCCGGGATAACATCGAAATAACAGGCAAAGGAGTAAAATTTCCACAGAGCCTTATACAGGTCATAGTGCCTGTCATTAATCAGACGCAACAGATCAGCCAGCTCACCTTGTTCCTGCATGCTCTCCATTGTTCCTTCTCCTTTCTGCTATTAAAACCATATGGTAATAACCATATTTTTATAAATATTATTATTATAAACAGTCTGTTGTCAATAGCAGGTTTGGGTTAGACTGGTTGGAAGAGGTGGATTATGGCAATACGACTCAAAGTCAAAGAAATAGCGCAACAAAAAGGTATCAGTCAGGCGAAGCTGTCACGGCTTGCGGATGTAAATATTTCCACTGTTCAGCTTATCTACCGCAAACCGCTGGAGGCAAACATCACCTTGCATACCCTGGACAGGATAGCACGGGTGCTGAGGGTGGACGCCTCGGAACTCATTGAGAGTGTTGGAGAAGGGCAGGAGGAGGTACAGGCTTCCGGTGATGCCGGGAAGTAATCTGAAGGAAGCTTCAAGAGAAATACTCTTGACCCGGCAGGCTCAGCAGGAGTATGCTAATTATCGATGCGAGGGGCGTAACTCGTCGCCCGGAGCCGCGTTGGCTCCAGAGATGCCAGAAACGCTAGAGATGTCAGAGGCGACCCACGCCGGTGTGGGTTTTCCTATCCGAAGCGAGCCAGACCAGAAAGGATAGTAAGTAGACATGTCTGAACAAATGGTTGCACCCGAACTCTTCCGCCCGCCTGTCGATTTTCCTGAAGTTCCCTATGACCACCTGCTGCGCGAAGCAGCGGCGCGCAACCCCGACCGCACTGCCATTATCTACCACGACCTGATGTTGACCTACCGGGAAGTGGTCTCGATGGTCAACAGCATCGCCAACGGCCTGCGCGGCCTGGGCATTGGCAAGGGCGACCGTATCTGCCTGCTCACGCTCAACCGCCCGGAGTACACCATCACCTTCTTTGCCGCCGCCACCATCGGCGCGGTGGTCAGCCCGATGAATCCGGCGTATAAAGATCGCGAGGTGGGCTACCAGCTTGAAAACTCCGAGGCCGGTACCATTGTTATCCAGCGCGAGCTGCTGCCCTTGCTGCAAACGGTACTCGGCCAGAAATCGCTGCCCAACCTCAAACACGTCATCGTCACGGGCGAGACCGTGCCGGAGAGCATGCCGGAAGCCATCCCCTTCGGGCAATTGCTGCGCAACTCGTCGCCGAAACGCCCCGCGCCCGTCGATATCAGCCCCGATGACCTGCTGGCCCTGCCCTACTCGTCCGGCACCACCGGCTTCCCGAAGGGGACGCTGCTCACCCATCGCAATCTGGGCGTCAACAACCTCCAGTTCACCACCGCGCTGCAGGTCGTTCCCGAAGATGTGGCCCTGATCTTCCTGCCCTTCTACCACATCTACGGCGTCATGCTCACCGGCGGCTTTCTCGTTGCCGGGGCCACGCAAGTCATCATGGAACGCTTTGACCTGCTGCAATCGCTGGAACTTTCCCAGAAACACGGCGTCACCTACTACTTTGCCGTGCCGCCCATTATCCTGGCCCTCGCCAACGCCCCCGTCGACCTGAGCAAGTTGAAGACGGTCAAATACGTCTTCTCCGGCGCCGCGCCCCTGCCGCTGGATCCGGCGCGCAAGTTGCAGGAGAAATCGGGCGTCATCGTCGTGCAGGGCTACGGCATGACCGAAGCCTCCCCGCTCACGCACGCGCAGCCCCACGACCCCGCCCTCGTGCGCCTGGATAGCGTGGGCATGCCCGTCCACAACACCGAGCAGAAAATCGTCGACATCGAGACGGGCGAGCGCGAAGTGCCGGTCGGCGAAGACGGCGAGATCATTATTCGCGGCCCCCAGATCATGCAGGGCTACTGGAAGGCCCCTGCCGAAACAGCTGCTGCCCTGCGCAACGGCTGGCTCTACACCGGCGACATCGGCCACGTCGACGCCGACGGCTACACCTACATCGTCGATCGCAAGAAGGAGATGATCAAGTACAAAGGCTTCGGCATCGCCCCCGCCGAACTCGAATCTCTGCTCATGGAGCATCCTGCCGTCATGGACTCCGCCGTCATCGGCGTTCCCGACCCCGAAGCCGGCGAACTGCCCAAAGGCTTCGTCGTCATTCGCCAGGGCTACGACGTGACCACCGAAGACATCCTGTCCTTCGCCAACGGCAAACTCGCCGGCTACAAAAAGCTCCACGAAATCGAGTTCATTCAGGCTATCCCGAAAGTCGCCTCCGGCAAAATCCTGCGCCGCGAACTCAAAGAACGCGAAAAAGCCCGCCGCGCCGGAAATCAAGGGTAATAGCTGGTACTTACCCGGCCTGCCGACGTCGGCAGGCCACGCGGCCAGTCGACCCCAACAGGGCCTGCTGTATGTGCGGCTGGCCCGATCGCGGATGGCCCGCTCTCAGGCCAGCCGCAAGAGGTGGCCCTACTATACACGCCGTCGATTGTGCGGCTCGCGGAGACCTGGGGGGCGAACGTATAGAGTAGGGCCACCTCTTGCGGCTGGCCTGGGTGCGGGTGGCCTGGGTGGGGGCTTACACGGGGAGGTTTTTGGACGGATCGGCCTGGGAATCCGATGGAGAAGCGTTCCCAATGTTACCCTTTCCGTCGGCCTCTCAAGGGACTTTACAACAAATTTTCCCAAAAAACCTCCCCGTGTAAGCTGGGTGCGGGTGGCCCGATCGCAGCTGGCCTGCGACGGGCGTGCGGCTGGCCCGCTGTATGTGCAGGTGGCCTGATCGCGGGTGGCCTGCGCGTCTGGAACTACTACCTGGGCAAAACGCAGATCAGTTAGTATGTGCGGGTGGCTTGCTCGCGGCTGGCCTGCGCGGGTGGAGCGATGGACTGGCCTACAAACCCCGATTCACTCACCTCCCTCCACCACCGCAATCTCCTCCTCCGTCAGCCCGTACAACCGGTACACAATCTGATCGATCAGCTTATCGCTTGCCGCGATTTCAGTATCCAGGGCAGCGAGGGCGGGCTGGCGCTGCTGGAAGATGCGCATGAGGCGGGCGAGGCTGTAATTGCCCGTTAAGCGTTCGCGCAGCAACCATTCCCACTGCTCGTCACGCAGCTTGCCGATATCGTCGCGCAGGTCGAGTTGTTGCGCGGCCAGCGAACCCAGTTTCTGC
>CADDYT010000151.1 GCA_902810755.1 Chloroflexota bacterium
CGCAGCATCGTCGTCACCTGCGAGCGCGTCGACCACTCCAGGGCGTTATAGGCGTACCAGCGTACCGTGCCGTTGGGCAAGAGGCCGCTCGCCGTATTCCCGTTGCCGGGACCGCTGCCCAGCCGATAGGGAATGCAGATGTTCTGTCCGACAAAGATCAGGTTGACGTTGCGAATGTTATTGACTCGCGCCAGCGTCCAGATGTTGTTGCGATAACGCCAGGCGATGCCGCTGAGCGTGTCCCCTCGCTGGACACGGTACCAGTTACAGCCGTTGCCGGGTCCCGGGTTGGCTGCGTGTGCTGTCGGCTGGTCGTTGGCGAACAGTACGGAGCCGAAGAGCAGGCACGCGGCTAAAAGCAGCAATATGCTGTGCTGATACAGGTGGAACTTTGAATAGCTCCGTTTGCGTTCCGGCTGCTGTTGGCCGTATTCGTTCTGTTCTCTGTTTTTCCTCTGTATGGTTGCAGGTATTTGATTGCTTTTCTGTAGCTGTACGGTCATGCTCAGGTGACTCCTTTCTCGTCTTTACTATATCCCTGTGCTTAATCGAGAAAGATGAATACAGCCACTAAATCCGTAGGCCCGATCAATCGGCGCCTGCGGGTGGTTTCATTGTTCTACCTCCATAGAGATGGCGGGGACGTGGTACAATGAACGATAATAGAGAGATAGCGCATGGCCTGTGCAGCGAAGGAAGAGACACGAACATGAAAACGGAAGAACCACTCAGCCCGACGGTGGAAGAATATCTGGAAACGATTTATAACATCAGTATGGAAGGTGAGCCGGTTATCGGGGCGCGGCTGGCGCAAAAGTTCGGCGTAGCCCCGCCGACGGTGACCGAAACGCTCAAGCGACTGGTGCGTGACGGGTTCGTTGAGATGGATAACAGACGGCAAATCACGCTCACTGAAAGCGGTATCCGGGCGGCAGAGGCTGTGCTGCGCCGTCACCGCCTGACGGAGCGTTTTCTCGTCGATATGCTGGGCATGCAATGGCACCAGGTGCATGAAGAAGCCTGCCGTCTGGAACATTTCATTTCTGGCGCGGTCGAGGCCCGTGTCATCACCAGCCTGAACAATCCAACCACCTGCCCGCATGGCAACCCGATCCCCGGCCAGGTTCCCAACGCCCGCAACTACCTGAAAGATCATAATGCCGTTCGCCTCTCCTCAATCAATATCGGCGAACAGGCCACCATTCTCTGCATTTCCGAAGTGGTAGAGGACGAGGAAGGCTTAATTCGCTACCTGCACGAAAAAGGCCTTACCCCACAGACACGGCTCACTGTGCTGACCCACGACGAGAGTGGGGAACACGACGAAACCTTCAAAGTGGAAGCGGCAGGCCGCGAAGTGCGCATCAGCAAAGCCGCCGCCGACAAAATCTGGGTCACACGCTGAATTTTCAGCACAGGCTAAGAGAAATTTGAGGGAATTTCGTGTCCTCCAGGGGACTTTGTGCGTTCTATTACAGGGAGAAGGCATGCAAAGGTACCATTTGTATGCCTCTGTTATCGGTTTTTGGGCCGAGTATGCTATAATGGGCGGCGATAGATGAGCATGAACGGCGCGGGCGCTTTCCCGCTGCCGGAATTGGAGAACCAGTAATGCAACAGACACAAGTACCAACAACTGTCATTGAACCAGATTCGCTTTTACCTGAATTGCCAGCGCAAAAAGTGGCCCTCTCGTTCGTTATCCCGGTCATGAATGAGGAGAGAAACGTTGCTCTGCTCTATGAGAAACTATCGCAGAAGCTTGAAGAGCTGGGCCAGAGCTATGAAATTATCTTTGTGGATGATGGAAGCACGGACGGCACCTTTGCCGAGATCAAGAAGCTCCATGATGAACACCCTGGCAAGGTGCGCGTGATTCGCTTCCGCCGCAATTTTGGCAAGACGCCCGCGCTGGTGGCCGGGTTCAGCCGCTGCCGGGGCGAGATTGTCTTCACGATGGATGGCGATCTGCAGGATGACCCGGAAGAGATTCCACAATTTCTGGTCAAACTGGATGAAGGCTACGACCTTGTTACCGGCTGGAAATACCCGCGCCTCGATCCCATCTCAAAGACCTTCCCGTCGCGTGTTTTCAACGGCATGGTCAGCACGCTGACAGGCATTCACCTGCACGACATCAACAATGGCTTCAAAGCCTACCGGCGCGAGGTGATCGATGACAGCAACCTCAAGCTCTATGGGGAGTTTCACCGCTTTGTACCCGTTATGGCCCACTGGCGTGGCTACCGTGTGGCGGAGATCAAAGTCCGACATCACCCGCGCAAGTATGGCGTCTCCAAGTATGGCGCGAGACGTTTTGCGCGCGGCCTGATCGACCTGCTCAACGTGCTGTTCCTCACCACCTTCCTGCGCACGCCCCTGCGCCTCTTCGGGCCGATGGGTTTCTGGACCTTCCTGCTGGGCGTGCTGGTCGACTTTTTCGTGGTGGTGCGCAGTATCTTCTTCACGCATGAACCCATTCACAACCAGCCCCTGCTCTTCGTCGGTATCTTGCTGATGATCTTCGGAGTGCAGTTTGTGCTGACAGGTCTGCAAAGCGAGATGATCCGCCATTATGCCTTCAAACCAGGGGAAGAGTACAGTATTCGACAGGAACTTGACTGATGCGGAGGGCTACACTGCTAAAAATCGGGAAACGGGTAATCCAGATCGGCCTGCCTATCGTGGTGGTTGCCCTCTTCCTGAGATATATTACCGGCGTCTGGCATGACTTGACGGCGCATACCTTCCACTGGGATTTCTGGCTGCTGGCGCTGGCCTTCTTCGGCTTTGTGCTGCAAGAACTCTCTTACGGCCTGATCTGGCGCGCCGTGCTGATTCGGCTGGGCCACCGGCTCAAGCTGCGTGTTACACTGCGTATCTACCTGGCCTCGGAGTTCGTGCGCTATATCCCCGGCAATGTCTGGCACGTCCTGACGCGCATCCTCTGGGTGAGCAAGTACGGCGTCTCGCGGCCCGTCGCCTTTGCCAGCATGACGGTTGAGTTGATTACCAAGCTGGCTGCCGGTGTGCTGATCTTCGCTGCCAGCCTGCTCTTCTGGCACGATATCAGCGCCGTCGGCTCGCTGCTGCATGGCTCCCTGGTCATGATCGTCGGCATCGCTACTATTGTCGCCCTGCTTGTGATTCTCTACCCGCCCGTCCTCACCGGCCTGATCAATCTGACTCTGCGCGTGCTGAGGCGTCAGCCTGTCACGCTCGCTCTGCGCTATAGCGATATTCTGCTGGTGACGCTGGCGTGGTGTGGAAGCTGGCTGATTGCCGGTTGCGCCTTCTTTCTGCTCTTGCTCGGTATCTGGCCTTCGGCTCCGCTGGCCGCTCTGCCTGTCTGCATCGGCATCTATGCCATTGCCTGGGATATTGGCTTCCTGGCCTTTATCACGCCGAGCGGGCTGGTGTTCCGCGAAGGCGCGATTGTGGCCCTGTTTGCCCTGGCCTTCCCCCTGCCCGCCGGGCTGAGCGCGATCATTGCCATCCTCTCGCGCTTCGTCTCAACCCTGGCCGAACTGCTCTGTGTCAGCGTGGCCTATCTAAGCGGCGACGGCAGCAAGCAGGTGCGCGCGCTGCAAGAAGCTGAGCAGGCAGGGCAGGAGAAAACACAGGAAGCTGAAGATGTTGTTCCCGCCGACGCAAGCGTCACTGATAAGGCAGGGGCAATGGAGGACGCTGCTGTCTCGATCAGCGGAGAAGGGGGACAGTGATGGCGCAATCAAAGTGGCGCAAGTGGCTCTCTATCTGGGGGAGCCGTCTCTATCTTTATCCGCCGCCCCGGTCCATGCCGCGAACGCGCGCGTTCTGGCTGGCGCTGGGGCTGGTGGCATTCTTCAGCGCACTCTTCTCAGTCTATTTCATTCTCTACCTCACTACCCGCCACGCGGCCTATCAGACCAATGCTGAAGACCTGGGTATTATGGATCAGGCTGTCTGGAGTATCCTGCATGGCCTGGTACCCCATCAAACTATCTGCAATACGCTGCATGACACAAATTGCTATAGCTATAACGGTATCTCGCGCTTTGCCATCCACTTTGAACCTATCCTCTTTCCGGTTTCGCTGCTCTATCTGCTCTGGCCAGACCCGCGCACGCTCTTAGTGCTGCAAACGCTGGTGGTGGCGAGCGGCGCCTTTCCCGCCTTCTGGCTGGCGCGTCTGCGCCTGCGCAACGAGTTCGCGGGCGTGGCGATTGCCGTTCTCTATCTGCTCTATCCTGCGCAGCAGGAAGCGACCATCTATGATTTCCATGCCGTCACCTTCACCGCTGCGCTCCTGCTCTTCGTTCTCTATTTCATGTACGCGCGCCGCACCGTCTTGCTCTTTCTCTTCGCCATCCTGGCAATGGCCTGCAAAGAGGAGATTCCTGTCCTCGTCGCTCTCTTTGGCCTGTGGTCGATTGTCTTTCAGCGTCGGTGGCGTAGCGGCCTGGGCCTGATCGCGCTGGGCGCGGCCTGGGTCGGCGCGGCTTTGCTCTTCATGCATCTCTTCAGTCCGACCGGCCACTCGCTGCTGACCTCGCGTTACTCCTATCTGGGCAGCAACCCGCTCAAAATCGTGCTTAACGTGGTGGCCCATCCGGTGAGCATGCTCAAGCAGCACGTGCTAGATCACGCTCATCTGTTTTATATCCGTACTTTGCTGACCCCGGCTGGCTATCTGCCCCTGCTCGCGCCCTGGGCGCTGGTGCTGGCTCTGCCAACGCTGGCGTTGAATCTCTTCAGTTCCGACCCGCAGATGTACAGCGGACTCTTCCAGTACAGCGCCGAGATCGTGCCTGTCTTGATCTTCTCCACCATTGAGGCTATTGTACTGATCCTCTGGCTGGTGCAGTGGGCGATGAGCTACACGCGCTCAGGCAACCGGGTGGCGCAGGAAGAGAGCGGGCAGGAGGGGAAGCGGGAAAGGGAGCAACGGTCGATTGCAGGACGGGCCTTCAACTGGCCGCGCCTGCTGCACGTGGGACTGTTAAGTCTGCTGCTGGTCTATGCGCTCGGCTTTGCCGTGCGAGCTGATGCCGCTCGCAGCGACATGCCGTTCGCGCAGGGCTTTACCTGGCCGCAGATCACGCCCCATATCGAACTGGCACAGCGTTTCATCGACATGATTCCACCCGATGCCTCGGTTTCGGCACAATCTGAACTGGTACCCCATATCAGCCATCGCTCCAACATCTACCTCTTTCCCTATCAGGACAACCGGGCCGATTATATCTTTCTCGATGTGACGGGTGATGTCTACCCCTTCTACGGCTCCTCTGACTATATCCCTGAAGTGAAAAAGGTCTTGCTAAGCGGCCACTACGGTATAGTGGCCGCTCAGGATGGCTATCTCTTGTTGAAACGCGGCCTGCCACCGCCCGGCATCTCGCCGTACTCTCCGGTGAAGACGAGTAGCGATATCAATAACGTGTTGCCGAATCTGCCGCCACAGTTCTGCTCGTATGTGCAGGTCTCGCGGCAGCAAATCGAGCATACGGCGAATGTAACTTTCCAGGCTGGCGCGACCAGCCTCAGTCTCGTGGGCTATAACGTCTCTGCCGCCAGCCCATTCAGCGACACCTCCGGTTACATGCAGGTGAAGACGTACTGGACGGTCAGCACACCCACGCCGCAGCCCCTGCGTCTGACGGTGGTGATGGAGGATGCGAAAGGCGAAGAACACTTTGAAAGCCTCGATTTCCCGGCTGCGACCTGGTGTCCCACCAATTCCTGGCAGCCGGGCCATGTCTATGAGCTGGCGAGCAGAATTTTCAAGCCGGGACATGTGCCGAATGGGCTAGCACATGTCGCGATTGCACTCGTTCCGCTGGCTCAACCGTTAAACAATTTGTTAGATGTATCGGCTCGTGTCCCATTCAAGATTGTGAGCGCGCCGTCAAGTGTGACGCCCACGGACACGAAAGCATTGCAACTGGCGACAATAACCATCGCCCCGTAGACCTGGCATTGTGCGGGAGAGCAGGGGGCGCCTGGAAAAGGAGGCTAAAATGAGCATTTATCTTGGTCAGCTACCACCGGCAGAGCTGGCGCGGCTAAAGGCCGAGCTGGCAGAGACGCTCATTGCCAGTTTTTGCTACCCGCGTTTTTACGATTATCGCACCGGAACGCTGCGCATGCGTCCGGTCGATCGTTCCAGGCGTCAGGAGGTCTGGCTCTACCTCAGTTCATTCGACTTCAGCGCCTGGAATCGCGTTGATCTGCTATCACCAGATTTCCAGTATCAGATTGAACGACTCTTTATCCAGTTTGTGCAGCGGAATCGCAGCTTTTTCGGTGAGCAGGGCCGCAAACGTCTCTCAGATGTACGTATGCTGATCAGCACCTGCGCTGCCAGTGTGGCGGAAGACCTGCGCGCACATTTAACAGGGCAGACCAGGAATCGACCCCCGTTTGGCAGCCCGCGCCCCGTTCCCTCGTGGTCCACCACCAGCGCCACCGGTCAGAAGGAGCCAAACTGGGAGCGCATTGCCCAGTCGACCTTTCTCCTCCAGCAGCAGGTGCAGGAATGGCGCGGCGAGATCAAGGGCGTACCGCAATTGCCGACGCCCGGCCAGAGCGAGACCGCCCGTCAGCAGCCCGCGACCGCTGCTCCGGCCCCCAGAAGACCGGCACGGACAGCGGGAATGGCGAAAGGCACCGGCGGCAACCAGCAAGATCACGCGGCAGCCGTCCAGTTGTCCCCGGAGCAGGAGGCAGCGCGCACTGGCAACGGGAATGTGCCATCTGCTCCGGCAGCAAGAGCAAGCGGGCCTTTGTATCCGCCCACCCCTGCAAAGGCGAGCGGACCTTTACAGCCTCCCGTACAACAGGCTGCTCCCGCTCCTATAGTAGCACCAGCAGTACCCGCCGTCTCTGTTCCCTCTGCCAGCAGGGGGGCGACAGCGAATGGGAAAAGTGGTCCGCTTGCGTCATCACCTGCGTATCCTGCTCAGACTGCACCGGAATCGACAGTTGCTTCAGTGGTGCCTGTGATGCCCTCACCTGCTGCCGCCCCCTTTGAGGCTCGCGAAGCACAAATAGCCGCTTCTGTCAGGCCAGATTTTCCGGGACAGGTGAAAACCGCCGATCCTGTTCTCCCTCAGGCAATGACCGCGTCAGCTGCTCAGGCACGAGGCGTGCCACAGCCTGCCACACCTGCTTCGGCCAGCATGGCTCCTGCACAACGGGAGAGTACGACGGCGGCGCTGAGTGGGGAAGATGTGGCCATCTTTGAGCAATTACGCCATCAATTGCTGCTCTGGCTACGCATCGAGGCGGTCCAATGCGGACTGGATATTTCGGGTCAGAGTGCTACACAGTTGCTCGACCTGCTGCGCCAGCAGGGAAGTATCGACGAAACGCACCTGCAGGTTGTCTCTAACCTGCTCAACCTCGCCAGCCAGGTCATGAAAAATGGGCAGGCCAGCCTGCTCGATTACAAGCAGGCGATGATGTTCCATCTGATGCACACTCGTTCAAGGCGCTAACGGCTCATTGCCGCTCAGCATGACACGGGCGAGCGCGCATGCGTAAGAACGGGCAATAATCCGCTTCGGTACCTGTATTTCAACATATGAAACGCAGGTACTTTTTTTTGTTGCACAGGGATATAAAAAAATCGTTAAGAATGTCGGAATCGCTCTCTTTCCCACTTCCAGAGTCGTCCACCTCTATGGTATAAACGTATGTGGAAGCAGAACAGTACCTGTGCATTTATTACATTTGCATAGGGAAGCTATGTGTTTTTTTATCATGTCCTGAAGGCCAGAAGCGAGGTTGACTCGATGACGGAAAGAAGGAAGGATTGCACCGATGACAAAGGGTAGAGATAATCTTGCCGAAGCCCTCAACGACGTACTGGAGCTGGTGCGCGCGAGACGGCAAACGGGACTATTAAGTATCGAACGTCTGCACGAAGGTCGCTATGAGGAAGGCGAGGTCTATGTGCAGTTCGGCCAGCCGGTTTACGCGCAGACCGGCTCACTTACCGGTCAGGAAGCTCTCACGAAGTTACTGAGCTGGCGTCAAATATATTTTGTCTTTCTGCCGGATGTAGTGCGTGTGACGGGGAATAGCTCCTCTGTGGCAAGAACGAATGGGAAAGGCGCTTCGCCGACTGCTCGCACGATCACCTCGCCCGGCCTTCCCGCTATGGGCGGCAATAGCTTCTCACAAACGGGAGCGCCGGAAAGTGGCCCGCTTCCCGCACAGCCTGTGCCGCAGACAGCCAGTACCACCCCCGGCCTTGAATGGATTGTTCCACGTAAGGCAGGCAGCAACCGTGATGTGATGGAACTGCCGCTGACGCGCCCGCAGCGTTCCATTTATTTGCTGATCGATGGTCGCAGAACGGTAGCCGATCTCGCTCGCTGCACCCGTAAAAGTATGCAGGAGGTTGAGCGCCTGCTCTCTGAGCTACGCGAGCGCGGCCTGATTACGATCTAGCGTTTCATTCGTGGTTGCACGAACGAAAAACCTGTACCCTTGCCGACTGGAGGTTTCTTACCCGGTCTGTCTATTCTACTCTCCGCTTCCAATCCTTTCTCCAGAGGGGCAAACGGCAAAAACCGACGCAACTATGGCTTGCTCTACGATATGAGCGGTGATGCTGCCGCTCAGCATGACACGTTTGCGCATTCTTTTTTGTCGTTTGCTATGCTGCCGAGGTGATGCCCGGCAGCAGTTCACCGAGTTGTTTGAGCCAGTCCGGCCCGAAGAGGCGACGGGGAATGCGAATGACACCTTGCTGCACCCGCGCCTCGTTGCGGAAGCGACGGTAGAGCGCAATGCGGTTCGGCACGATGGTGCGCCTGACCGTCAGCACAAACTCGTTGTCTTTGAGCGCGATGGCCTCGAAGCCCAGACTGGCGGCCTCCACCTTCAGGCGAATCATTGCCAGCAGGTTCTTGACCGGCAGCGGTGGCGGGCCGAAACGATCGCTTAACTCCGCCTCCATTGCCTCTACCTGCTCCATGCACGTCAGGTTCGCCAGGCGCTGGTAGAAGTTGACCTTGAGCGTGCGGTCGCCGATGTACTCGTCGGGCAGGTAGGCGTCGAGCGGCAGGTCAACGCTGGCGCTGGCGGTGGTGGCGGCTTCCACCTGCTTGCCCTGGATTTCCTGTACTGCCTCAGCCAGCAGCTTGCAGTAGAGATCGAAGCCGACCGAGTTCATGAAGCCGGACTGCTCCGCGCCCAGCAGGTTGCCCGCTCCGCGAATTTCCAGGTCTTTCATGGCGATGCGGAAGCCCGCGCCCAGCTCGGTGGCCTCGAAGATGGCGCGCAGGCGTTTCTCCTGGATGGGCGTCAGTTTCGCGTCCTTATTGTAGAGGAAGTAGGCATATGCCTGATTGGTGCCGCGACCCACGCGCCCGCGTAGCTGGTAAAGCTGGGCCAGCCCGAAGTAGGCGGCGTTGTTCACAATAATGGTGTTAGCATTTGGAATGTCCAGCCCGTTTTCGATGATGGTGGTGGAGACCAGCACATCGTATTCGCCGCTGGAGAAATCCATCATCACCCGTTCCAGTTGATCTTCCGCCATCTGGCCGTGTCCAACAGCGATGCGCGCCTCCGGCACCAGCTTTTGCAGCTTCTGCGCGATAACCTGAATGCCCTGCACGCGGTTGTGTACAAAGAAGACCTGGCCGCCGCGATCAATCTCGCGCAGGATGGCCTCGCGAATCAGGCTCTCGTCGTACTCGCGAATGGCCGTGCGAATGGGCAGGCGTTCCTGCGGCGGCGTCTCGATCACGCTCATGTCGCGCAGGTTGACCAGCGACATGTGCAGTGTGCGCGGAATTGGCGTGGCCGTCATGGTCAGCACATCGATCTCGGTGCGCAACTGCTTGAGCCGCTCCTTGTGGGCAACGCCGAATCGCTGCTCCTCGTCCACGATCAGGAGGCCGAGGTTGAGGAAGACGACATCCTTTTGCAGCAGGCGGTGGGTGCCGATGACGATATCTACTTTTCCTGTCGCCAGGTCTTCCAGCACCTGCTTCTGCTCCTTTTCCGAGCGGAAGCGGCTGAGCAGTTCGACGCGCACGGGATAGGCTTTGAGCCGCTCCCTGAAAGTGTTGTAGTGTTGCAGCGCCAGCACAGTTGTCGGCACCAGCACGGCGACCTGGCGTTGATCCAGCACAGCCTTGAAAGCGGCGCGCAGGGCCACCTCGGTTTTGCCGTAGCCCACATCACCGCAGACGAGCCGGTCCATCGGACGCGGTCGCTCCATGTCGGCTTTGACCTCCTCGATGGCGCGGGCCTGATCGGGCGTCTCTTCGTAGACAAAGGCGTCTTCCAGCTCTTGCAGCCAGGGTTGTTCTGAATCGGGCGGGAAGGCGTGGCCGGGGGCAGCCTCGCGCGCGCTGTAGAGGCGCAGCAACTCGCGCGCGATATCCTGCACGCTCTCCTTGACTCTCGACTTGGCGCGCGTCCACTCTGTTGTGCCAAGCTTACTGAGCGCCGGCACAGCCTCGCCCATACCGATGTAGCGCGTGACGCGATCAAGCTGGTCGGTTGGAATGTACAGCCTGTCGGTCCCGGCGTACTGGATAAGCAGGTATTCGCGTTCAACGCCCGTCATATTCAGCCTGACCAGCCCCTCAAAACGCCCGATGCCGTGTTCCTGATGGACAACGTAATCGCCCGGATTGACCTCCGACAGGAACGAGGCAGGCGTGACGGGCTTGCGCCGCTGCGCATTGCGCTTGCGCGACCAGCCGAAAATCTCGGTGTCGGTATAGATGTGCAGTCCCAGCCCGCGCGATTGCCAGCCCTCCGCCAGTTGCCCCTGGATCAGCGTGACGGTTCCCGGCTCCGGCAACGTATTGATGTTAGTGCCGGGGCTGACATGGATGGTATTGTCATGCAGGATGGCCTCGTCAGCCAGCACTTCCGCCATGCGCCGTGCCTGCGCTGTGACGATAACCACGCGCTCGCGGTTATCGATGGCCTTGCGGACATCCAGCACGAAGGCGCGCAGGCGACCGCCATACGAATTGGCGCTGCTGAAGGTGGGGACGAGGTGTTCGGTCCCCTGGCTCAGATACGCATCGTATTCGCCCTCGGCTGCCGAGAGGATGTCGGCGAAGCGCAACTGGCGGCGCTGGTGCAACTGCGGCTCAAGCTGGTTCCAGTTGATATGCGCCTCCCGCAGGTGCGCCGGGTTCTCGCGGTCGCGCTCAAAGCGTTCCTTCATCTCCTCCGCCTGCTCGTCCAGTTCGATGATGCGATTGTGGATGATGTCCGGGTTATCCAGGATCAACAGGCCGTTGCGCGGCAGGTAGTCCAGCACGGAGGCGCGGCTGTGCAGGTAGGGCAGGTAGAAGGCGATATCCTCGAACGAGCGGCGCTGGCGCAGTTCTTCCAGGTCGCGCTTCCAGCGTTCCTCGGCGTCGCGATGCAGGATGTTGCTATCCAGTTGCGCCAGTTCCTGCGCTGCCTGCGGCCCGCGTACCGGCAACGCCTCGCGCGCCGGGCCGATCACGCAGGCATGAATCGGGTTGAGCGAACGCTGCGTCTCCTGGTCGAAGGTACGCAACGACTCGATCTCGTCACCGAAGAACTCGATACGCACCGGGCGCGGCAGCGTGGGCGGGAAGAGGTCGATGATGCCGCCGCGATGGCTGAACTGCCCCGGTTCTTCCACTTCCGCGACCGGCTCGTAGCCAAGATTGTAGAGGTGTTCCAGCATCAGCGTCAGATCGACCTCCTGCCCTGGCTTCAGTTCGTAGAGCGTGGCTGAGAGTTCCTGGGGAGGAATGACCGGCTGCGTCAACGCCCGTGCGGAGGTGACAACAAGCACATTGCGCTCCTGCCGGGCCAGTGCGATTAACGCCTGCATGCGCTGCTGCGTTGTGAGGTGATCGCTCATCAGCCGCTCGTAGGGCAGCGCGTCGCGGTCGGGCAGGTAATACACGTCGTTCGGGTTGGGAACGAACGCCTTCACCTCCTCGACGATCTGGCCAACCTGCGCCTCGTCCGCCGCTACCACGAGCATGGGTTGCTTGAGGCCCTCGGCCAGTGCGGCCAGCAAAAACGGGCGTGCCGCTTCTGTAATGCCCGTCAGCGCGGGCAGCCCCTCGGCTTTGCGTATCTGTTCCAGCAAGCGGCGAAACTCTGGCCGCTGTATCAATACTGTCAGTAGTCCCTGTAAAGTCATCTCTTCTCCCCAAAAAAGCACACGAAAACGCGCCCCTACAAGCAGTACAGGTAGGGGTGCATTCTGTTGCCGCTATCCCGGCGTTATTCGCTGTAATCATACACCATTAGCGGCCAGAGTGCAACTATCATGGGCAGGGAAATCGTCATATATGCTCTATTCAGCATAGCCCTTCTCTGCTATACTATATGCGCGAACCGAAATAGTTTCTCTAAAAAACAAAAATGTATTCATGAATATGAGGAGTTTTACCATGTCCCGTCCAGCCGACCCACAGCGCCGTGAGACAATTCTGCAAGCCGCCATGCAACTTTTTCAGGAAAAGGGATACAGCGAAACACGCCTTTCCGACATTGCCGAACGAGCAGGCATCGTTACCAGCACCCTCTACCTCTACTTCGATTCAAAAGAGGCAATGGTGCAGGCGATTGCCGAAAATCTCCTTCGAACGCTTGGCGGCCAGCTCTTACCGCTTCTGGAAAACCTGGGCAGCAGGGATGATCTGGAACGCTGCGTCGAAAAGTTTATGGATTTTGCCACTGAAAAAGACAGGTTGCTCAGGCTCTGGCGGCTTGACAGTGGCCTGCGTGGTGTGCCGCTTTTCAATATCAGATCGCCACAAGGCCCACTGTTCCAGAAAGTCATGCGATTATTAGAAAAGCAAATGGACGATGGAACGTTGAATCGCTACGACCCCGCCTTGCTCATCCACATTTGTATCGGCCTTGCCCGCTGGATATTCGAAAGCGTCCCCCTGCTAAAAGATGAACAAGAGCGCATGCAGTTCCGAAACAACTGTGTTGACTGGCTTTGTAACGCCCTGCTCCCCTGTGAGACGGCAGTGAGTGTATGAGCTATGCGCGAAAACCGGGAGTGGATTGCACGTTATCCCCCCTGGATGCTGATTTCCTTTTTGGTAGCATTGTTTGGCTCCATCCTTTTTCGTTCTGTAATTCTTGTCCCGGCTGGGACAGGTAATTCTCGATATCTTCGGCTTTCATGTTGCACTCCGTTAACAATGTTACCTGATAGCTCGATGATAACACAAAAGTGGAATGCCAGGCAGCTTCCAGATTTGAGCCAGAACACTCTTGACAAATCTCATCTCCGCTGCTAATATTTCAATAGATGTTGAAATATTGAAATATGCTGTCTGACGGAGCAAAGGCAGAAACGGTAAAGCCAGGGAGACATATATGGAGACGAACACGACTACTCCTGATACGGTTGACAGGCTACCTGTTGCGCCGCGAGTCAACTGGACAAATAGTGTGTTGTTTCTGGTGCTAACGTTTGGCATAAGCTGGACGGTCTGGCTGGTACTGCGTGCGTCTGGCGTGCCGTTCACGATCTATGTCGCAGCCGGGATGTTCGGGCCTGCGGCGGCGGCGGTGCTGGTGCGGGTGCTGCGTAAAGAGGGGTTTGCCGATGCCGGTTTGCGGCTGGTGGGCAAGGGGCATCGTGGCGGAGGCTGGATGTACCTTGCTGCCTATCTGGCGCCACCCCTGTTCATCGCGGCGGGCGTCCTGCTTTCGCTGCTCATCGGCTACCAGCACTGGGCATTCAGTCAGAATGTGCAGGCGGAGGCGCAGGCGATTGTGAAGGCGCTGCAGCAGCAGGGGGCGAAGTTGCCGCCCGGTTATACGCCCCAACAACTGGCGCTGCTCAGCCTTCTCAGTCAGATCGCTCTGGCCTTCACGCTGGCGATTCCCTTCAACATGATTTTTACCTTCGGCGAAGAGTTTGGCTGGCGCGGCTACCTGCTGCCGAAGCTCGCGCCGCTGGGGGGCGTGTGGGCTGCCATCATTACCGGCGTCATCTGGGGCCTGTGGCACGCGCCTGTGATCGTGTTGGATGGCTACAACTATCCCGGCAACCCGCTGCTGGGCGTGCTGATGATGGTCGTGTTCACCACCGCCCTGGGCATCATCTTTGCCTGGTTCCGTTTCCGCTCTGGCAGCGTCTGGCCCTCTACGTTGTCACACGCGGCGATCAATGCGCAGGTCGGCTTCGGCCTTGTGTTTCTCTCGCCCGGCAACCCGTTCCTGCGTCCTCCGATTGGCCTGATCGGTCTCGTGCCCATGATTGTTTTCGCCATCTGGCTGATTGCCACGGGGCGTTTGCGCGTTGAACGGGCGCCGGTCGTCGAAAGCGCGAACGGAGGGCAGGCGGCAAGTTGACGAAACGTGATTTTACAATCAACATTTCCCCACGTTCGATTAAGAGAAATGCTTGAGTATCATTATGCAGGAGGCGTACAAAGCGATTGCCGACCCAACGCGACGGCGTATTCTGAAGTACCTGCGCGGCGGCGAGCGTACTGCCGGCGAACTGGCCGAACATGCAGGCGTGGGCCGAACCGCGCTTTCGCATCACCTGATGGTGCTGAAAATGGCCGATCTCGTGCGCGTTGAGCGGCGCGGCCAGTACCAGGTCTACTCGCTCAACACGACTGTCTTCCAGGACCTGCTGACCGAAATTCTGAGCTGGCTCGGCGGCATGGACGACCTTTCTGCTGAGGGCAAAGGTGAGAATGCACGAGAACGTGCGGGAAAGAGCGATGCGACGGATGCCGCGCAGGATGAAGATAGCGCCGGAGTGTGATCGATAACGGAGGAAAGAGATGGATGCAACCGAGCATGATGCCGATAAAATCACGCCCAGGCGACCGGCCTACGCGGGCGCGCAGCGGCTGGCATGGCTGATTATCGCGTTACAGATACTGATCTCGCTGGTGACGTACCCGTTTATGCCGGAGCGCGTGCCGTCTCACTGGGATATCTATGGACAGGTGGATGGCTACCTTCCCAGGCTGGCCAATGCCGTGCTGGTGCCTGCCATCAGCATCGGCCTCTATCTGCTGCTCTGGCTGCTGACACGCTATAGTCCTCGACTGGGCCAGCAAAGCCAGCGCGCAACGGCAGAGGTGACAAATCTGATCGTCGTGGGGATATTACTGTTCCTGCTCATTGTGCAGCTTGCGGTAGACGCCATTGCGCTGGGCGTGCCGCTCAGCATCCCGTTTGTCATCAGCCTGTGCATCTCGCTGCTCTTCATGTTCCTGGGCAACTACATGGGCAAGCTGCGCCGCAATTTCTGGGCCGGTTTCCGCACGCCCTGGACGCTTGCCAGC
>CADDYT010000152.1 GCA_902810755.1 Chloroflexota bacterium
ACAGCCTTTCCGCTCAGCAGCTTGCGCAATGGGCTTCGGAGATCAAAGGGGCGACCCCGGCTGTTGCTATCTCCTTTCTCAATAGTCAGAAGGGTGTAGCAGGCGTACAGATACAACTCCCCTTTGGCACAGACCATCTCCCCTCAACCAGCGACCAGATCAAGATTGTCGTTGTAGGGTCATAGCAATATCCACAGATAGAACTCGCTCCATTTGCCTGCTTGCTCAGTTTCGCCTCAGCGCCAGGGACAGTGATTACAGGGGATAGCTATGCCTCTATGGCGGCATATGCTATACTGGTGCTGTCAATGAAATGCCCGGCAATGGTGCCAGGCTGCTGGACACAGGAAATAGCGAAATGACGAGGAAAGATAGATGGGCGAGAAAACAGAACCCGCGATGGGTGAGATGCACTATTATGATTCTGTGCTTGAGTTGATGGGCAATACGCCACTGGTGCGCCTGCGCCGCGTGGCAGGCGATGTACCGCCTCTGATACTGGCAAAGCTAGAGATGTTCAACCCCGGCGGCAGCGTGAAGGATCGCATTGGCCCGGCAATGATTGAGTATTGTGAGAAAAAGGGGCTGTTACGTCCGGGCGGGACGATTGTAGAGCCGACCAGCGGCAATACCGGGCATGGGCTGGCGCTGGCTGCCGCGCAGAAGGGCTACCACTGTATCTTTGTCATGACCGATAAAGTCAGCGAGGAGAAACGCAGCCTGTTGCGCGCCTATGGAGCCGAGGTGGTTATCTGCCCCAGCAGTGTCACCCACGATTCGCCGGAACACTACAAAAATGTGGCGCACCGGCTGGCCGATGAGATTCCGGGCGCGGTCTGTCCCGACCAGTATTCCAATCCGGCCAATCCGGCCACGCACTATGCCACGACCGGCCCGGAGATCTGGCGCGATACCAACGGGCGCATCTCGGCCTTCGTCGCCGGTATCGGCACCGGCGGCACCATCAGCGGCACCGCGCGTTATCTCAAAGAGCAGAATCCGAACATTAAAATCATCGGCGCTGACCCGCCCGGATCCGTCTACTCCGGTGATATACCCGGCCCGTATAAGGTTGAGGGCATCGGCATGGAGCTTTTCCCGAAAAACTATGACCCCTCCGTGGTCGATGAGGTAATTCGCATCGATGATCGTACCTCTTTCTACTGGGCGCGGCGGCTGGCGCGGGAAGAGGGCATCCTGGTCGGAGGTTCGTCCGGTACCGCGCTGGGGGCCGCTCTGATCTACGCGCGCCGCCTGACGCCTCAGGATGTGGTAGTTGTGCTGTTCCCCGATACCGGGCGCGGCTACCTGAGCAAGCAGTTTAACGATACCTGGATGCGCGAGAACAACCTGCTCGTGCAGGCAGAAGCCGAGCAGCCCACACTGCACGATGTTCTCACCTACCGGCGCACACACACACGCAGTATGCCACTTGTCGTCAGCGTCAGCCCCGAAGACTCGGTTGCTCACGCCGTAGAGTTGTTGAAACGCTATGGCATCAGCCAGATGCCTGTGCTGAGCAACGGCCATATCGTGGGCAGCCTGACCGAAGACCTGCTGCTGCGCCGCCTCGCCAGTGGCGAGCCGCTGGCATCAACCACCGTCGGCAACCTGCAGGGTCCGCCCTTCCCGCAGATCGAGGCCGAGGCTCTCGCTCGCGAAGCCTACACTCTCTTTAGCAGCGGCCAGTCGGCAGTTGCCGTCATGAACGGTTCCACCCTCGAAGGCATCGTCACCAAAAGCGACCTGCTCGAATTCTGGGCGCAGACGCGTGGGGAATAGGGAGAGTATGCGCCGGGTTTCGGGTAAAAGCGTGAGAAGATTTTGCGTAATTTTGCCTGAAACTCAGCGAAAAATATATTGACAAACAGCAAACTATCTGTTACTCTGTCAATAGACAGAAATGCTTCACAGGGAAAGGAGAGTGCAGCCATGCAAGCCACAGAATCCACATCCCCATTTATGATGATCCGCAGTAGGCGGCGACCATAGCCTCGTGACGGCGCAGGTCCCCTATGAAGCATTTGACCACACCGCAGATATCGGCTTGCATGCATATGGCAGCACGTTAGCAGAGCTATTCGCCAACGCGGCTCTGGGCATGGAGAGCCTGATGGTCGCGCCCGCTCAGGTGCGCCCGCTTATCAGCAGAGAGATCACGGCGCGCGGCCATGATCTCGTTTCCCTGCTGGTCGACTGGCTCGATAAGTTGATTTTCCTGTTCGATACCGAGTTTCTTCTCGTGCGCGAATGTGAAATTCAGGCGATCAGCGAGACCGAGCTTACCGCCCGCGTGTCCGGCGAACCTTATGACCCGCAGCGTCACGAATTGAGCAGCGCCATCAAAGCCGTTACCTGGCACGAAGCCGCCGTTGAGCGCACCGCCGCTGGCTACAAAGCCACCATCATCTTTGACATTTAGGTGTTGCAGTCCCGGTCGTGAGACCGGGAGAGGGCCTGGTTCCTGCCACTTCTCCACAGGAAAGTATGCCGCCAGACCCGAAGAGGAGCAAAAACAGATGAGCAACGCGAAGGAAAAGATTCCGCTTGAACGTATAGATAGCAATCGCTGGCGCATCCCGCAGCATTACAACGCAGAAATGCGTGTTCCCGGCATGGTCTATGCCGATGATGAACTGATCGAGCAAATCGTGCAAGATAACGCTTTGCAGCAAGTTGCCAATGTTGCCACCTTGCCGGGTATTGTGGGCTACTCGCTGGGCATGCCCGATATTCACTGGGGCTATGGCTTCCCCGTGGGCGGCGTGGCGGCCACCCATGCCGATTACGGCGTCGTCTCGCCCGGCGGTATCGGCTTCGATATCAACTGCGGCGTGCGCCTGCTCGCCACCGACTTGCTCTACGATCAGGTACGCGGCAAGACCGATAAGCTGGCCGATGAGTTGTTCAACAACCTGCCGTCAGGCGTTGGCGGGGCTGGTATGCGTCAGTTAAGCCTTGAAGAGATGCGAGCCGTCATGACGCGCGGGGCCGCATGGGCTATCGAGGAGGGCTACGGCTTTGCCGAAGACCTTGAGACCACCGAAGAGCATGGCTGTCTTGTCGGAGCTGATCCCGACGTGGTGAGCGACAGCGCCATCCAGCGCGGTATGAAGCAACTCGGCAGCCTGGGTTCTGGCAACCACTTCTGCGAAGTACAGATCATCGATCACATCTACGACGCGGAGGCTGCAGCGGCGCTTGGGATTGGGCGCAAGGGGCAGGTGGTTGTCACCATCCACTGCGGTTCACGCGGCTTCGGGCATCAAATTGCCGAGGACTATGTACGGCTGGCGGAGGCGAAGCAGCAGGATTACGGTTTCAAGCTGGTAGATCGCCAGCTCGCCTGCCTGCCGCTGCAATCCAACGCGGGCAAGTCCTATCTGGCCGCGATGGCCTGCGGCGCGAACTTCGCCTGGGCCAATCGCCAGATGCTCATGCACGGCGTGCGGCAGGCGTTTGCCGACGTCTTTGGTCGCCGCGCGCGCCCGAAGGACATGCCACTGGTCTACGACGTCTGCCACAACATCGCCAAGATGGAGGAGTACGAGGTCGATGGGCAGGTGCAGCGTGTCTGCGTTCACCGTAAGGGCGCAACCCGCGCCTTCCCGGCGAACCATCCTGTCGTGCCGGAGAAATACCGCGCCATCGGCCAGCCCGTCCTCATCCCCGGCGATATGGGCCGCTACTCCTTTGTGCTGGTAGGCGCGCAAGGCTCGATGGAGCAGAGCTTTGGCTCCTGCTGTCACGGCGCGGGCCGCCGCCAGAGCCGCACCGCCGCCAAGAAGTCTATCAGCAGCCAGCAACTGCTCGACCAGCTCGCCGCTCGCGGCGTCACCGTGCGCGTCCACAGCAAGAACCTGCTGCCGGAAGAGGCTCCGCTGGCTTACAAAGACGCGCAGCAGGTCGTGAACGTCGTCCACAACGCCGGTCTGGCGAAACTGGTAGCGCGGCTCAAGCCGGTGATTGTGGTGAAGGGGTAGCGAGGTTTAGCCCTTCAGCGCCGCCAGCGCGATACTCGGAACCTTCCACGGCGAAGGCGATGCTTCCATCTCGGTCAGCTTCGGGAAGAGCTTGCTGGCGATGGAGCCGCGAGTGGCGAACCAGGGCGGCGTGGGGATAGTGCGGAAGGGAGCGCGAAGAACGCTTTTCTGTGGCTGTGAGAACATCAGCGTATTGTGGACGACGCCGGTGCCGGACTGGATGTCGTAGATGTCGTGGCCGGGGAAGGCTCCCCATGTTGTCACGGCCAGAGGGAAGCCCGCTCCAGCCCAGTAGTTGAGGCCGATGGTGCCGTAGCGCAGGTTGGCGATGGCCTGTTCGACGGCGGCGGCGATGGCCGGGTCTTTGAGCGAGGCCGGGTGAACGATCAGCGTGGCGTTCAGTGTTCCCCAGAGCCGGTCGTTGGCAAAGGAGACGGCGCGCTCTATGTAATCGGTGATGCTGGCAGCTTCTAAGGCGGTTTCGGAGAAGAGGCTGCAAAACGCTTCGGTGGTGAAGCAGAGGTCATCTGCCTTCTCCGGGTCGATACCTGCTATCAGCGTCCAGGGCAGTTTGCCCTCTTCGGCGGTGCCATACTCTTCGGCTTCCGGGTGGGCGGCGAGGAACATGCGCTGACGATCCTGCGCGCCGGGGTAGTAGGCGACACGTGGGGGCAGCTTGCTCATGATATCACGCATGTGTTGCAGGAAAGCGACTCGCTGTGGCCAACGGGCGTGGGTGATAATGACGCGGGTGGCGTTGCAGTTGAAACCGGCGTTGTTGGTGAGCATGGAGACGACGTGTTCGGCGTGGTAGGCCAGGTCACCCTCGCTCCACGGGCCGGGGACGAGGATGACCGGGCTGACATTGCCCAGTTCGCCCGTCACGCGCTTTGCCAGCAGCCGCTGCCCTGCCGCCTTGCGTTTCGCCCCTTCGGCTCCGGCCCCAAAAACGATAGCGTCAAAGGTTTTGTCTGAACCCGTAATATGAACCTCGTCCACACCTGGATGGTTGCAGAGATATGCTCCTTCTGAAGTGCCGCCATAGATTAAACGCAGGAAACCTGGCTCAATCAGCGTCTGAAAGCTCTCTTCGATCAACGGCCCCAGATAATCGTTGATGGGGTTGAGTTTGAGGACAACGACCTGATCCTCGACAAATATTTTGTAGAGAATATCCATCGGGCCGATACTCGAAACGTTGCCCGCGCCAAGCACCAGCGCGACTCTTCCCTTGTGTTGCTTATCATGGTAGGCGACGGCCTGCGTCTCCGCCAGATTATCGACTGTGACTCCCGGCTCCATCCAGATTTCTGCGGTGATGCCGGTGAAAAAGAGACGGTCATAGATGTTCTGTGGGAAGACTTGCGCGACTACCTGCCCGTCCGGGCGCGTCTTCACCGGCCCCGGAATGCGTGGATGTCCGATAGCCTCGATATCGAGCAGCGACTGGCGCAGCTGGCGCAGATTTTTCAGTACGGGCCAGGGGCCAAGCGCCCATTCCTCACCGGCAAGCGGAGAATCGGCGGCAATGCCTTTTGCCTGCTGGCATGCCGCCACCCAGCGCGGGGCAATGGCCGCGAAATCACAAATCAAGCGATCGAGCAGGGCAACGCGCTCAGCGGGAGTGACTGCCACCCAGGCATCTTTCTGCTCCTGGAGCGCCTGTACTGCCGCGTCCATTTCCTGCTGGCTGGACGGCGGCATGCTCTGGCGAGATGTGGGAAACTGCGGAGAACCGCTCCGGGTAGCAACAGACATCAATCACACCTCCGGCGCTATCGCTACTGCTTTCTTTGACTGTAGCCTATTTTACAGGAAACAGAGCCGGATTACAAATATTTCGCTCATCCTTTTTTCCTCGCGGCATCCAGTTCTTCTAAAGAAGTTCTCGCGTCGCCAATAGTCTTATTCTGTTGCCAGATGTTGCCGGGCTTGCTATACTCGCTGTAGATCATACAAGTCGTCTGTAAAGGAGTCATTGTAATGGCGAAAGTGTTGGTAACGGGGGCCGCTGGTTTTCTGGGCGGCCACGTGGTCGATATGCTGGTGGAGCGCGGCGAGGAGGTGCGGGCGATGGTGCTGCCGGTGGAGGACGCGAGCCGTCTACGCACGCTGCCGGGCGTTGAGGTCGTGCAGGGAGATTTGACCGATGCAGAGTCGCTCAAACGGGCCGTGCAGGGTGTTGAGCGTGTCTATAACGTTGCGGCGAAAACGGGTCCGTGGGGGCCGGAAGAAGTTTACCGGGCAATTAATGTGCAGGGGCTGGCGAACCTGATCCATGCCTCACTGGAGGCCGGGGTAAAACGCATTGTGCATACCAGTTCGATCACTGTGTATGGACATCACCTGCATGGTATTGTGACTGAGGAGCATCCCTATCACGCCGAAGACAACCCTTATAGCCGCACGAAGATCGCGGGCGAGAAGCTGATTGCCAACCTGGTCAAAGATCAGCAGGCGCCCGTCGTCATCGTGCGCCCCGGCTGGATTTATGGCCCGCGTGATAACGCCAGTTTTGGCCGCTTCGTCGCGCTTGTTGAGTCCGGTAAGGGCTTTCTCATCGGTTCCGGCAAGAATATCGTACCGGTAGTTTATGTGCGCGATGTGGCGCAGGGTCTCATCAAAGCCGGTGAGGCGGGCGACGAGGTCATTGGCCGCGCCTACACCATTGCCGACGATCGCCGCGTCACCCAGGCCGAATATTTAAATACGATTGCCGATAAGTTGCATGTGCCGCATCTCTCCCGCCACTATCCCTACATGGCCCTCTACAGTGCCGGGCGCGTGGCCGAACTGCTCTGGACGGCGCTGGGACGCCGCAAGGCTGCGCCACCGCCCGTGACTACCTATGGTATCACCTTATTAGGCGGAGATCAGCAATTCTCCATTGACAGGGCGCGGCGCGAACTTGGCTACGAACCCGCCTATGATATCCAGCGCGGCCTTGAGGAAGGCGTGCGCTGGTACCTTGAGGCGAAAGGGGGCAAGGCCGCGCCGCAGCAGGAGCGCGAGGCGGTTCAGGCCGATTAGAGGTCTGACTCCGTCTTCGGCGGCTGGCGCGTACCCCAGGCGGTCACCAGATCCCAGGAGGCGGTAAAACCGGGCTGTTGTGTCTCGTTTATCGCCTGCTTGCAAAGTTCCTCATAGTTTTCGGGCAACTGCGTCCACTTCCGTATAAACGGGGCGAGCGTACGAGAAGCGAGGCGCAGATCTTCAGTAATACTGTCACCTCCTGGCGTCCCCTGGCGAAACTCGAGGGTGGAGCGAGAGACCTGAACGTTCTGAACCCCATACTGGCTCATCAGACGTGGCAGTTCGTCGGCGACTCCGACGGTGCCTTCGGAAGAGAATTCATCGGCTTTACCCGGCTTGAAGAGGTGTCCTGAGTTGTAGAGGGCGTCTCCCATTGCTTTTGACATGAGCATGGGGGACGAAGTGCTGGTAGAGACGCGGGCGATCTCGGTGATGCGAATGATGGCATCGGGGCGCGCGATGCGCTGCATTTCATTGAGCAGTTTGGGCCAGTCCCAGGTGCGCATAAAGCCGGTGATCAAGCGCGCATTCACCAGGTCGAAGTAATCTTTCGGGAATTCGAGGGCGAGCAGGGCGTCCATCACGTGAAACTCGACGCGGTCGCTTACTCCTGCTTCCTGCGCCTGTCTGCGCGCGTATTCGATCATCTTGTTGTTGACATCAATGCCCACCAGCTGCATCACGTTGGGGTAGGTCTTTGCCGCTTCGATGAGCCAGCCGCCGGTACCGCAGCCAATATCAAGGATGCGCTTGAAGCTGGCGGCATTCGGCTGTTCCGGTAATGGGCCGCCCATTGCTTCTGTTATCATCTGATCTTGAACAGCCAGGCGGGTCATTTCATCTTGATTGGAGCGATCGACGGCATAGGTGCTGGAATACTGACGGGCCGGGTCGTTAGAACGATTCGTAGTCATACCTGTTCTCTCTGTCCTTTCTGCTTGCTCACCTGTTTTCGATGAGCAACATCTGAGCCGTGACGTGATCGGTAATGAGAATGCTGATTATTCGAGATTTGATGGCCGCGCGGATAGCGGGAAGGTAGCGCGCGCTTCCTCCCACGATAAGAATTACCTTTGCATTGCCACGCTGAATCCTCTCTTTCAAACCCGGAAAATCCAGCCCTGAGAGATAAAACGGGGGTGGGTCGATCAAGTGGTTGATGCACCTGCCCTCCGCGTCAAAGAGCCAGTGGTTGATATCAACAGCGGGCCTGTAGGAGTCGAATACATCGAGCTGCGCTTGCGTGGTAATGCCGCTGTTCACCAGGCTTGGGTCTTTATAGTTCGTAAAGAGGCTGGTGATGACAACTGAGGCATGGCTCATCAGGTCATAAGCGAGTTTGATGGTCGGGATCTGGCGCACGCTCTCTAACATCTGCTGATCTGAGAAGAAAGCGGGGCAGGGAAACCAGACATGCTCGGCGCCATACGCTTCGGCGAGGTCGAAGGCAACCAGGTTGGCATCTCCATAGCCGGTGCGCGGCTGGACGAAGCCAATGGTTGCCACCACCTGCAGCCGGGGCAGCAGTCTGGTGGGTTTGAGATGCCTGACAAAGCCGCGCATAAAGCGTTTACCGCCCGATACTGCTACGATATCGTCATCGGTGAGCAGTTGATCAATGTATTCGGATGCTGTCGTGCTAATATCCGTGACCACATCCTCCAGCGTGTCTTCAGCAGAAATCTCGTTGAGATTGCGGCCCGCGACCAGGACCACATCATCCAGCCCAAGTTCGACGCGCAGATCGCGAGAAAGGTTGCGCAGGTAGCCGCTACGCACATCAGGCAAGACGGAAATACGGACAATTCCTCGCTCCCTGGCTTTCTGCAGGGCTTTGCCAACAGCCTGCCTGGAACAATTTTCTAGCTCGGCGATGACCTCCTGAGAGTTGCCGTCTTCATAGTAGAGATAAGCGATCCTGCGTAAAAAGCGTTCATCCGTCAGAAGCCTTGCTTCTGCATTGGCTCCCTGAAGAATCTCTGGCATCAAGCCACTCCTTTCGATGGATTGAGGGGTGCGCCCGCCGTAGGCGCTGAGAAAAACGACTCGCCGCATTCACCTGAAAAACACACCTGAGATTCAGTCCTCCGGTCCGGTTAACTGTCCGGTTTTAGTATACGCGATTTTTGGCATGCTGTCCATACCCTCCGATATTGAAGCATCGGTAAGAAAAAGAGAGAAATGTGAGCAACTATTTCAAATTAGCCATCGTTGTAGCAAATGCTACAATTTACGACAACCATCTCAATTGTCTTGACTTTAACATATATTTTGTTATACTTGTTTTAACAACTGATTACTATCTGCGCCAGAAGTAAAGCAGGTAAAGATATCTGCGCTGGTGCAGGCGCGATATATCTTTTTCGCGTTTGATACTCATATTCGGGTAAATGGAGGACTGGCATGCGTCAGCGGATCGCGTTCAAAGTGGAAAAAAGGCGTGTGCTTGTCCCGGTTGGCGAACCCTGCCCGTTTGGCTGCCGCTATTGCTATACGCGAGGCGGTGAAGTCGGCCTGGCACGTGTTGAGATGGAAGAGATTCTCGCCCGTTTCCGTGAATTTGCGCTGGAAACCTCGTTTGACGCGATTCAGCTAGGCTATGACGGCGATCCTTTTGCGCGCCCGGCACGCGGCCTGGCTATGCTGCGCGAGTTAGCATTTCTGGGCAAGCATGTAAATTTTAGCACCAAGGCGCTGATTGAGGGGGCGGATCTGGCCGCACTGCAAGAGATCAATCGCTTTATGGATGAGCGTGCTGTCGTGTTGAGCGCGCTGGTCTCCCTCAGTTGCTGGGATTCGGCGGCGGTGGTAGAGCCGCACACGCCGTCGCCTGCCGAGCGTATACGCACGGTTGCCAATCTCACCAGCATCGGTGTCCCTGTATTTATTGCTTTACGTCCCATACTCCCTCATATTCCTGATGCGGAATACGAGCGCATTGTGGTGGAAGGGGTACGTGCTGGTTCTGAAGGGTTTATTGTCGGACCGCTTTATGCCGACAGACGCGGGCGGTTTGTGCGTTTTATTCCGCAGGAGATACTCGCTGCTGTTCCCAGCCGAACCAGCAGCGTGTCCTGGTCAGCTCATGCGCCCACCTGGACACGCTATGAAGACGTGGAGCGTCTCCAGCGGCTGAATTCCCTCATTGAGCAATGCGGAGGACGCGCTTTCCAGTCTTCCGCCGATGTGATGGCGCTGGTGCAACAGAGAGTTGTGGGTTGATTGCATCCGTTGGCAAAGGAGCGCGCATGGACAGGGAAGAATTATTCTTTGTGCGATTACTGGCCCTCCCTGCCAGGAAACGCCTGGCGCTGGTTCTCACCGTCTTCGTTGTATGTATGGCTTGCTTTTACCTGGCATATGTAGCGTCTGCGGAGGCGTATTTCGGTTGGCTGCTGATCCTCCCCCCTGTCTGTGCGACCTGGTTTTTCGGATGGCGAGGAGGCCTGCTCAGTCTGGCAGGGTCGGTCCTGTCAACAGGTTTTTCCTCTATGCTGATGCCGGACGCTGCATTCTGGCACAGCACCTCTCTTATCGTATTAATCACTGGAACGCTCGCTGGCCTCGCTGTGTGCCTGGTAGTAGAAGTGTTGCGTCGCGTGATTGTTACATTGCTCGATGAACGGCAACAGGTGGAGCGTCTCCAGCAAACCTATCAACAGGAACACACGCTCAGTGAGTGGAAAGAGCGGATTTTCCAGGACCTCAGCCATGAATTGCGCGTCCCTCTGACGCAGACCAGCGGCTACCTGGAGTTGCTGGAAACGTATCAGGATAGCCTTGACGAGGCCACGCGCACCCAGTTTCTCTCGCTGGCGCGCAATGGCTGCGACGAACTACTCAATTTGATCAGAATTGCGATAGAGACGCTTCATGCCTCAGATATGCGCCGCCCTCTCACTATGAGCCTCTTCTCGCTGCGTCAGGAGGTTCAGGCGGTTCTCTCCCTGTACGAGTCGCGCCTGCTGCAGGAGCATCATGTCGATCTGGATATCCCTGAATCGATATATGTTTACGCCGACGCGGGTGTTGTGCGCCAGATCGTGCGTAATTTGCTGACAAATGCCTGCAAATATACCCCTGCCTGGACGCCTGTTGTAGTGAGCGCCGATTCCGCCGACGAAGCGGATCAGACAGGCATGGTTTGTGTGCATGTGCGCGATTATGGACCCGGTATCCCTCCTGAACAGCAAGCTTCTCTGTTTCAGCGTTTTGTGCGCCTGCCAAACGCTACAAAGGGGAAGCAACCGGGAAGCGGTCTGGGGCTGGCCATCTGCAAGCAACTGGTCGAGGCGATGGGCGGAACAATTCGCGTGGAGAGTAGCGGGAAAGATGGCGAGGGATGTTGTTTCACATTCACGCTGATCAGCGCATCAGTGCCGTGCGTTGATGGCCAGACGCAGCACTGCGGGGGGAGTCATGACCAGGCAGAAATGCAGTCCCACAGAGTGCAAATTCAGCAGGATGCGGTCTCGTTGGTCAGACGGGGTCGTTAACATCGAACTCGATTGCACCGTTTTGCCGGTCGCGGTTATATGTCCCTGATGCCCCGGTTGATTTTGTCCTTGCGTCGCTGAAGAGAACAGGGCCGCTATCCTCGTCTGCCCGCTGGACACGCGCAACCTGTCTGGTGGAAAATGCCGCAGAACCGGAGGAGAAGTAGCTGACTCGAAGACTGCCGACGAACGACGTTTTAGAGCATCGACCACAAGAAATCTGGTCCATACAGATTCTGAACCAACCTGTCGGTGCTTTCCACTTGCGTGTCTACCAGTTTCCACAGCCTGCAGATCTGCTCTTGACTTGCATAGCCTCTGTGTGATATGATCTTCATATCAGGATATACGTATATGACTTGCAGAGGGCAGGTATAGGCGATGAGGAAAGGAAAGACACATGGAACAGGTCTCTGAAGTTGGCAGCGCGCCTGTGGGCGTAGGGCAGATGAATGCTCCTCTGGTGGTAACTGGAGGAGCCGATGCGCCGCTCGCCACGAACGAAGCCGAACTCTACGCTCGCTTCTTTCGCGTGTTGAGCGACCCGACACGGGTGCGGTTGTTACACCTGCTCCTTGAGGCTCCCGATGCCGGGTACACAGTCAGTGAACTGGTCGCTGCCATTGGGGCACCGCAGGGGCGCATCTCGACCCATCTGGGATGCTTACGCTGGTGTGGCCTTGTGCAGCCGTACCGGGAGGGGAAATACGTCTACTACCGCATCACTGATCCCCGTGTGCGTGAGATTCTGGCCCTGGGCGGGGCAGTAATGCGCGACCATGCTGCAGGCGTTGCCTCCTGCGGAGTTATCCGCTGAGCAACGAGGGCGCCGGGAAGCTGCACTGTACCTTTTGCCTGCTCGATAGAAGAAAGGATGGTTCCAGTATGCCTCTCTACCAGATGCATCGTCATCATGTAGAGCGGACACCATCATCGCGTGTCGCGAAATTCTGGAGCAGTGCGACCATTCTGGTCGTAGGGCTGGCGGGACTGATCCACCTCTCGCTCATTCGCGAACACTTTGCAGAGCAGTTCATCTACGGGCTGGTCTTCACCGTCCTGGCGCTCTTTCAGCTCACGCTTGCGCTCCTGCTGGCCCTGCGGCCAGGGCGGCGCGTCTACCGTGTGGGCATCTGGGGCAGTGGGCTGATCGTGTTCGTCTATGTTGTGACGCGGCTCATTCCCCTTCCTGGGGCAAGCGGGCCAGAGGAGGTGGATGTACTGGGGATCGCCGCAACGGGTCTGGAAATTGCCGCCGTCCTGCTACTTGCTGTCGCCCTGCCTGAGCCAGAAACGTCTCACAGGAGGCAAAGTGCGCCGCTGTGGTGGGGACTCGCAGGGGCAATAGTTTTCTGGCACCTCTGGCTGATTTTGACAGGTATCGTGCAGTGGACGAGTGTAATCTACATCTCGCCGCTCACCTGGGTTGGCACAGACTCCTGGTCGGCGCTCATGCCGATTCTGGTAGGGGAGCCACTGCCGCACCTCTGGCTGGCCGCGCCCTGGTGGAGCCTGCCTGCCGCGTTTGTACTCGCCGTGCTGGTAGGCCTCAACCTCGGATACTCCACCCGCCTGCTGATTAATGGCTATGAGAGTTCCAGAGGGCGCCGGGCCAGACTGCTCGCGTTGTTGCCGGCGGGGCTGGCCGCCCCGGTGTGCTGTACCGCGAGTACGCCGTTGCTGGCTCTCCTGGGGGTGCCGCTTTTCCTCGGCGTGATGGCAGCCCCCTTTGCCGCCTTGCTTTCCGCCGTGTTGCTGATCATCAGCCTGGTTTTCTTGCGCATGAGGAGTGTTCGCGCCACCTGTATGCCTGTGGATCCCAGAGGAAGGGCTTGCTGTACTGATAGCGAGGAGAAGGAACAGGGCGCCGCCGCCCTTGTCCCTGGGAACCATGCAAGGAGGGTGATATGACCACGCTTGTTGCAGGGGAGACATGGTTCGTTCTCCTGCCGATTCTGTGCTGCGTACTGCCGCTGCTGCTCCTCCTTCTGTTCGGGAGACGCAAGGGTGGTGGACCGAAAGACTGATATGAAGAAGGGACCCACGTGGACTGCGGTATACGCAGAAGAACGGCGTGGGACCGTATCTGCTCTGTCCTGAAGGTTGCGTCCTCTCAGGAAGGGGAAAGATAGAAAGGAACATGTTGTATGCGTCGCATTGGTGGCCTTGTATTGACCGTGACGGGCTTTCTCGCCTGTCCCTGTCACCTGATCATCACCTTGCCGTTGCTGCTCTCCCTGCTGGCCGGAACGGCTCTGGGCGGTTTTCTCAGCCGCAATAGCAGCCTGGTCTATACCGGAGCGGCCATCTACTTCGTGGTGGCGCTGGCGTTGGGGGCCTGGTTCTTATTCGGCTCGAAACGTGAGGAACGCCAGATGGAGGCGGCCTGTCCCGGCTGCGCGCCGAGAACATCTGATGAACATGTGCAGGCGTCGTCCGTCTTACCGGATGATCTGCCTGTAACAAGGAGATAGGAGTGACGATGACCTCACCACAAGAACGTTATGACCTGGTGATCCTGGGCAGTGGCTCGACAGCTTTCGCGGCGGCGCTGCATGCTGCCGAACTGGGCAAGACCGCCGTGATGACCGAATTTCGCACGGTCGGCGGCACCTGCGCCAATCGGGGCTGCCTGCCTTCCAAGAACCTGATTGAGGCGGCCAGACTCGTCTACGATGCCGCTCACCCTCGCTATCCGGGCCTCACCCCGGTGCAGATGCCGGTCAACTGGGCAGAACTCGTCGCCCAGAAAGATGAGATCATTCAGGAGTACCGTGCCCACAAGTATGAGAGCCTGCTTGATGATCCGGAGCGCATTCAACTCGTGTTCGGTCAGGCGCGACTGCTTTCCGCGCACGAAGTGGAGGTGCAAACCCCTGATGGGGTGCGGTATCTGGTCGGGGAGCAGTTGCTGATCGCGACCGGCTCGCAGCCCGCCATTCCAGCCGTACCGGGCCTCTCGGATGTGCCGTATCTCACCAGTGATCTGTTGAGTTCGGATGATGACCCCTGGGGAACCGAGTTGCGCGAGCAACCCCGCTCCTTGCTGATCCTGGGGGGCGGCTACATTTCGCTCGAACTGGGGCAGATGTTTGCCCGTTTTGGAACGGAAGTGACCCTTGTCACACGCGGCAGGCGCATTCTCTCCGGCTACGAGCCGGAAATCGCCGAGGCTCTCACCGAAATTCTCCAGGAGGAAGGTATCCGCATTCTGACCGGAGCGCAGGTGCGCGGCGTGGAACGATCGGGAGAGGGGGTGGCCCTCTCGCTGAAGCTCCATGGTAGCCAGCAAACGCTTTCGGCAGAAAAACTTCTGGTGGCTACCGGGCGACGCCCCAATACGCAAGAGATCGGCCTGGAGCAAGTGGGTGTAGAACTCGACCCGGCGGGCGCCGTGCGCGTTGACCGCACTTTGCGTACCACCGTTCCCCATATCTGGGCCGCCGGGGATGTGATCGGATGCGAAACCGGGAGCCAGATGGCCACGCCAGTGGGGGCGCACGACGGCAAGATCGCCGCCCACAATGCTCTCTCCGGGGAGCCACCGCGCGAGGTCGATCACACCGTCATCCCGCGTACCATCTTCACCGACCCCCAGGTCGCTGTGGTGGGCCTGACCGACGAGGAAGCGGTAGCCGCCGGAATCTCATGCGACTGCAATACCATCCCCCTCTCGGTCGTACCGCGAGCCGGGGCCATCCGCG
>CADDYT010000153.1 GCA_902810755.1 Chloroflexota bacterium
GTCCAGAAGGACAGTGAGCAGGTAGCCAGTTTTGAGGGTTGACACCCTCTTCTTCCCTCTCGTATACTATGTCCACGAACAGCAAGGAGCTGTCGGCACCGGGTGGCCTGTTCGCAATGGACAGGCAGAATAGGGAAGGCGGTGAAAACCCGCCACAGTCGCGCTACTGTAACTGGTGAGCGCCCGTCCTCGTGCAAATCCGCGAAATACTGATGCGTGGATAGCGCGATAATATGCCACTGTCGAGAACTTCTGAGGAATAAGGCTTCAGGGGTTGAGATGGGAAGGTCGGACAGGCAGCGTTTGTAGCCAGGAGTCAGGAGACCTGCCCGGTGCATGGAAAGGCGACCTGTCCGGCGAAGCGATAATAGAACTTCGCCCCGCATGTCGCCCGGCTCACGTTCCTTCGCGTCAGAGGAGCAAGCCACCGGGTCAGAAAGAGCATATCTTGCATCGTTTGCCCAACCTCTTCCTGCTCGTGTTCCTGCTTAATCTCCGTCAACGCGAGGTGACACAGCGAGCGTTCAACATTACACGGAGGTTGAAGAAACATGCGCTCTTCTGTCATCTCTAGCCGCCCGCGCGTTTTCTCATGCTCAGCAGTCTTTCTCTTGCTGCTGATGTTCTTGCTCGCGGCCTGCGGCAGTCAGAGTTCCACGTCTGGTTCGGGCGCCGCGCCAACGCCCACTGCCACGCTTGCCATCACGCATGATGCCTATGGCACGCCCATCACCTTTCCTGCAAAGGCCCCACAGCGCATCGTCTCGCTCGTCCCCACCACCAGCGAAATGCTCGGCGCGCTCCATCTTGACAGCCGCGTCGTCGCCGTCGACTACTACACCGACTACCCGGCTGATCTGACGAAGCTGCCGAAAGTCTCGAACGCGAACGCACAATACAACGTCGAGCAGATCGTGGCCCTGCACCCTGACCTGGTGCTTAGCTACGGTGAATCGACGAAGCAGTATGATGGGCAGCTTGCCAGCCTGGGCCTGCACGTGGTCGACCTGCCCATTGCCAACTTTGACCAGATATTGCAAGAAATGCTGACCGTTGGCCGTCTGACCTTCACCCAGGCGGCGGCGACAACGCTGGTCAATCAGTTGCAACAGCAGATCAAGCAGATTGAAGCGACAGTAGCAGGCACGACCGCGCCGAAGGTGATGATCGAACTGGATGACAGCACGCCCGGCAAGCCCTACGTTTTCGGCGGCGGCTCCTACGGCGACCAGCTTTTGCAGGATGCCAACGGCGTCAACATCTTCCATAGCGACACGAGTGGTGCAGGTTATCCGCAGGTGACGGACGAGGCTGTCATCAGCGATAACCCGCAGTACATCATCCTGACCGAGCCTGCGCAGTACGGCGGGGACCCATCTGCCGTCTACAAACGCCCGAACTGGGGCAGCATCGCCGCGCTCAAACTGCACCAGGTCTACCGTATCAATACCGATCTGATCGGGCGTCCCGGCCCGCGTCTCGTCGAGGGCCTGCAATGCATTGCCCAGCTCATTCATCCCGACAAATATTCCGGCGTCCCGTTGCCTGCTTATTGTACGGCCTCGTCGTAGTTAATATTAAGAAAACGTGAAACTCACCATTCGCAAACCTGAACTGAATCAAGCACAGAAGCCAGTGCAGCAGCGCCGACCTGGGATGCGTAGATGGCCCGCACCGCTCATCCTGCTGCTGCTGTGCTGTCTGCTGCTCGTCGTCATCGTCGTGGCTGTCAGCTTCGGTTCGGTCACTATCCCCATTGGGACGATTGTGCGCATCCTGCTCAACGGCAGCGGGCTGTTCCATTTTGCGCGCTCGTGGGATCCGGCGGACGAACTGATTATCTGGCAGGTGCGTATGCCCGTCGTCATTGGCGCCGCGCTGGTGGGAAGCGCGCTGGCGGTGGCCGGAGTGCTTTTTCAGGGCATGCTGCGCAATCCTCTGGCCGATCCCTTCCTGATCGGCACCTCATCGGGGGCCGCTCTGGGGGCTACTATTGCCTTTGTTTTGCCGTTCGATACCGTTTTCGGCTCCTTCTTTCCCTTGACGCCTCTGCTGGCTTTCGGAGGGGCCATGCTCACCGTTTTGCTGGTCTACAGCATTGCCCGTGCGGACGGCCATACCCCTGTTGTCACGCTGCTGCTGGCGGGTGTTGTGGTCAATGCCGTGCTGATCGCCATGCAGACGCTCATTCTCACGCTCAGCCCGCACGCACAGTTTGGCATTCAGGGGCTATTCAACTGGCTTTCCGGCGGCATTGCCGTCACCAGCTGGCCGCCTGTTGTGGTTGTGGCAGTCATCATCCTCGCAGACATAGCCTACTCGTGCAGCCTGGCGGGCGTACTCGATGCTTTCGCGCTTGGTGAAGAGGGCGCGGCACATCTGGGCTTTCACGTCGAGGGACGCAAACTGCTCATCGTCATCGCCGGTTCGCTGCTCACCGCCGCCGCCGTCTCCATTAGCGGTCTGATCGGCTTCGTTGGCCTTGTCACGCCACACGCCATGCGCCTGCTGCTTGGGCCGCGCCACCGTCTTTTGCTCCCGGCCTCCGCGCTGGCCGGGGCCATCTTCCTGACGCTCTCAGACCTGCTGGCGCGCGTGCTTATTGCCCCGGCCGTGCTGCCGGTGGGCATCTTCACCGCTCTCGTCGGCGCGCCCTTTTTCCTGTTCCTGCTCAGAAGCAGCAAGCGAGAATACCGATGGTAAACATAGGGTCACAATTCATAGCGTCAGATTCTCCTGCAGAGGCGCCCTTGCTGGCAATGCGCAATGTCACTTTTGGCTACGGGCGGCAGCCGCTGCTATATGCGCTCAATATGCAGGTGAACACGGGCGAGATTGTTGGTTTGCTGGGGCCAAACGGCTCCGGCAAAACCACGCTGCTGCGGCTTATTAGCGGCGTTTTGCGGCCTCAATCAGGTCAAATTTTGCTGGAGGGGCGCGATCTGCAACAACTGGGACGGCGCGGCGCGGCGCAGCGCATCGCAGTGGTGCCACAGGAACTGCACATGCCCTTTGCCTTCACCGTCGAACACATGGTCAGCCTTGGTCGCACACCCTTTACCGGCGCTTTTGGCACACTGAGCAAGCAGGATCATGAGATTGTGTATGAAGCGATGGAGGCGGCAAGCATTGTGTCGCTTGCCGGGCGCATCTTTAACGAACTGAGCGGCGGCGAGCGGCAGCGTGTGATGATTGCTATGGCCTTTGCCCAGCAGCCGGGCCTGCTCCTGCTCGATGAGCCAACTTCTCATCTTGACATAAAATATCAGATCGAGACGCTCGAACTGGTGCAGCGGCTCAATCGCGAGCGCGGTGTGACCGTGATTGCCGCCATGCACGACCTGAACCTTGCAGCCCGCTACTTCCCGCGCCTGCTGCTCTTCCAACGCGGCATTGTCGCCGACGCCGGGCCTGCCGAAGTGCTTGATCCCGCGCTGCTCAGCCGCGTCTACGGCATCAACGTACAGGTGGGCATCCTGCGCGGCGCTGAACACCTCAGCGTCCTGCCTCCTGGCAACGAATCCCCGGAAGCCGGAGCAGAGCAGCATACCGGCCCACGAGTTCACGTTATGGCCGGTGGTGGCTCCGGCGAATTGCTCATGCGCGCGCTGGCCGACGCTCACATCCCCTTCGTCGCGGGCGCGCTCAACATCGGCGACAGCGACCACACCCTCGCCCTGCGCCTCGCCAGCGAAGTCATTACCGAACAGCCCTACACCCCTATCTCACCCGCAATATTAGAGCAGGTGTACGCCAGCCTCCAGCAAGCCGCCTTGCTTGTGATCTGCCCTGCCCCCGTTGGCCCCGGCAATCTCGCGCTTCTGCAAGCAGCCGTCAACGCTGCCCAGAACGACTTGCCTGTTCTCATACTGGCGCCTGCTCAACGTGAAGCTACATCTGATTCCATGGAAACCCCTCAAGAAATGCTTTTGCAACAAACAGGCATCCTCACCCGCGACTATACAGAAGGGCAAGGCGTACAATGTATGCGCGAACTTTTGCAAGCCGGGGCTACTGTGGTTGGTTCGGTGGGAGAAGCGGTAGAGATTATCAGTAAGATAATAATATTGGCGAGTGGAAAGCCGTAAAAAAGGCTCTTGGACCTGTCATGCTGAGCGCGCTGCTAGCAGGTGTGGCCCATCAGGAGCGCGCTGTAGACCGCTTTTGTTCGGTGCGCGCTCAACATCTGAGGCAGCAGCCTGTTCTGGTAGCCTCAGATGCTGAGCGATGTTACCTGCAAAATGCTATGCTTGTATACCACATACAAGTAAATTCCCCGTCTTTGCGTCAAATACCTCATGACCTAAGGTAAAGGTATGTGGTGGCCCTTTGGGACTCGTTACTGAGAGGATATTTTCAAGAAACGGCCCCTTTACCACTACATAGTACACCATAGCGTTGTCTGGGAGACCAATGTATTCCCCCTTCATTTGTATACTGGCTTCCTGGCTTGTCATAAGCTGGATGCTCTCAACCTTTAGATGCGCACCTGGAGCAAGAGGACCAACGGGAAATGGGTGAGTGGATACATACCCTTGTACGTCTGCGTTGGTCAGGAGCGTTCCGTCTTTATGAGGGGAAATTGCCGACATCCCGTCAGTATAGTGAATGGCAGGATGATTGTGTATTGGCGGTGGATTGGATGGAAGGGTAGAGGCACTCGTAACTGTAAAGTGAGAGAGCGCCAAACCCAGTAAGGTTATGCTCAGTAGAAGAGCTGCGGCAATAACTGGAAACCGTTTGATAAACATCGAACATCAACCCTTTCTTCCTCGGGAACGGTATTGTTCCCTATGGAGTAGTCTACCCAGTGACCAGAGTGACCTGTAGAGATTCGGATTAGTACTACTAATAGTGATGCATAATTGCCTTCGATTGTGACATGAGGGAGGTAATCCACTAACAAGGATTGCCTCCATTTGAAGGGAGGGTACAGGTATAGAGTACTCCTCCATAAGGATAGTGAATCGGATCGTGTCCTTGGTCCCAACCAGCCCAGGGAGGATTGTTCGGAGCACCATAGTAATCAATCTTCCCGTCAACGGTTTGGTAAGTCCACCCGGTTGAAGCACTGAGATATTCATTGTCTTCAAATAGGGCCTTTGGTGCGTTTGCTCCACCAAACCCGGCAAGCTCCTGGCCAATTTGTATTGCATTTGGAGCTATTGGGTTGCTCTTAGAGGTACCGCCAAAGCTTGTCGAATGTCCTATAATCTGAACACTCCACTGACCAGCTATGCCATTTGGGTTGATCTGAATGTCGACGACATTCCCATAATCACCGCTAGCTAAGGGGTTGGAATAATGCACATTGTACAATCCGCCATTAGGGCGAATATCTACCCAGAACCACTTCTCAGAGCCATTAACATATATGTACCCCGCTTCAACATCACACGGTGCTGGATCTCCCTGAGAGTCGGTATTACACATCTCGTTGGAGGTAAACAGCCATGCTTCGTTATCAACCGAAAAGTCTGCGCCTGAAAGATGTACAACGCTAAGAACCGTGAAGACGCCCTGAGTATTTCCAAACCAATCGTTTACTCCATAACAGTGTGTAGAAAAGCAGTCGTAGCTATTCTGAGGGATGTTTGAAGCTGCCTGTACCGCCTGTGGGCGCAAGGCAAGTAGCCCGGAAAGCAAAACCAGGATCAAACAAGATATGAGGATTAGAGGAACCTCCAGGCTGGCTACTGATGCATTGCCTTGCAAGTATGCTCGGCTGCCATTTCCCTTGAACATGATGCTCTAACTCCCTTCCGTAGCTGCTAAGTACTATCTACGTGATTAACATTTAAACTAACTTACAGATCTGCGCTCCGAAGTATTTCACCTATCATCAGTATAGTCTTCAAATCTGTTTTTTCCTATCAACAAACGTTGATCTTTTTGGAAGAAAGGCGACTGAGAAACAGGATATATGGATAGAAGTTCCGTTTTTCTTCTGAGATCAACTCTCCCTCTCATGTTTGTTCTCTGGTAACTTCAAGCGCATCATTTGCCGCCGCGAAATACCTAATTTCTTTGATATATTATGAACATGCGACCTGACGGTAACGGTAGCAATTGAGAGTCGCTCCGCAATTTTGGCATAACTGAGGTCATCATGCATAAGATAGAGAATATTTTTCTCAACAGGGGTCAATTGACGAAGATCAATGGAGGTGGAATCATCATTAAAAAGAACATCAAGCAGATCAGATGCCAGATTTGGATCGAGAAAGAAGCCTTGTTTCCCTTCTTTTTGGGCGATATCTAGAATAACTCGTAGCGATTCTACTGAGGGATCTTCCAGAAGATACCCACATGCCCCTTGTTCTCGCGTAATTTTCAATAAGTCCCTATTTAGCTCTTGTGCTATAATTATGAAGTGGCCTCTGGGAAGTATGCCGATATCTGTAATCAATGACTGATGAATTATTAGGAGATCTATTGTACAGTAATCTAAATAGTTTTTAAGTCCTTTAATAGTAGAAGTTTCATAAATGTATTTAACAATTGAGATAGAGCTAAAGAGGTCTCGTAACCTCCTACGAAAATATTCACGAGAATCAGCCAGTAAAATGTGCATTCCCATGCTATTATTACCTCTATTCTCTATATATTCGCTAAGAATGATGAAATACCCCTTCATTCTGCAAAAAAAGATACAACTTGTAGCCAACAGAGCTGGTGCGTAAAGTTCAGGGCAAAGCTTTCCATCCCCTTGATAGAAGTAGGTCGGCACGATGTATTGTAGACCTGCATAGTCTATATCATAGAATTATCTCATCTGTCAAGTGCTTAGGAAAAAAGATATGGCTCAGAAAGGGGAAATTCATGCAAGAGTTGCCAGACGATGAGAGCGGGGAGCCTGTCCACACTATAAACGATCTTGCTGAATTGTGTTCCATTTTGTAGCTAATTGAAGATTTCACTATTCTCTTGAGTTTTCCCGTTTTCCACTTGCGTCCGTCGTCTGATACAAGTATACTATGGGCAAGTCAGATAGAACACGTGTATAAAATTGTCCGGTTTTAGCTGGCAATTCTGAAGGGCAACCTTCACTGGAAGAGAGGTGCTGACAGGCATGAGTGACGATGATCGAGCGAAGGTGACGTTGCGTTTGCCCTCAACGCTGAGCGCCTATAGTGGCGGCAAGAGCCAGATACAGTTACGGGCTAATTCTGTCGAGCAACTGCTGAGCGCGCTTGCCAGCGAACACCCCAGAGTATGGGAGCATCTGTGTACCGAACAGGGCTACCTGCGCGAACACGTCAAAATGTTTGTCAGCAACGAACTGATTACCGGCTCTAACGGGCTGCAAACCCCGCTCAAATCCGGGCAGGAAATTATTGTGCTGCCCGTTATCTCCGGCTCGTAGCCTTTATCTCTGCGAACTGCTCTCTTGCGATGGCAGCAATCTCTTGACTGACAGCCCAGCGGTTTTGAATGCGTGCAAAGCGCCGCTCCATGCCGCGTATCCACGTATCATCATGCGGCTTCTCCTCTAGCATCTGCGTAAAATGGAGCGTGCCAATGAAGGCAATGCTAAAACGCACGGCCTCAAGCAGCACGTCCTGTTCGGCAGACGAAGGCATGCGTTGCTGACTGTAACCATCTACGACGGCATGGATACGCTCTACGTCGGGTCGGATGTGCCAGACGGAGGGAATTTCTGGTGCGAGGTTGCTATCCAGGTGGCATTCCAGTAACAGCCTGCCCAGATCAAGCACAGCCAGCCCTGAGCCGCCACTATCCCAGTCAATGAGGGCTACCTGATCTGTCGCTGTCTGTACAGCATTGGCGGCCCACACGTCACCGTGAATAACCGCTATGGGCAACCCTATAGAGGATTGAAGGTGCTGGAATGTCTGCCGGAAAGCAGCGTGTAGCGCAGCCCATTCCTGCGGTAAGCGATCCTCCATCGCAGAGAGAGCGGCAAGCACGCCCGAAAGAGCATCAGGTGTAGGCCAGTAAGATTTTCCAACGGAGGCTGTTTTGCCTGTCGCGTTATCCAGAGGTAGCGCATGCAGCCGACCAACGGCCTCGCCGAGCAGCCGCAATTGCTCTAATGTTGGTTGAAGCACGGTTCCCTCAATAAATGTTGTCACAAGGACGGCCCCATCTTCTGTTGCACTCACAAGATTGTCGTTACCGGTTTTGATGACGCGAGGCGCGGGATAGCTTTGTTCCGCCAGAAATGCCAGCGTTCCCGCTCTTGTCGTGAGCCAGTCGACCATGTCATTGGTATACCAGGGATAAAAGTAGCGAAACCAGTCCGTGGCTGGCTGGTGACGCTGATAGGCCCTGGCAAGCCAGGATGTGCCATCCAGAAATTGCACTCGCGCCAGCATATAATCATCTTCCATAGCAAGCTGAGCAATCTGCTGAATGCTTGCCGTGTCTACGGCATACTGCTCCTGTAGCACCGTTGGAAAGAAATCAGTCTCACGCATCATGTCAACCTTTCTTCTCTTTTGATGCAGGAAGCTTATCTGGACGCCCACCAAAAACACATCGTCCCTATGGACGATGTGGGCTGTTGACGGATGTTGTAGACTGGAAGTAAGGAAACGATGTATTGCCCATCCCAATTACTCCTTCTGTCTCGATGGATTCGGCAAGATCCTACGCTGGATGATATACTTTCTGAAGTGTTCTTTTTTCGTATTCCCATCGTTCACTGTAGACAGGTTGTACATGCAGACTGAACCGCAGAAAGAAACGTTTGCTGACGAGGTTGCGCAGGAGGCTCCTGAAAACTCTACATTGCCGGAGAGAAGGCCGAGTTCGTGGAGTGTGCTGCGCAATCGCAACTATGGACTGTTGTTCTGGGGGCAGATGATCTCCTCGGCTGGCACGCAGATGCAGGTGGTGGCCGTTGCCTGGCAGGTCTATTTGCTTACCCATTCCGCTATCGCCCTCGGCGTCATTGGCCTCGTGCAGGCTGTGCCGCGTTTGCTCTTTTCCCTGATCGGCGGCGTCTTCGCCGACGCGCTGGACCGGCGCAAGCTGCTGATCGTTGTTGAGATTGCGCTGGCAACGACCTCGACCGTGCTTGCGCTAACGACGATTTTCCATGTCATCAACATGTTCATCATCTATGCAGTGGTGCTGTTTGCTGCCGCCTTCTCAGCCTTCGAGTTCCCCACGCGGCAGTCGATCATCCCCACGCTTGTGCCGCGCTGGCAGATGGCCGATGCGATTTCCCTCAGCATGGCAATGATGCAGTTGACGACGATTGTTGGCGCGACGGCAGGCGGCTTCGTCATTGCCTGGATCGGCGTCGCTAATACCTACTGGGTTGATGTCGTCTCCTACTTCGTCGTCATAGGTTCCCTGCTCTTGATGACGATTCCGCGCGTGCCTGCTGAGAAGCGGCCTCAGACCGGCTTGAGCGGCCTGGCGGACGGCATCCGTTTCCTGCGCGCTCACCCCATCATCCTGGCCGTCCTCTCGCTCGATTTCTTCGCCACCTTCTTTGGTTCGCCGAAATCGCTGCTGCCGATTTACGCCAGTTCGATTTTGCACGTCGGCGCGCAGGGCCTGGGCATCCTGACAGCCGCAACCTCCATTGGCGCGGTCGCGCTCACCCCGTTGGCCGGGCGCATTGGCCGTCTTTCGCGCCAGGGACTGGGCATCGTGCTGGCAATTATCGCCTGGGGCGTCTTCATTATCTGCTTCGGTGTCTTTATTGGCCCGCTCTGGATCGCCGTCGTTTTCCTGGCGCTGGCGGGCGCGGCAGACATGGTCAGCATGATCTTGCGCGGCCTCGTCGTGCAGCTCATCACCCCCGACGAGTTTCGCGGGCGCATGAGTGCGGTCAACGCCATGTTCGTCATCGGCGGTCCCATGCTCGGCCAGTTCGAGTCCGGGCTTGTCGCGGGCATCTTCACCCCCGAAATTTCGGTTGTCACCGGCGGCCTGGCCTGCATCATCGCCACCATAGTTATCGCCTTTTCCGTGCCGAATCTGCTACGGGTGAAGGTAAAGTGAGCAAAGTTGCTCTCCTGTAAATTTTGACGTATATCACGGTGATATATCGAGAGTCTACAACGAATATGGTACACTATCCAGTGTCAGTGAGAAAACGAAAGCGAGGTGCAATCATGGTAGCGAAACGATCACGTGTCAGCGAAGGGCTATTCATGCCTGTAGAACAGTATCTCGCTCTCGATGAAGCGACCGATGGCAAGTATGAGTACCTGCATGGCTATGTGTTCATGGTGCGTCCACCCTCTTCAGCGTATCTAGGCAATGCTGCCGTTGTTGAGGATATGGCGGGCGGCAGCCCTGCGCATGGAGCCTTAGCAGCAAGAGCCATTACGGTTCTCAACAATGCCCTCGAAGATAGCCCATGCATCGCCTATACCAGTGACACAAAGGCTCAGCTTGCTGAGGATGTGTATGTGTATCCTGATGTACTCGTATCCTGTGAAGAGCCAGACCACAAGTCGCTCACCAGCCCAACAGTGATCATCGAGGTGCTGTCGCCCAACACAGAGAAGCGCGACCGCTATGATAAGATTGACAGCTACAAGAAGATCGCCTCAGTGCAGGAGTACCTGTTGATCGGCAGCGAGCGCAAGGAAATTATCATCCACCGGCGCGAAACCGACTGGCGTCCCTACCACTACCGCAGCGGCGACCTGGTGGAACTGAGAAGTCTGGGTATCAGCATCCCCTTTGAGGACTTCTATCACAAGGTGAAACTCTAAGCGACGACAGCAGATACCGGCGCGGGCGCTCGCGATGTCGAGGCCCGCGCCGTTTCATCCGCAAGAGAGAATCCTACTTCTCTTTGCCATTCAGCATGACACGTCTATGATACTTTCTCATGGATGCCATTGAAAACGTTTCCTGACATGTCGGAGGACGTTATTTGCTTTCTGGTATCGCATCCGCAGCAGGAGGCTCATCAAGCTCGGCGAGCAGGCTGGCGAAGTTGAGCGGTTTGTTGAGAACCGGCATCTGCTCCATGGTGGCTCCATACCAGGGACGCCAGTAGCTTGGTTCGCGATCCCAGGCAAGCTCGATGCCGTTGAAATCGGGGTCGTGCAGGTAGATGGCCTCGTGCGAGGTATGGTCGGCGCTGCCATCGATGGGCCAGCCGTGATCGAGCAGGCGTTTGTATGCTCTGTCTATTTCAACTCGCTGATCGGCTTTGCATGCCGCACATGTCGATTGAAGGTGACGGCGATGCTCAAAACGAACTGTGGGATGAAGAGAACCAGAACGCTTGGGACAGGGCCGATGGCTTGCAGCAGGACGCCGGTCAGCGCGAGGCCGAGTGGCTGCGTGCCGAAAGCGATGAGGCGAAACACGCTGTTGACGCGCCCCTGCAAGGCGTCGGGGATCATGGCGATGCGGTAGCTGTATTGCGTTCCCGTGTAGATAGGCACGACAATAAAGCTCAACGCCGTCACAATGCCCAGGATCAGCGGGTTGGGGGCGATGGCGAAAAGAAGCCATGTCAGCGCCCAGACCCACGTTGCGCCGGTCAGCATCTGCCCGAAGCTGAAGCGTCTTTGCAATGGCCCGGCCAGCAGCGCGCCCAGCACGCTGCCCACGCCGCCACAGGCAAAGATGAGACCAATGATCGACGACGAGGCGTGTTGCCCCTGCGCAATCACAATCAGAATCAGCCCGTAACCAACTACCGGAAAGGTGATGCCACCGGTGAGGACGGCGATGAAGCGCACCAGCGGCTCGTGCCAGAGCCAGCGCAGCCCTTCTCCTATCTCTTGCCAGAGATTCTGTTTTTGCGTTGCTGCACGCTCTTCCTGAAACTCTGCACGGATGAAGAACAGCGAGCAGACCGAGGCAGCATAAGAGATGGCGTCTGCTCCAAAGGGCAGCATGGTTGCTATACTGTAGAGTAGGCCGCCGAGCGCGGGGCCAAGCAGATTCGACACGGACTCCGCCAGCAGGGCCTGAGCGGTGGCGTCGGGCAATTGCTTTTTTGCCACAATATGTGGCAAACTGGCCGCGTCTGCCATGTTAAAAAAGACAAACAGCGTTCCCTCGATCAGCGCAACCAGGTACAGATGGATAAATGTCAGGTGGCCCAGCAGCAGCGCCAGGGGGATGCTGCCCAGAGCCAGCGCCCGCCCCGTATCGCACAGGATCATCACACGCTTGCGATTCCAGCGATCTACCAGCGCCCCGGCAGGCAAACACAGCAGCGCGAAAGGCAAGCCGCGCACAGCAGCCATGAAACCTGCCTGCGCCGGTGAGTGTGTCAGCGCCAGCATCAACAACGGGAACGCCAGTTGTGAGACCTGCGAACCCATCAAGGAGACTGCCTGCCCACCTGTGATCAGCAGGAAGTCGCGGTTGCGCCAGAGCGGTACAACGTTTCCCTGCTTCCCTGTCTCTTCTGACCCCGCCTCTGCAATTCCCTGTGCTGCACTTGCCATTTCCATCTCCATCATCGAATCATCGTGCATCGTCGACATATGCTTGCCTCTTTGCTAGAATTTCTTATAGCCATTGGCTCACTGTATGAAACATGAAGCCGAAAACAACCCTGTATCGGGCGAGGCACGCACTGTGGAGATGATTATGCGAACGGTGGTAGTGAGTGACGGGTAGCAAATGCGGTGTCAATCACGGGAAAATCAGCGACAAGGCGTGCCTGCCGGTGCGAGACACGCCGGATGCTGGAACGGGGAAGGAAGATAGCTCGGAAGATGCTCAACCAGTAGAGAGACTCCTCACCACCGATAGATAGGTGAGGGAAGCATCAGAAAGCGCCATATCCTGCCGCGTAAGCCCTGGCGTACTCGCTCACGCGGCAAAATCGCTCATCTGTATCTGTACCTGGTCGAGATTTCCCATTTTCTTTCTTGCTTTCTTCACCGAGGTGCAAGTGGTTACGCTTAACCTGGTCAGAATAGTAGCATGCTTTCGGGTACGTGTCAAGCTAGCCAGCGAGGTTTTTCTCGAAGAGGATTTTTGTGGGTGTGACCCGTACCAGCAGCTCTCCGGCAACTCCGTTACGTTTGCCGTAGGACTCGGCGAGCGCCTCTCCCATATATCTGGCGGCGATCTGTGTGGCCCAGTAGAGCAGAGCGTCGGGGTCGGTACTCATTTCTGCTGTTCCCTCAATCAAGGCATAGGCGTATGGGGAAGTCTCGTCGTCAACGCAGATGCACACTCGCGGGTCGCGTCGTATGTTGTTAGCCTTGACCGTTGTGTGCCATGTGGTGAAGACGATGCTATCGCCATCCAGAAGAAACCAGACCGGGGTCACATGCGGGCGTCCATCGGCCCTCACTGTTGCCACTTTCGCGGTGCGCGTTCCCGTCAAAAGGAAAGCCTGAACCTCAGGGGTAAATGTATGCATAACAAAATCCTTTTTCTGTTTTCTGTGAAAAAACGCTATCTCCTGCCCACCGTTGTCAGATAATAGAGTCCAAAGAGCAGCAAGCCGACGGCAGGCACCCACAGCGAGAGCAGGAATGGGACGGCAAATGATGGGAGCTGGTTCGCGAACAGGAAATATTCGACGATGCCTATGATGAGAACCAGGATGGCCGGCGAGAGCGCGCCCGCCCTGACATAGCCTCGCTTGCCCATGATTGCGATGCCGAGTAATGCCAGTCCAATGGCGAGAATAAACGTTGGCAACGTTTGCCTGCCGGGAAGGATATTTTTGTAGAGTAGGAAGACTTCCAGCCCGATGAACAGCGCCATCCATGTCACGACCGCCAGCCGGTGGGGGTTGAAGAACATGGCGATCAGCAGACCTATGCCCAGCAGGAAGATACCAAGGGGATAGGTGAATGGGCTGATGCGCAGCACAAGATGCACAATGGCGGCTGCGATCAGAAATAACAGGCCCAGGGCCAGCAACACATAGGCTTGTCGGCGATTTCTGGCGCGCACAAACGGGCGTTCCCTCAACGTTTTTGCCATACTATGCTCTCTCCTGAGATGTCATGCTGAGCGCAATAAGCCTTTAGCCCTGAGTGAAGCGAAGGGAAGCATCTAGCGGCTTATCCAGATCAATCCTGCCTCAGATGCTTCGCTGCGCTAGCATGACATGAGTGAACCTGCCACAATGTTACACGATGCGGCATGGTAGCATTTACCATCATCTTTATTCTATGCGTTTTGCCGCTATCTGGCAAAAGAGGGTGATATGAGGAATAAAACATGGGCTGGTTGCCTGCTTACTGACAACCAGCCCGTGTTGATTGCTCTGTGGATACTATCCCTGTGAGGTTTCGTCTGGGCCGGGGGTTTCGGTGCGCACAACCTGGATCGAGCATTGGGCCAGCAGGGCGCCGATTGCGCCGACTGCCGCCAGGGTCGGGGCCAGAATAGCGCCCACTACACCGATGGTCAGGGGGATTTCGAGGATGGTGTGGCCGCTCTGATCTTTGATGATGATGCGGCGCACATTGCCTTCGTGAACCAGCTCTTTCACCTTTGAAAGCAACTGCTCGCCCATCACCTGCAACTCATCTGTGTAGCTTCTGTTCTCAACATTGGCATCGTTCTGTGTCATACGCTGTTTCTCCTTATTGCTGTTCTGTATCACTGATCTTTCGCAGGAAAGCACGTTTCACAGCCAGGGCGTTATCACTCTCAAGAGGAGAATGTTTTGCCTGGTTGTAGTCGCATCTCTTATCATCACGGCTACACTTACTATACGGTGACATCTGATAAAGGTTGAAAGCTTTTGCAGGATTTTTCATCACAATGCTGTCTCTTTTGTCAATGTTCATACGTGCCATTAGTGGAAGGTAGGTTGCTCATGATGGCACCGATATATGTTCTCGTGGATGCATGCTGCTCGTGGCCTTACCTTTCGGGGCGGTGGAAATGTGCGCTTCTACTGCCCCAGCATTCCAGATAAAAGAGGTTGCATTGAAGAGTATCTCAAGAGAGCGATCAGCGCCTGCTACGAGGTGAGAACATGATATTACCGACGCCAGATGAGACGGCAGCACTCTGGCTGTTGCGCGCCTGGAGCCAGAAATACTGCTACGTGCAGGATATATTCGCGGGTGATAGCCCCATTGAGCGAGCGCACCGCAACAATTGCAGACTGCTCATCAAAAGGAATTATCTCAGGCCGGAAGTCGATGATGGTGTGAAGCCCTACCGTCGTTACTGGGATATGACCATACGTTATTACCTTGTTCCCACTTC
>CADDYT010000154.1 GCA_902810755.1 Chloroflexota bacterium
ATGGAGTATAATATAGCTCGTAAAACTTGCTAAAAAGCTGCTTGATTGCAAGGAGGGGTATATGGCTTTTTGCGGTAACTGTGGCCTGCAACTACCACCACGCAGCGCCGTCTGCCCGCGCTGCGGCGCGGCAGCGGATGCGCGTTTAGCTATGGAAGAATCCCACCCCAACGACCCGACGATAGCGGTGCTGCCAGCGTCCGCTGACCCCACGTCGCAGCCGGGAACAGAGCTACCCACCGTCCAGGCAACGCCCACTCCCCTGCCATCCACGCAGCCAACATACATCTCGCAGCCGGGGGCAACCATCCTTCATGCCAATCAGGCAGCGAATGAACCAACCTACATCACGCCCCTGCCGCCAGTGGCTCCCCAGGCCGGCGACCGCTCGTCCTATCCCGGCTTTCCAGGCTATCCGCCCGCTACTCCTACCAGCGGCGCCAACTACGCGCCGACAGTGGCAAACGAGGCCAGTTCTCCGGCGCAGGGCGTATCCTCACCCGGCTATCCATCACCTGGCAGCGTGATCTACCAGCCAATCGAAGCAGCTTACGCGCCAGGAACGCAACGGCGTCAGAATCGCAGCGGACAGGTGGCCTTGATCCTCTTCTTCGTCGCCCTGCTCTTCGTCGGCGGCGCGCTTGGCATCTTGCTGGCGAAACGCGAGGGCATCCTGTTCAATAATGCAACTCCTACCACAGCAGCTTCAACCCCCACCGGCATAACTTCCACACAAACGGCGGTCTCTACGCAGACGCCAACCCCAACGCCTACTCCTACGCCACCTCCAACGACCGTTCCACTTACCGAGCAGGCGCAAACGCTGCTTGAGAACTATTACAGCGATATCAACAACAGGGATTACCAGGACGCTTACGCTATGCTCGGCACGCAGATGCAGGCCCAGCAGCAGTCATACGCCAATTACGTCAACGGCTTCTCCAACACGCAGCACGATATTATCGCCATCACCAACACCACGCAGCAGGCCGATGGAACCATCCGCCTTGATGTCACGCTCAACGCCACAAACACCGATGGCAGCACGCAAAGCTACACCGGCTACTACATCATCGGCATGGAAAACGGCTCGCTGAAAATCCTGTCGGGTCATTTGCAGCAGGCTTAAGCATGCCAATTCTACAGGCTTCTCTTCTCAGCCACCGATATAGCGACTGGCGCGCTGTCCAGATGGCACTGTCGTTGTGTCGTTGCAGAAAAGCCATCATCTATGATGACTTTTTAGATCGTTTCTCCAGTACCCATCGCACCGACGGGCTTACCGACTTGTCCGTGCGGTGAACACATCCCATCCAACAACAGGGTCGGCGCATACCCTCTTTGAGTTCCGTGCGCACCCGTTCAACGTGCTGCCTTCTGGTTTCCGGCTTTTTCACGGAGATCGCCCAGCAAATCCATTCATTGCGCGCAAGAGGCGTCAGACCCTCCCATGCTGCTAGCGCCTCCGCATCAGAAGCGAGAGTCTCCCGTAAGTCCTCTGGCAATTCGTGGACAACACCGCCTGAGATGTTCTTGTTGATCTCTGTCATACACCTATCCTACTACAAAATAGCCCTCTCTTGCAAAGGGTGCAGGAGCTAACGGCTTCTTCAATCAGGAGATTTCCGCTTCCCCTGTAGAATGGAAAGAGAAGAGAAGATTTCTGGAAAGGGATGCGGAAAGTCTATGGCAAACACGATAAAGACTGGCAACACAACAACCCGTATCATCTTCGTGAAGGAAAGAATACCGGCGACCTGTACAAACCGCGTTTACTATCAGAGGCCGCGACTGCTCACCGTCCTTTGCTCAATCTTCGTATTGATTGCTCTGCTCCACTTCATCAGCATCATGCATATGAGCAATGCTCAGGGCGCACCCACCACCTGCCAGGCATTGCTGACGGCAACCGACTATGCCGCCGTCGTTCACCTGCAATCCGGCAGGCAGCAAATGGAGGCGGTCCAATTCGCGAGCCAGCTTACCGGCGGCCAGCCCTCAACGCTGGTGCAGGTTGCGAACACGGGCGCGCAATCAACACTCGATGTCTACGTCTTCGGCTGCACGCTGCGCAACCACACGCCCGCACTGACAACGCTGCTTGCGCAACGCGGGCTTGTCCAGGGCAACGCCAGCATCAGCGCAGCCAACACACTGCTCACAGGCGAGCAGGACACCACACAGGCGGCGCAGGCCAGCGCGATTGAGCAACCGCTACAACAGAGCATCTATCGCGAATATGCCTGGCGCAACGGTGCGCTGGTGCAGGTCGCCTTCCCCGGCCTCTATCCCGTCGCCAGCCGCTACGAAGCCGAACAATTGCAGCAGCAAGCCAACAACGGCCAGCCTCTGCTCTGGAGCGACCCCCTGGCGACAGCAGAACAGATGGCAAGCGACCTGCTGCACTGGCCCACAACGAATCGAGGGAATCGCCTCCTGAGCAATGACGGCAACACCGCGCAGGTACAGCTTGTCGCGCAACACTCCCGGACCCGGCTCATCGTCACGCTCCAACGCCTTATCCAGCACGATCGGCAAGGACTCTGGTTCGTCACCGCAGCACAGACGCAGGGCATCACGCTGGACACATCCCACTTCAACGCTCCCACAGCCTCACCCATTTCGCTTCGAGGCAGCGGCGCGCTACCCGATGGTCAGCTCAGCGCCACCCTCTTCGATCACACCCTGTCCCCGCTTCCAGAGACGAATATCTTACCGTTCAGTGTCGATGCCAGCGGCCACTATAGCGGTACACTTTCTTATCCGGCTACCCTCGCCAACCAGCAGGCCCTGCTCCTCATCCAATCACCGCCAGCAGGTAGCCAGGAGACGGGACAGGTGTTGTTTACAGGCGTCCTACTGGTGTAAGGCTTGAGCATGGGATATCTATGTCACAAGAAAAGCATCCGGTACTGCGGTCGTTCTGGCAACGTGCGGAATGCCCTGCAAAATCGGCTGCGCACTACTCATTTCTGGAAGAGAGGCCATAAGGCGCAGTCGCTTCATCTGCGGGCGCTGGTGGCGGGGCCGCTTCCATCAGCGTTTTCTGGATCAGGGGGAAGATGAACCAGATATTGGCGAGACCGAAGAGGGTGCCGGTGAGAACGCGCAATTCCCAGGTACTCTGGCGCAGGCCAAACATCTGGGTCAGGCCGTCCCAGGCAATGGGCAGCAGCATCAAGGCCCACAGCCACCAGGGCAGGCCCGGCATACGCTTCTTCGTCAGGATGAAGACGAGACTGGCGAAGGTCATGGAGCTATAGATGGAAAGGTTGCGCGCGCACAGCCCAAGCTGGTGGCCGAGGATGTAGAACGAGTGCGCGGGAATTTGCGCGCAGACAAGGTGCAGCGAGTAGAAGAGCGGTTTGGCGATGACATCCAGCCCCAGATAGGAGAGAAACGGGATGAGCAACGCAGTCAGCACGAGCAGACCCATGACGCCGGTAATCAGGTGCGCCCAATAACGCAGCAAAAAGTTGCCGAAGCGCATACTGTATTTTTCCAGGCGTCGCCTGGCCGCCGGTTGTGGGGCAAGCCTTAGATAAGGATTGCTGGCGCTCTGTAGCTGTTCCTGCTGTATTGCCATGATCTCTTCCTCGCTCTATTTCCTGCGCCGATCGGCCTCTTGAAAGGCGCGTACCAGTTCGCGATATTCGATACGTCCTTCTACAATCAATGTATCATCAATAATAATGACAGGAATGCGATACCGATATTGCTCAAATAGCTCCGGGCTGGTGCGAATATCCGTCTCCGTCAATTCAAACGCCGTTTCCGCTGCGATATCATCCAGCATCTCCCGCGCCTCGTCGCACAGGTGGCAGCCAGCCTTCGTATAAAACAACACCTGCGGCAGCGCAGGGTTTTTTGCTCTGCTCACGCTCTTTCACTCCCGTATATCCAGACACTACCACATAATAACCCATAACTGGCTGCTATGCAAGCGCATCGGGCAGTAAAAAGCCCACCGGCGGGCCTGTTTTTCATCGTTTGTGGTCATCTCGCAGAAAATCAGTCCGTTCTGTTAAACGGACTGCCGATTTAATAATAAATCGTAAAATGGTGTGATAAGATATTGAATATATGACTATTACACTATATAATATTTCTATGAATTAAGTCTAATAATTGTTATATTTGAGGAGGAGAAGACGATGAAGCTGGATAATCAATGTAGCGCAAATATGTATGCTGTCGCGGGAGAGATCGCTGCTCTGTATCCGGGTATCCTTTCGGCGCAGGCGCTGGCGGAGCAGCTTGCTTGCGAATGGAAGGAGCATGTCGATGGTGGAGAACAGGCAATATCGCTGTTGAGGCGCATGGCGCTGGGGGTGTGCAGCCGGGCGACCTGTGAGGCGTGGCGGTCGGGCGAAGCAGAGAGGCGCGAACGCGCTTTTGAGGTGATGCGCGGCTACCTGCACAGGATACTGTTACGCGCACGCTATGCCAGTATGTTCCAGCACGACCCCCACGCGCTGGATGACATTCTCAGCCAGACCCTTGAGATGCTGTTTGTGATGCTCCGGGAGAACGCTGAGGCCGGGCCGACGAACCCGACGGCTTTCCTCGGCTGGATACATACCATCCTCAAGCGCAATGTTTACGCCTGTTTGAAAAAGCGGCAACAGGATTCGTTCCTTTCGCTTGAGGAGCAATTCGAGGAACTGGCCCAACAATGGGTCGATCAGCAACACGACCCCGTCGATCATGTATTGCACGAGGAGTTGCGGCAGGCGCTGAAAGCGGCGATCTTATCCCTGCGCAATCCCCGCTATAAGCTGGTGCTGTGGTACAGCTTCCTGGCGGGGATGGACGAGGGCGAACTGGCAAGCCGCCTGCATGTCCCGGCAGGCAAGATAGCCCTGTGGAAGCATCGCGCGCTGAAGATGTTGCGCGGCAATGAAGAGGTCATGCAGGGGCTGCGCTCGCTGGTCATGTCATGGTAGGCGGCAACGAAGCATAAGGTCATGGCCTGCCATGAAAACGTGGCCCCACGCTTCTTGTGGAAAATGCTTAATCCTGCTCGCGCATGCGGGCGCGTTCGTGCTGAGTGAGGTAGCGTTTGCGCAGGCGGATGCTCTGCGGCGTCACCTCGACCAGTTCGTCGTTATTGATGAAGTCGAGCGACTGTTCCAGGCTCATGATTACGGCTGGCTCCAGGCGCACGGCGATTTCGGCAGTAGAGGAGCGCACGTTGGTCTTCTGCTTCTCTTTGCAGATATTGACGGTCAGGTCTGCCGGGCGCGAGTTCAGGCCGACGATCATGCCTTCGTAGACCATGGTACCGGGTTCAACGAAGGTCTGGCCCCGCTGCTGGGCGTTGCTCAGGCCGTAGCTCATAGCTGTGCCGGTTTCGGAAGCGATTAATACGCCCATGCGCGCCGTGCCGATCTTGCCCATCCAGGGTTCGTAGCCAACGAGCATGCTGCTCATCGCGCCGTTGCCCTGTGTCAGCGTCAGGAAGACGTTGCGGAAGCCGATCAGGCCGCGCGTGGGGATGCGATATTCTAAGCGCACGTTGCCTGCGCCGTCGTTGGTCATGTTCATCAACTGGCCCTTGCGCACGGCCAGCGCCTCGGTCAGGACACCGATGTAGGTGTCGCGAGTGTCAATAACGAGGGTTTCGACGGGTTCCAGCAACTTGCCGTTGTCCTCGCGGGTGATGACTTCCGGGCGCGAGACCTGGAACTCGTAGCCTTCGCGGCGCATATCTTCGATCAGCACGGAGAGGTGCAGTTCGCCACGCCCGGAGACGATAAACTCGTCCGGGGTGTTGCCATCCTGGACGCGCAGGCTCACATTGGTCTCCAGTTCACGATAGAGGCGCGCCCGCAGTTGCCGTGAGGTGGGATATTTGCCCTCGCGACCGGCGAAGGGCGAGGTGTTGACGGCAAAGGTCATCTTCAGCGTTGGCTCGCTGATGGCGATAGTGGGCAGGGCTTCCGGCGCATCCACGTCGGCGATGGTCTCGCCGATACTGGCATCCGCGATGCCGGTCAACGCGACGATATCGCCGGCCACCGCTTCGGGAACCTCGACGCGCTGCAAGCCTTTATAGGATAGCACCAGGTTCACCTTCTGCCGCGAAATCACGCCGTCGCGGTTGATGTGGGCTACAAAGGTGTTGGGGGTGACGCGACCGCGCACGATACGGCCAATGGCATATTTCCCTTTGTAGTCGTCGTAGTCGAGCGCGGCGACCAGCATCTGCAACGGCGCGTCGGGATCGACCTCTGGAGCCGGAACGGTATTGATAATGGTCTCGAAAAGTGGTTCGAGGTCGCGCCGTTCATCGTCCGGGGAATACATGGCTACGCCGTCGCGCCCGATGGCGTAGAGAACCGGGAAGTCGAGGTGTTCGTCTCGCGTCGCCAGTTCCAGAAACAGGTCCTGCGTCCACTCCAGCACCTGCTCGATGCGCGCGTCACGGCGATCAATTTTGTTGATGACGACAATAGGTTGCAGGTTGAGTTCCAGCGCCTTCTGCAAGACAAAGCGGGTCTGGGGCATCGGCCCTTCAACTGCGTCGATAAGCAGAATACAGCCATCAGCCATGTTCAGCACGCGCTCGACCTCGCCGCCAAAGTCGGCATGGCCGGGCGTATCGATAATATTGATCTTGATGCCGCGATAGGTGATAGCCGTATTTTTCGCCAGGATGGTGATGCCGCGCTCGCGCTCCTGGTCGTTGGAGTCCATAATCAGCTCACCCACCTGCTGGTTTTCGCGAAAGATGTGGCTCTGCTTGAGCAATCCATCCACCAGCGTCGTCTTGCCATGGTCGACGTGGGCGATAATGGCGACATTGCGTATATCTTCCCTGGTAATCAAGCGGCTATCCTCTTGTACGTCTGTTTTCTCTATATTTGTCTGTGTCATAGGTAAATCTTTGTCCTCACATATTTGCTCAAGCAATCAACTGACCGGGCATATCGGCTTCGCTTGCGCTCAGCATGCCATACCCGCGAGGCCATTTTTCAGTAAAGGCATAAAAAAGCTCTCTGTATCCCGATCTGGCCTGCCCATGATAATAGAAGCATAGCTGTCCAATGGGGTGTGCCACAATGAGGAATGAGCAAAAATAGTACCTGCTCTCTCGCTTCCCAAGTATACTCTTTAGCCAACAAAAACGCAAGAGAGCCGAACTTCTGTGCTAGAAGTGACGCCACCTTGTGCAGGGATAGCAGCTATCCCTGTTACATGAGAACGATATGCGGCTCTGAAAAATTCCTGTTGCTCCTTTGCGGGCCTCAGCCTTCCTGTGCCCTGGCGTAAGGTTCGTTTAGCGAGTAGCCGCCGTAGGCTTTGTTGAGGATCTGGTCGATGTTGTAGCAGGCGGTAATCAGCGAGAGGTGCGTGAAGGCCTGCGGGTAGTTGCCCAGAGCCTCGCCGGTCAGGCCAATTTCTTCGGCGTAGAGGCCGACATGGTTGCTGTAGGTCAGCATTTTTTCGAGCATCAGCCGGGCCTCGTCGAGCCGACCGGCGCGGGCGAGGGCCTCGGCAAACCAGAAGCTGCACGCGCTGAACGTTCCCTCGACGCTGCCCAGGCCATCGTTGGCGGCTTTCTGCGGGTTGTAGCGATGCACCAGCGAATCGGTGGTCAGTTCGCGCTGGATACGATCGAGGGTGGCGATAATACGCGGATCGGTAGCTCCGGCGAAGTTGGTCAACACCATGAGCAGGGAACTGGCATCGATGGCAGTGGTGCCGTAATATTGCACAAAGCTGCGCACTTTAGGGTCCCAGCCCCTGTCCATGATTTGCTCATAAATCTGGGCGCTGGTCTGCATCCATTCGGCCATTGGCGCGGGCAGGCCACGATGGCGAGCCAGGCGCAGGGCGCGATCGAAGGCGACCCAACTCATCAACCGTGAGTGGACAAAGTGCCGGGGGCCGCCCCTGACCTCCCAGATGCCCTCGTCCGGCTCCTGCCAGTGGACACTTAACCAGCCCAGCAGGCGGCGCAGGTTTTGCCAGAGGTCGTAGGAGATGGTATCGTAGCGGTTGTAGATGTAAATGGCGTCCATCAATTCGCCGTAGATATCAAGTTGCAATTGCCTGTAGGCGGCGTTGCCAACGCGCACAGGCCGGCTGTCACGATAGCCTGAGAGGTTTGGCAGCGTAAATTCTGTCAGGTCGTGTTCGCCATCAATGCCGTACATAGGCTGCAAGGTGCCGTTTTCCTTCAGTTCGTGGCAGCGAGCATCGAGAAAGCCCATAAAGGCGCGCGCTTCATCTGTGAAGCCCAGCGTAAGCATACTGTAGAGGGTAAACGCGGTGTCGCGCAGCCAGGTATAGCGATAATCCCAGTTGCGAGCGCCGCCGATAGTTTCCGGCAGGCTGGTTGTTGGCGCGGCGACAATCGCGCCGGTCGGGGCATAGGTGAGCAGTTTGAGGACGAGAGCCGAACGCTGCACCATCTCGCGCCAGCGACCGTGATAGGTGCATTGCGCGAGCCAGGCGCGCCAGTAGCGCACATTCTTCTCGAAGGCGTCGTGGATCTTCGCAGGCGAGATGTGCGGGGGAGCCATATCGCTGTCCTTCGCGCTTTCCAACACAAAGTACGCTGACTGATGCGTGTGCAGCGTGAAGGTGGCCCTCACTCCGCCTCTGCCATCTTCCTCGACCGGTACAGACGAGGATAGCCCCAGACACAGGGTCTCGCTGTTAAAAATCGCGCCATCCTTTGAGAGATGGATGATGTGCGAATCGCGCGCGTAGTTGAAAGCAGGCCGACAGGTCATCTCGAAAGAGAGCGTGCCGCGCACCACCTTCACCATACGGATGATATGATGCTGGTGTTGGGCGCTATTTTCCTGCTTGATCGGCATGAAGTCGGTAATTTCGCCCACGCCATCGACGGTCAGAAAGCGCGTGATGAGGATATTGGTTTCCGGCAGATACAACTGCTTGCGCCCCATATTGGGGGTATCGGGCGGAGAGATGCGGAAGAACCCGCCTTTGTCGGCGTCGAGAATGGCCCCGAAGACGCTGGGAGAGTCGAAACGGGGAATGCAACACCAGTCAATAGAGCCATTTTTGCCCACCAGCGCCACCGTGTGCAGATCCCCGATCACGGCGTAGTCATCAATCGGTAAGTATGCCGTTCCTGTACGCGCCGTCTCCTGGATTTTCTGTTGCTGAGCCTGAGCCGCTTGCTCCATCTGCTCCATAGTTACTACCTCGTGAAAAAAGATGTGGATTGCTTCATATTTTATCACGATTCGCCCACTTTCAGGGAAGATAGCATGCCCTGGAAGAAGCATCTCAGCCATGTCATACGGAGCGGCAGCGAAGCATCTCTGGCCCCCAATCGATCAGTGTGGCTTCACCAGATGCTTCACTCTCGCCCGGCATGACACCTCCGATCAATCGAACACAATGGTCTTGTTCCCGTGTACCAGCACACGGTCTTCGATATGCACGCGCACAGCCTGGGCCAGCACGCGACGTTCCACCTCTTTCCCTTTGCGAATCAGGTCTTCGAGCCGGTCACGATGATTGCAGTGAATGACATCCTGAGCGATAATCGGCCCCTCGTCGAGTCGCTCGGTCACATAGTGAGCCGTTGCGCCGATCAGCTTGACGCCGCGCTCGAACGCCTGCTCATACGGCTTCGCGCCGACAAAGGCGGGCAGGAAGCTGTGGTGGATGTTGATGATGCGATGCGGGTAGGCGTGGACGATAAACGGCTCCAGTATCTGCATGTAGCGGGCAAGGATCAGGAAATCCACCTTGCCCAGCAGAAATTCGAGCATCTGCCGCTCGTCTTGCTGGCGCTGCTCTCGCCTGATGGGAAAATGATGATATGGGATGCCATACGGGCGTACAATCGGTTCCAGATCGGGATGATTACTGATCACAAAGGAAATATCCATCTCCAGTTCGCCGCTGCGCCAGCGCCAGAGCAGGTCTATCAGGCAGTGGTCGAACTTCGAGACGAGAATGCCGACACGTTTGCGCTCCCGCGAGTAGTGGACGCTCCAGTGCATGCCGAACCTCTCGGCTATCGGCGTAAAGGCCCGCACCAGTTCCGCCCGGCTCAATATGAAGCTATCCTCGGCGAAGCTGATACGCATAAAAAACGTGCCAGAGTGCAAGTCCGTCGAATGCTGGTCGGACTGACAGATATTCCCCTGGTGCTGAAAAATAAACTGTGAAATCGCTGCCACAATCCCCGGACGGTCAGGGCAGGAAATCAACAACGTGATCGTGTGAGCTTGCGTAGATGTAGACACAGAGAACCCCTCCCACCTGTTTTTGTCTGGTATCAGTTACTATTATAGGGGATGTGGCTAGCCATGAAAACGGTTCCTGGCCGTGTCATACTGAGCGCAGCGAAGCATCTGCGGTGACCAACCGGGCGGCATAGCCCCGCGGATGCTTCGCTGCGCTCAGTATGACATGTCGGAGTCACTTTCTCATGGCATACCATGATATGTGAGGAAACCGGTTGTATAACGTGCTGTACCCGAGGTGATATACTCATACAGATTGGAATAGATCGTGTCAGGCTGCGTGGAGCGAAGCATGCGGGGGCCTGTACCGCTATGTCACCGTCAGATGCTTTGCTCCACGCGGCCTGACACGATCAACGCAGTTAAGCATGAAGGAGCTTCCGCATGTCAGGACCTTTTCGTATTCTCACCGCCGATGTTGGGACAGGGACACAGGATATCCTGCTGTTTGAGAGCGGGAAGACGATAGAGAACTGCTTTAAGATGGTCATGCCATCGCCTACCGTCATCGTAGCGGAGCGCATTAAGCGGGCGACGGAGCAGGGACGGCCCGTTCTGCTGACAGGGGTAACGATGGGAGGCGGGCCAAGTCACTGGGCGGCGCGCGACCATGCCCTGGCGGGCTATTCCGTTGCCGTGACCCCGGAAGCTGGCCGCACCTTTGATGATGATTTGACAATGGTGGAGCAGATGGGCTTTGAGATCATTGACGAGGATGAGGCGGCGCGCCGTGCCAGAAACCCTGACCTGCTGCATATCGAACTGCAAGATTTTGACGCGCAGGCTATCATCACGGCCCTGCAAGCCTTCGATGTGAGTCCCACCGTTGATGCGCTGGCCATTGCCGCCTTCGATCATGGCGCGGCCCCTCCCGGCATCAGCGACCGGCGTTTCCGCTTCGATTTCATTACACAGACGGTGCAGCGCGACCCGACGCCCGGCGCCTTTGCCTATCCGGCAGAGCAGACACCCGCCAACCTGACGCGCCTGCGCTCTATCGCACGCAGCGCCGCTCGCTACCTCGCGCTGAGCAACTCCAACCCACAGGCTCCCTTGCTGCTCATGGATACTGGCTCGGCGGCAGTGCTGGGCGCGCTGGAAGACCCTGTTGTGCGCAGCCAGCGTGAAAGCGTCCTCTGCAATATCGGCAATTTTCACACTCTCGCCTTCCATCTGCTCGATGGGCGCATTCAGGGCATTTTTGAACACCACACCGGCGAGATCAACCGCGAGCAACTCGAACAACTGCTGCTCAAACTGGCAAACGGCACGCTCACGAACGATGAAGTCTTCAACACCAGCGGACATGGCGCGCTCATCCTGCGTCAACCGCAGGAAGCCAACGCATCGTTTCCCTTCCTGGCCGTCACCGGCCCGCGCCGTGAACTCTTGCGCGGCTCATCTCTGCATCCTTACGAGGCAACACCGCACGGCGATATGATGCTCGCGGGCTGTTTCGGCCTGCTGCGCGCTTTCGCCGCCCACGAACCATCAATGGCCCCGCTGATTGAGCCATCACTGCCCGCTGGCAATTAATTGTGGAAATAGAAAAGAAGGGATAATCACACCGGGCAATTACCTCAAAAGAGGGGTGAGCGAAGCAAAAGGGCTTATTTTCTGCGCCGGGAAGGAGGGTCTTTCTTTGAGGAGTTGCGGATTCTGGAGCCGGAGGAGGAAGATTTTCGGGACTGGATGCGGGAGACTTTTTCGCGGATCAGGGTGATTTGCGAGTGGACTGCCTGGCGGGATTGCTGGAGCATACGGGCGATTTCGGATGGGCGGCGACTATCGACCAGGTAGCGGCAGATCGTTTCTTGCTTCTCTGTCAGGTCGACCGCCGGGTGTTCGAGGGCCGTCTTCGCAAGGTCTTCGAGCTCGCCGTACTTACTACGTCTGTATGCATCAAGATCGACGGGGGAGAAGAGCCAGCGGTCGACGACGCGCACTCCGGGGATGCGTCCTGCTTCGACGAGATGCATGAAATGCCAGTAACTGAGGTCAAGCTGGCGGGCGGCTTCATGGGTGGTCAGCATACCGTTCAGGTGTTGCAGGTTATAATTCAGTTCATCGCTCCTGAGGGCCATGTCGGACGCCTTTCTACGGAATAACCGTACTGTAAAGTGTCAGGCACATAAAAAGCCACCATGAGTATACCACAGTAGATGGGAGAGCGCAAGTCATTTGTATGGTTAAATCTTACTGATCTATTGTGTACTCCTCAGGAACCTGATGGCTCCATATTCTGACGGTGCGAATGCCTGCGGCGTGCAGAATAGCTGCTGACCGGACATGGGCGCGGGCAATCTGACCGGGCAGGTGAGCATCGGAGCCGACACTGATGGGCGCGTGCTGCGCGGCGCAGGCATTGGCGAGCCGCTGCACAAGCGTGGGGTAGGTCAACACATCGAAGCCGTTGATTTCCAGCGCGACATCATGCTGCGCCGCCAGGGCAGCCAGTCGCGCCAGTTCTTCATTGATGTTGTGCGGCAAAAAGGGGTTTCTGAAGCGCATGCGCACCGGATGGCTGACGACGCTGAAATAACCGCTGCTCACGGCCTGGCAGAGCAGTTCAAAGTAGCGCAGCCAGAGAGCTTCTCCCTCCGCACGCCTGATATGCAGATCGTTTTCGTACTGGAGACCGTCGACCTCATGTACGGAACCAATGAGAAAATCCCAGTCATGTCCCTGCAGGGTAGCCTGAATGTGCTCGTTTTGCTGTGGGATGAAGTCGACTTCCATACCCAGACGGACATCGCACTGTGCCTGCTGCCCTGCTGCGCGTACTGCGTCGATGTAGTCGGCAAGGGCGAGCAGGGGGCCTTCCTGCGGCATATGGTCGAGCAGGGGGTGGGCTTCGCGCATCTGGAAAACATGCTCGGAGAGGCCGAGGACGCGCACCCCACCTGCACGGGCCGCCTGGGCCATCTGCAAGGCTGAGCTACGACAGACGTGAGTATGGAAATCGGTATCGAGAACCATGACGGTACATTTCCCCCGCTGTCAGCTATATCTGACGACCGAGACAGCAAAGCCGTCGGTGTAATCCTCATCCATTGGCAAGAGGAGCGATATCAGGCGCGGGTCGCTGGCGATGCGGCGGTTGTATTCGGCAACGCCATTGTTGCCTTCGTCCTCCGATGGCTGGAAGACCCTGCCGCCGCGAATGCAGTTATCCGCGACGATGATGCTGCCGGGGCGGGCCAGACGCAGTGCAGCTTCGAGGTACTGTGGGTAGGGCGACTTGTCAGCGTCGATGAAGACGAGATCAAAGGGGGCCTCGCTCTCAAGCCCTGGCAGCAGGTCAAGGGCCTTGCCGACACGCACCTCGGTACGGTCGGCGACGCCCGCGTGGGCGAAGGAATTGCGTACCACTTCGGCGTGGGCGGGGTTCACTTCCAGCGTAATCAAACGCCCGCCCTCCGGCAGAGAGCGCGCCAGCCAGATACCGCTATAGCCGGCCAGCGCACCGATCTCAAGGATCTTGCGCGCATTACAGGCAGCGGCGAGCAATTGCAGGAAGCGCCCCTGGATAGGCGAAATCTGAATAGGCGGCAACCCCGCTTCCTCTCCGGCAGCGAGCGCGTGCCGCAGTCCCTCGTCCTCAGGGGCAAATCGCTCGCTGATCGTTGTCTCAATGGAGCGGCGCAGGTTTGCCTGCTGTTCTAGCTGTACCAGTCGGGTTGATTCACTGCTGTTTTCGGTCATGTTAGCTATCCTTTGCCAGTAGAGCTACTTGCCGCCTTTCATAATCGGCAAGCTGGAATGAGACCCATTCCAGGTCGATGGCGGCGTGGCAGGCGGCGAAGATGCCGCGCGCCTGTTGCATCAAGGAGAGGCCGCGCCGGTAGCGGGCCTCGTCCGCGCCGGTGGGCTGCAAAAGAGAGAGGCCGTAACAGTGCAGGGTGCGAGCATAATCCAGGCGCATCTCATTTTCCTGGAAGATGCGCAGCGCCTGCTCAAACGCTGTCGCGGCCTGCTCAAATGCTCCCTGTATGGTCATTATACGCCCAAGAAGGCAATGAGAGCGAGCAAGCATGCGTGGAATTTCGTACTCTTCCGCCTCCTGTAACGTCTGTAATGCCTGCACCTGCGCCGTCTCCAGCTCGCCGAGCAGGAAACTGGTTATAGACTGCAACGATTTTCCTTCGGTGACAAGCTCGGTTTCCAGTCCCTCAATGGCAAGCGCCCGGCGCAGAGTGGTGCGGGCGCGCAGGAGAAGACGCAGGCAGCGAGCCATCGGGCTGGCAGGGAGAGCGGAAATTGCTATCTGCTTCCAACCGGGAGAATCTTCGTCCACCGACC
>CADDYT010000155.1 GCA_902810755.1 Chloroflexota bacterium
TGTACCCTGACGGCCTCACTGCACGAGAGGTGGAAGTGCTGCGGCTGGTAGCCTCGGGCAGGACCAACAAAGAGATCGCGGCAACCCTGGTTGTGAGCGTGCCCACTGTGCAGCGGCATATTGCCAACATCTATGGTAAGATCGGCGCGCGTGGCCGGGCGGATGCGACCGCCTATGCTATCAGTCGCGGTCTGACCCTAATGCGTCTCCCCTAGCTCCAACTTCTACACACTTTGCATCATCTGCGTGGTGCAGTGTCTCCTGCCAGCTCCCTGCGAAAATACATGATTGCAACGATGCCAACAGGCCGCTGCATAGCTATACTCTCCTTAGTAAGTCCATTGAAGGACTATCAAGTTCTCCGAACCATTTGACAAAGGAGGAATAGCATGCAACAGCTTAAGCGTGACGGTATCGCGTTGTTCTATGAAGAGGCAGGCAAAGGCGCACCGCCCGTCCTGCTGGTCCACGCCCTTGCGGGTGACCATACCTTCATGACGCCCCAGTTCGAGCACTTCCGTCGCACCCACCGCGTGGTGTCGGTGGACCTGCGTGGTCACGGCCAGAGCGAGCAGCCACAGCAGGAATACACTATCGCCGGATTCGCCGACGATCTCGCCTGGCTCTGCCGTGAGCTGGGGCTCTACAAGCCGGCCCTCATTGGCCACAGCATGGGTGGAGCGATTGCCCTCGATCTCGCCGCCCGCTACCCCGATGTGCCCATGGCGGTAATAGCGCTAGACGCAACCATTGTCCCGCCAGCAGGCACCGATGCCTGGCTGCAGCCGGTCACGCAGGGATTGCGGACCCCAGCCTATCGGGAGGTGCTGCGCCAGTTCCTGGAACTCAATTTCGCGCCGACTGACGACCCACAGCGCAAGGCACGCATTCTGGACCAGATGGCTTCTGCCCCGCAGCAGGTCGTCGCCTCAGCATGGGAGGGCATGCTCGCCTGGGATGGTGCCGCTGCTGCTGCAGCCTGTAAGGTACCCGTGCTCTATATTGACACTGGAACGCCGAATGCCGATTTGCAGCGCTTCCACGAACTCTGTCCACAGCTCGTCATTGGCAAGATCGTCGGGTCCGGGCATTTCCTCGAACTTGAGGTGCCCGAGCAAGTCAATGCCATGATCGACCGCTTTCTGGCCATCACGTTGGCACCCTCGACTGCCGGCGTACAAGCGGGAGCAGCTTCATAGACCGCTCGGTAACTGGTAGGGGTGTCCTCTCGCGCATCGAGAGTCATGATCGCATCCTGAGAGAATGTGATCATGACCCTCAGTATCAGATTGCCAGGTGGCCTGACACGTTGAGAGCGTCGCAGTTGAGGTACACATCGCCGCGACCTCGCGCGACTCCCTGACTCTATGAAAGGCTCTCCGATTCTTGCGTTGCACCTTCTTTCTTTGCCTGAAAGCGAGGAGTCATGGCTCTATCCAACCCCGATCAACTGAAAGCTGAAGTTGACGCACTCGTCCCTGATCTCATCGCCATGCGCCGCGACTTGCACGAGCATCCAGAACTTGCCTTTGAAGAAGTGCGCACTGCGGGTATGATCGCCCAGCGCTTGCGCTCGCTTGGATTGGAGGTGCAGATGGGCGTTGCAAAAACAGGGGTGATCGGCCTCTTGCGTGGTGGTGCGAGCCAACCTGGAGCCAAAACCATTGCCATCCGTGCCGACATCGATGCCCTGCCTCTTCAGGAATTGAACGAGATCGACTATCGCTCCCAGGTCGATGGCAAGATGCATGCCTGCGGACACGACGGGCATACGGCTATTGCACTTGCAGTCGCCACTCTGTTGAGCAAACGTCGCGCCGAACTGAAGGGCACTGTCAAGTTTCTCTTCCAGCCCGCAGAAGAGCGGCTCAGTGGCGCCAAACCCATGCTCGAGGAAGGGGCTATGGAGGGCGTAGACGGCATGCTCGGCCTGCATCTTATCAGCACCTACCCGCTTGGGCATGTTGGCGTGCGTGCCGGGACCATCTATGCCAGTGCTGATAGATGTGTGTTCACCGTACACGGCAAGGGAAGTCACGCTGCCATGCCCCATGAAGCGGTTGACCCCATAGTGATCGCCGCGCACATGATTACGGCGCTCCAAACGCTGATCAGTCGCGAAACGTCGCCGTTCAGCCCTGCGGTCGTGACTATAGGCATAGTCACTGCTGGCACAGCTTTCAACATCATCCCGGAAACGGCGGTCTTGCAGGGAACGATACGCGCGTTCAGCACAGAGCATCGCGCAAAACTGCTCCGTCGCACGCAAGAATTAACCGGCGGTATAGCCAGCGCCATGGGCGGTTCCTGCCAGGTGGAACTGTTTGACGGTTGCCCGCCCTGCACCAACGATGCTGCCATGACAGCAGTGGTCCACAAGGCAGCCGTCGCCTCCGTAGGAGAGCAGGCAGTTGACAGCGGTGAAGACGTCATGCTCACAGCCAGTGATGATATGGCTTACTTCCTCACTGCTGTCCCGGGGTGCTACTTTGTGGTAGGAGCGCACAACAAGGAGAAGGGAGGAGCCTATCCGCATCATCATCCGCGCTTCACTATTGATGAGCAAGCCTTGCCAATAGGTGTTGAGGTGCTGACGCGAGCAGCACTGGAGTTTTTAGGATAGGATGGGCAACCTCACCCAAGAGATCGGATGATGGTTCCTGCTGCCCTTCCGCATCATCCTTAGACTGGTACAATGAGGACCGTGGAGGATTGGATGAAAGTAGGCGATACCCTCTACGGCCTCAAGCGCTACGAGGAAGCCCTCGCTGCCTTTGAACGGGCCATCCGCCTTGATCCCAACTATATCTCCGCCCACTTTGGCAAAAGCGATGCCCTCTACAATCTCGGACGTTTCGAGGAAGCTCGCGCTGCCGACCACCAGGGCGTCATCCATATCGACTTGCCCTAGTCTACACTGGCAAAGGCAATGCCCTCAAGCATCCTACAACTATGGTTTCTTCAAGTTGACCACCTGTGCCAGAAAAGATCAGGCAGTATCTGTCATCGTCACTGCCGGGATGTGTAAACCATCCGTGGCGAGGTTTGCAACATCCATTTTGTCAAAAAAGATTCACTGTTTTGCGAGACTCGTTTCCCTTTTTAATACGAACCTGCCGTCTCGAATGAGGGCATAAGTTGCCCTCTCAGGCTAACAAGAATACAACTCTCCTGCTGGTCGGAGAGAAATTTGCGATCTACCGAGCCTGGGGAAGCGTTTTGAGCAGCTTTTCAGAACTTACATTTCTACTATCTTCCAATCTTTCTCTTAAAGGAGTATAATGCCCTCGATTCATTTTGGCTCAAGGGAATTGAGTCGTATTGAAACCGGTCTGCTTTGCATTCTTGTCACGAACTTTTCGCGTCGCCTATCACTTTAGTCCCAATGTTCGCAGAATTCCGCGTTCCTTGCGGAATCTCTGAGTAGACTGTTTCTCAGGAGGTGAAAACGAGATGCCGCTCTCAGATGCATACAACAAAACTGATCGCTTATATCGGTTACAACTGCTGTTCTGGAAAAATCCAGGGAAACAGTGGCGGACCAAAGAAATCGCGGAGATGCTCCATGTCAGTGAAGATTCGGCCAGCCACTACCTCAACGAACTGTCCGTTGATGGGCGCTTACCGGTGATCAAGGAGGGCTGGTACTGGAAACTGGCAGAAGGGGCGACCTTTGAACTGTTGCCCATGAAGCTCAACTTACCGGAGGGAACCGCCCTCTATCTCGCCGCACGACTGCTGACGCAGATTTCTGACGAGCGCAATGATCATGTGTTGTCAGCACTCACGAAGCTTATTCAGGCCATGCCGGATACGATTGCGCCTCATCAACATGCCATTGTGGACATGGCAAGGGAGCGACAACAGGGGCAGCAAGATCTCTCTGCCATTTTTCAGACCGTCGCTCTTGGCTGGGCGACTCATCGTACCATCCGCCTGTCCTATACGCCGCCACACCGTGCCTCGTTCGAGTGCCAGTTCTCTCCGTATTTACTCGAACCGTCCGGCATCGGACGCACGATTTATGCTATCGGTCACAGTTCCCTTGTCCATGCACTGCGAACGTTCAAGCTGGAGCGCATCGACTACGCTGAACTCACCGAAGCCACCTTCGAGATACCGGCGGACTTTGATGGCCCGACGCTGCTCAAAAACGCCTGGGGGGTGATGTATGGCGATGAAGAACCAGTGGAAGTCTGCTTACGCTTCAGTCATTGGGTCACAAAACGTGTGAAAGAAACGATCTGGCATCCATCGCAACAGATCAAGGACACTGCGGATGGCTGCGAATGGCGGGCGCTCATCGGCGACACCGTGGAGATCGAAAACTGGATCCGTGGGTGGGGAGCAGATTGCGAAGTGCTGACGCCCACTGATTTACGGGAAAAAATGGTGAAAGAGGTGCGCCGGCTTGCTGCCATGTACGGCATCTCAGCTAGGCAGACGCGACCGCCTGATGAACCGGATACCGATCTGCTCTCTGGCATTTTTGGAGGATCATCGTCATGACCACACCACATCCCTTTCACTTGCGACCTTTTCAGGAGCAGGTTTTTAAGACGATTATGCAGGGGAAAAGCGTCATTTTGCAGGCTCCGACTGGATCGGGGAAAACCAAAGCCGCGCTCAGTCCGTTTGTGCAGAATCTGGCTGTGGGCGGCCACCAACTGCCGCATACCTGTCGTTACGCTGTGCCGCTCCGCGTGCTGGCAAACCAGTTCCATCGCGAATTTCGTACTCTCGCAGAAGATATTGATCGGCAAGCTCCAACGCGCCTGGCAGACATCTACCAGGATATAAGTCGCCGGGCCATCGCCATACAAACGGGCGAGCAGCCGGATGATCCACAGTTCGAGTCGCTGCTCACCTTCTGCACCATTGACCAACTTCTGGCAAGTTTCCTGGCTGTACCCTATGGTCTAGGGCCGCGCCTTGCGAATCTCAATGTCGGTGCAGTGGCAGGATCGTACCTGGTGCTTGATGAGTTTCATCTGTATCCGCTTAGAGAACACAGCATCTATGGAGCGCGCACGACGACGATCCAGATGCTGCGCCTGCTGCGAGACATTACACCATTCATCTTGATGACAGCAACATTTTCCACATCGCTGCTCGAACGCTTACAGACCTTGCTCGGCGCAGAGATCGTGTCAGTGCGCGATCAATATGAACTCCAGGAAATCGCTCAGGGACGCACGCGCACCTTCCGGCGATCACCAGAATCGATGGACGCCAGGGTTATCTTTCAGGAACACCAGAGCCGCCAGCAGGCAGGGAATGCCTGCACACTCATCGTCTGTAACACCGCCTTGCGAGCGCAGAAGCTTTATCTAGATATGAAAGCCGTCGCCGGAGAACATACGCGGGTGATCTTGCTGCATAGCCGCTTTAGCGTCGAAGATCGCCGCGTGCTTTCGGAAGAGGTTGAGCATGAGCTTGGCCCGCAGCAGTGGCGGAATGGAACCTACTTGGGGCGCGATATCATCGTCATCGCCACGCAGGTAGTCGAGGTTGGTCTTGATATCTCCGTCCAGGTCCTGCACACAGAAAACGCTCCGGCAAGCAGTCTGATTCAACGTGCGGGCCGGTGCGCGCGTTTTGCCCACCAACGCGGCGTGGTATTCATTTATCATCTTCCATTGGATGCCGAAGGGAATGAAGCCAGTACCCTGCCTTACGAGAAGAACGTTTGTGCTGCAACATGGAATGCTTTGACCGAGTTTGATGGGAAAGAGGTTGGTTTTCTGGAAGAGCAGCAGTTGATCGACGTGGTTCACACGCCAGAGGATCGGGCATTACTCGATCACTACGAGCGAAACGAAGAGGACATCACCGGGCGCATCTTTCACTGCTTCAATACGAATGATCGCGGCGAAACGACCAAGCTAATACGTGAGGTGTCGCAAGTCCATATCCTTATTCATGACACCCCTGACGAGACGATTACCGAGGAACCGTGGCGCTGGCAGACATTTGCGTTCCACCCGGACTCGTTCGCAAGCCCGCGCCGCTGGCAGGAACTTCAAGAACGCGGGCGGAACCTGGAATGGGTCTGCAAGAAAGCCGAGCCTGAGCCGGTCACAACGACCTCCGATGATGCGAAAAATGAGGATACCATTGATAATCGCCAGAAGACACGCTATGCGTGGAGGAGTGTTACTAATCCACACGAGACAGTCCAGGCATTGATCATTGCCTTACCGCGCCAGTTAGCGCGCTACGACAGTGAACTCGGCTTTGTTCTGCTTGATGGTCAACTGAACGTTGGTCCAGGAACGTATCAAAGCACGCTGCTCCCAGAGGCTTCACAAATACGCGATTATGTCGGCTCGCATGTAACCAGCTACCAGGATCATATTCGCGGCCTGGTGCGCGCCTATGACCTGGACATCAAGGATGCTCTCCACTTTGTCGCGTGCAAGCTGGAAAAGCAGATGGGATTGTCTGATGGAATCGTTGATCAGGCGATACGTCTGGCAATAGCCTGCCACGATCTGGGCAAACTCAACCGTTCATGGCAACAGTGGGCGCTGGCCTGGCAGCGGTTGCTGTATGAGAAGCAAGGAAGAACTATGCCGTATCAGCCTCCCGATCCGTCGTTCTGTTTCGCCAAAACCGATTTTAACTTCTCATCACGCGAGCAACGGCAATGGCAGAAGGAGGTCCATTTGCCGCGCCCGCATCATGCTTGCGAAAGTGTGATCCTGGGACGGGCATTGATAGGCGTCAGCCTGGGTATCTCGAAAACAGCCAGGGAAGAGCAAAGGGCCATCTTGCGAGCTATTTGCGGCGCCATCGCCCGGCATCATAGCCCGCAGGCAAGCGCATATAGCATTGCTGCTCTCGATGAGCGGGCGCAGCGAGCCGCAGAAGAAGCCTTGCTGATAGCCCATCAGGGTGGATCATGGAGCTATGATCCCGCGCGACTGATAACTAAGATCGACCAGGCAGGGGATCTGGCGCCGGTGAGCAGCGAACAGTGGAGAATCACCCGACCCGATTGGACAAATGGACGCATCGGTGAGCTGGAGACATGGCTCTACTTCGTGATCGTGCGAGCGCTGCGGCTGGCGGATCAGCGTGCAGGGTGACTATCAAAAGTATCCTTAAACGGATCGAATGGCTACTACAATAGCCGAGATAGTCCAACAAATCACTTGCAGTATCCTGAAAACGGATCGTGATCAGCATTTTAGCATCTAATTATCTTTGTCGCAAGGAGATACTTGACAGGAATCTTGTCGATCGTGTATTATTCTGGAAGTTTATAGTCCAACAATCAGGGTAATACACGAGGCAAGAAAAATGAAAGTTGTTCTGGACTGGTTTACAACACTCAGTCCAGTGATACAGGCTGTCGCCATAATAAGTCTGTTCGCGTTTTTCCTTGTTGTACTACTCGGCAAAGATGCCGCGGCAAATTTTGTAAATATTGTACCCTGGATATTTTGCTTATTAGGCAGTGGTAATCCCTCTGCTAGCACTGTAACGGTACAACCCAAAACAGTGGCAGAAAATATCTGCAGTACAGTAGGAGGCCAAGAGAAGAAAACATGACTACAGATGTTTTTTATGTCAACAAAACGAGCGGCACAGCCGCTGATGCGCTCCTGGCAATAGGCTTTGCTAAACTGCTGCAAATCGTATTGCAGCGCAGCCACAAAGCAAGCAGAGGCATCACTATTCGCGACGCCGGGCCTTTCTATGAGATACGCCTTCCCACGGCGATCACTGAGAGTGATCTGGAACGCCTGACGCCGTTTACGCTGATTCACCCCCTGCTCAGCGAGAAGCAGAAAAAGCAGGGGCAAATCATGCCAGATGCTTTTGACTATCAGGAGCAGATGGAAATCAGCAAAACCTACTATGCGCGCTTAAAAGACCTGCCTCCACAGTTGCGTACACCAGAGGCCAGGTTGAGGAAAGCCGAGTATCCTGCTCTCGCTGCTATTCAGGAGCCTGATAAATATCTCGGTCATTATCAGGCTGTCAATCAGATGAAGATTGCTTCTTCCTTCAACGAACTGGCGCAGCGCTGGTCCGCGCTCGAAACACTGCAAGGCATTCATGTTCACCTCTTACTGAGCCTGTTTAGCCAGCCTGAGAACGACGTTGAGGGGGCTATCGCCTCGGCACAAGCCATTGCCAAAGAACATGGATTGAAAGGGAAGGTTGAGGTCACGGCGCTCCAGATCGTCAATCCAACGACAGGCAAGGGCGCCAATCGTCCGAAGGCCAGCACGCTTGCTGAGGGCAACCAGGATGGTTTCTGGCTGCTGGAACTGCTCAAATTTGCGGGCTTTTTTCTTGCCGCCGCTCCCTATGTTGTGCGCGGCAGCAAGGATCGCAAGACCTATGTGTTGCAGCCACATATCGTTGAACTCACGACGCTGGAACACATGATGGAACGCTTTCGGAGCGTATGCTGGTCTTCAACGGTGGTTAAGCTGGATATTCTGGCGTCACTGCGCTTCGCGCAAACCTTCATTCATCTCCGCAGGGAGGCGCTGGAGGGCGAGCAAAGAGACGATGACGATTTTCTGGAAGAACACGATCTCTACAGTGTCGCCCAGGGTTTTGAGGTGGCTTTTTACAAGGATATGGGCAGCGCCTATGCCACCCTGAACGTGGCAGCGATCAATTTCCCGCAATGGCTCCGACCGATCGCAACGTTCGAGGCGGCAGCCGATGCGGAAGAAGTCTTGCAGGAACACCTGCATGTCATTCAGGGCATACGCACCAGTAAAGGAGAGGAGGGCTCAGAGGAATACGAGCTGTTACGTTTCTATCGCGATTTTCTTTCAGGACGCGATCTCAAGCCGTTCTGGAAATTTACCACCGCGTATAGCAGCTATCTTATCAGCCGGCGCGAGCGAGATCCGCGATCTCCTGTGCGCCAGTTTAGTGTTACCGGATTGGAGAAGTTACTTACCATGCACAGTATCGGAAGTGAAAAGAAACTGACGGACATCACCAGCAATCCCGGCTTTCAGCGAGTTGCCTACGCAATTCGGCAATCGACCGTCAAGGCACAATACCGCCGCTCGCAATTGCGCGATCGCACCTATGAAGTGCGCTATGGTCTGGGCCAGGAACTGATGCGTGAGGCCCGCTACAAAGACAAGTTTACTGTTGCGCTTGCTGAATTCTTACATCAGTACAATGCCGAGACGGTGCGCGAAGAGGAGAAAGCCGCGAATCAGGTTGCAGGGCCTGTGACGCCTGAAATTCGGCGCGCACGCAAGTTGCGTGGAACCGTGAGTAAGGATGACCTTGATGCAGTGATCCAGTTGATCGAGCTTTTTGGCTCGGAACTGATCGCTGCGCTGCTTGTAACCTACGGATATGCCAGCGATACCCGCCAGCGGACAGTGGAGGCAGATGCTGGAGATATCGACACGTCCATAGGACCAGGAGATACATCCTCAGACGAGGAATAAGCTCATTGCTCGGCCTTTGCGCCGTGCATCTTCGACAAAAGTTCGATATTGAGAAAGGAACAGATTAGCTATGAAGACTCCTATCGCTTCACTCTCCATCGCGGCGCGTGCCACGCTGGACATGCACAGCCTCAATAACGAGGGCGGTGAGGGCAATCAGATTCAGACGCGCATGGTCGATATCATCGACTATCATGGCGACCTGCACACGGTCAATGCCATCTCCGGCGATATGCTCAAACATGTCCTGATGGAGCATTTTTACCGGCAGGCACGCGCTCAAGAGCTGAAGCTGTGTGAGGGCTGCAAGCAATTTAACGCCAACCGCATCAACGCGGACGAGACATTTATCAAGAGCGCCAGCAAGAACGATATGCAATTTATCGATCAACTTTTGCAGACGTGCGCAATGGATGATGTCGCCGGTATTCTTGTGACCGAGGGACGATCTACGCCGCGCAAGTCGATCAGCGAGTTTGGCTGGGTGCTGGGTCTGCCGGGAAAAGTCAGCACAAACAGCTACTTTCACGCGAAATACGTTGCCGAACGTGGCGCAGACCGGCGCGCTCAGGATGCCGAAGGGCAAAAGAGCGGAGCGAACCTGGGACAGAGCATTTTCCACCGCCCGGCGTCAAGTGGCATCTACGCGATGGTTTGTCATCTTGAGCTGGCGCGTATCGGGTATAACGACATCAAGCAGGACTATGCCATCGATGACACTGAGCGGCAGCGCCGTGCGACGCTGCTCCTCGAAAGCCTGCTTCACACCTTCATCGAGTTGAACGGCGCTATGCGCTCGACGCAGTTGCCGCACCTGGTCGCGCTGGAAGGGGCTATTACGATGAGCTATGGCGTCATTCCAGCCCCGCTGATCAGCCCGCTTATTGGCGGCGAAGATGACGCCGATACGTACCGCACCCAGCTTGAAATCATCGCAGCGGCGCTCAATGGCAGCGGAGAAACGCAGGTTGAGGTGAAAAGGTTCAATACCATTGGAGATTTCGCTGCGAAGATGCGGACAGTGATCGACGAAAGTTCGCCGTTTACGCTGGCCATTGGACGTTAGTTCGGAGAAGGGTGCGTACCATGTGGATTGTTGCGCGTTACCAGTCAGCGGCACTTTTCTCGCTGAAAGCTGCCTCCGCCACCGCTTCCGGCGGGAAAACCCTGTTGATTCCGACACCCTATGCCATCAAAATGGCGCTGCTTGACGCCGCAATCCGCACGATGGGCGTGAGCGAAGGGGAACGATTGTTTCCCTTCCTCCGCGATCTCGCCGTGTGGATGCAGCCGCCTGATGACCTGGTCGTGATCAAAGGGTTTGGGAAGATACGGCGGCTGCTCAAGGATAAAAGCAATGAAGAGAAAGCGCGGGAGGCTCAGGCGCGCGGTCACTGGCCGATGCAGCCGACCATCGCGTACCGGGAGTATGTCTACTATCGCGATCCCTTTCATCTGGCCCTTTCGATGGCGGACGATGAGCCAGAGATGCGCACGGTACAACGCTTGCTCCTGTGCATTAACTACTTTGGCAGACGCGGCGGGTTCGTGCAGATGGTGGAGCCGCCCGCGCTGGTAGAACAAGTCACGGAACAGGCGTTTATCCACCTGACCCCGGAAAGAATCGAGCATTTTTATGCTGATGGGATATTGCAAATTCTGGATGATTGCGGGCCGGCGCTCACGTTTCAGAAAGCCAACATCTATAACGCGGAGCGCATTACGCCGGGCAAAGAGCGTCTGTTTCGCCATATTGTGCTGCCCTACAGGTTGATCCGTTCCAGCCGGGGCTATAGCCACTATCAACGCATCCGGGAGGAATCATGACATGGGCGCCCTGGTGACGCATCACTTTCTGTTTGTCGCGCAGGTGATCACCCCGCTGGAATTGGATGATCACAGCGGATCTGCGCTGCGAGGCATGTTTTTCGACGCGGTGTGGAAGCGCTTTTGTACAAACAAAGCGTCTCCGACCTGCGCCGATTGTCCTCTGCACCCATTGTGTCCGGTCAGCGCCCTGGTGGCGCCGCTGCGTGAAGAAAATGCTCGTGGACGCGATATCCCTCGCCCATATATCGTGCTTCCCCCGCTCGGGAAGGCCAGGAGGTATGAGCCAGGGCAGGAACTTCTTTTCGGGATCACGCTCTTTGGCAATATTGTGCAATTGTTCCCATACATCGTCCTCTCACTTCCATTGCTGGAAAGCAGCGGCCTGGGGAAGCGAGTCACAGAAGGCGGCAAGCAGCGCGGAAGATTTCAGATCAAACGGATCGATGCGTACCATCCACTGAGCAAGGAGCGCCGAACCATTTACCAGGCGGATCACCGGCTTGTGGATACCCCGGCGCTGAGCGTGACCGCGGATGAGGTCAGAGCAAAGGCGGCGACCCTGGCGACAGACACCCTCACACTGCATTTCCTGACGCCCACGCGGCTGGTGGAGCAGGCGCACCCACTGCGCAAAATGGCCTTTCGCCCCTTGATCTGGCGGCTGTTCGATCGGTTGACAGCCCTGCAAGGTGAGTACGGAGATAGCTCAAATGGGGAAAGCATTACCGGCGATCTGTATCAGATGCTCGATCTGGCCGAATCCGTGAGATGTATCGAAGACGCTACGGCCTGGGAAGAAGTCCAAAGCTACTCTCACCGGCAACGATCGTTTTCCCCTATTGGGGGTCTCTGTGGGCGTGTGACCTTCGCCGGCGATCTCGCTCCATTTCGTGAATTATTGATCTGGGGCGAACTGATTCACGTGGGCAAAAATTGCGTGAAAGGGAACGGATGGTACACGATCGAAGCAGAGCACGGCTGACGCCTGCATCGTCTAAAAGCTGATCATCCTGGAGAAGATTCCGCGTTCCCTGCGGAATCTCTCTGTATACTTGCTCATATGAAAGGCATTTTCTGGAAGCTATGTCATTCATAAGGAGCAACTTATGGAACTGATTGTTGAGGGTAAAGGCGTCTTTCTTGGCAAACACCAGGGACGATTGCGCGTCACCAAAGAGCAAAAGACCATCGCAGAAGCGCCGCTGTTGAACTTGCAACAGGTACTGATCGTCGATAGCGGCGTCGGCATTTCGAGTGACGCCATCAGAGCCTGCTGTGAGGAAGGGATTCCCATCCATTTTCTCAGCCACAATGGGACGCCAATCGCGGGCGTCTATGCCGCTGGATTGACGGGAACCGTCCTGACGCGGAGAGCGCAATTGTTGGCGTATGATAACCAGGTTGGTGTCGCTGCCGCCAAAGCGTTTGTTCGCGGCAAGCTGGAGAATCAAGCTAATCTGCTGCGCTATATGGCAAAATACCGCAAAGAAACCGCGCCCGATCTCTACGAGGAAATGATGCTCGTCGCCATCGAGACACGCGATTTCTTGCATGAGCTTGAGCAACTGCGCGGTGACAAAGTAGAACTGATGCGCGAGCAACTTCTTTCTGTCGAGGGCCGCGCCACGCAACGCTATTGGAATACCGTCGCAAAAATCATCCCGTCGGAACTCTCCTGGCCCGGACGAGAGACCCGCGGGGCAACCGATCCTCTGAACTCCGCGCTGAATTATGGCTATGGCATTCTCTATAGCCAGGTCGAGCAGGCTATCGTGCTGGCCGGCCTGGATAGCTATGGCGGCTTCCTTCACGCCGATCGGCCAGGGAAACCCAGCCTGGTGCTGGATCTGATCGAGGAATTTCGCCAGACGGTTGTAGATCGCACGGTGATCGGGCTGGTCAATCTGCATGTGGCAATAGAGCAAAACGAAGAGGGACGTTTGACGGAACCGACCCGCAAAAAGCTGGCGGAGAAAGTCCTGGAACGTCTTGCCAGCAGCGAACCGTATGAGAAGAAGCGACAAGCGCTGCGGTTTATCCTGCAACATCAGGCGCGCCACCTGGCAGTATTCTTGCGCGGAGAGCGCGAACAGTACGAGCCATTCGTAGCTGGATGGTGAGAGCGATGCGCTGCCTGTTGATCTATGACATTTCCCATGATGGAACGCGCACGAAAGTTGCCGACGCCTGCCTGGATTATGGCTTGCAGCGCATCCAGTACAGCGCGTTCATGGGAGAACTCAGCGCTACGCATCAGCGCGAATTATTGCTCAAAATCAAACGGCAGCTTGGCAAGCACGGCGCCAATGTCCAGCTCTATAGCATCGACGAGAAGTGTTGGGCCAGTCGTCGCCTCATTGAGCAGAGGGAGGATGAATAAGATGACCAGCTGGTTCCTGGAGGTCACGGACCTGAAACAGTTCACGTACTGCCCGCGTATTGTGTATTACCGATATTGTTTGCCGCGCATTCGGCCCATCACGTTCAGTATGGAAGAGGGGATTCGCAACCATGCAGAAGAGAATGCCCGCGAGGAACGGCGCAGTTTGCACACGTATGGCCTGGTGGAGGGTGAACGGGCTTTCCATCTCGCGCTCCGGTCTACGAACCTGGGCCTGACCGGCCGTGTGGACCTGGCAATAGCGACGCCATCGCGAGAAGCGAAAGAAGCGCAAGGGATCGTCGTCGAATACAAACTCAGCGAGCAAAAAGCCGGAGCGCATTTTATCCTGCAACTGGCAGCCTACGCGCTGCTGCTGGAAGAAGCCTGGGGACTGCCGGTCAAACAGGGATTCCTCTACTCGATTCCCCTGCGAAGGGCCGAACCCATAGTGATCACCAGCCAGCTCAAACGGAAAGTCCGCCAGACGGTAGAACACATCCAGCAGATGATTGACCGCGAGATCATGCCACCTCCACCGGCATCGCTCCGTCGCTGTGTCACCTGCGAGTTCCGGCGATTTTGCAATGACGTCGTATAAGAGAATCGCCCAAAAACAGCCAACGACGCACCCGGATTCGCAAATCGCTCAGGTAAGCGACAGCAAAGCATCAGAAAAGCGAGAATGAGGACAGGATTCTGTCAGATTGCCCTCTTTTTTGAGAGAACAAGCCTCGCAAATCACCCCCCATTTTTCAGCAAAAAGCCT
>CADDYT010000156.1 GCA_902810755.1 Chloroflexota bacterium
AGTGAACGCCTCTGGGGGTGGCCTGCGGCGGCCTGAAGTGAACGCCTATGGGGCCAGCCCTTGCGGCTGGCCTGCTCGTCTGGGGGCGCGCCTGTGGGGGGGTCGGCTCCTCTGCGGCGACCGTCTCTTAGCTGATGGCCCCCAGGGCTTTGCGCAGGGCCTCTTCTTCATCGCGCCCGACGAGCGCGTAGACCTCATCGTCGGCCAGAATGCGCGTCTCGGCTGTGGGAAAGATATGCTGTGAGTCACGAATAATCAGGGCGATGCTGGCGTTCGTTGGCAGGTTGATCTGGCGCAGCAGCTTGCCCGCAACCGGTGAATCCGGAGAAATGCGCATCTCGATAATATCTAAGCCGGCGCGTTTGAGCGTCATAATCGGCACGAAATTTGCGCTGGAGAGTTCGAGTTCGATCAGAGAGAGTATTGTTCTGGTCGGGCTGACAGTTGAATCGATGCCCAGCTTCTGGAAAATTTGCTCATGCTTCGGGTTATTGAGTCGAGCAATCGTGCGGCCCACATTGAAGCGGCGTTTGGCCATCTGGCAGATCACCAGGTTGTCTTCATCTTCGCCTGTCACCGCGATCACCACATCGGCCCGGTTCGCGCCCACCTCGGCCAGCGTTCTCGCTTCGCAGGCATCACCGCGCATCACCGCCTGCCCCAGTTCCTCGCTCAAACTCTGGTAACGGACAGGATTCTTTTCCAGCAAAAGCACTTCATGCCCCTGTCCCAGCAGGGTTTTCGTCAGATAGTAGCCGATATCGCCACCACCACCGATAATTATATACATAACGATGCCTCTATCCTTCTCTTCCCGAACTTCTTTTCTCGGTCGCCAGCCCCGCCGATATTTCCGGTAGTGTTGGGATTGCAGGCGCTTTCCCCAGCAATGCCTGAGATATCATCTCCGCCCCGATCACGGTTGGGCAGATGGTCTCCAGTCCCAGGTCACGATAGGTGCTTTCGCGGATAGGATCATAAATGCGACATACCACTTTTTTAACGTGGAAGATGTCTTTCGCGATCTGGCTTGCCATAATGTTGCGGTTATCCCCGTTCGTAACGGCGGCAAATGCATCGGCGTTCTGAATACCGGCCCGGATGAGGATATCTTCATCCACCCCGTTGCCAACAATTGTCTCGCCGCTGAAATCGGAGTGCAGGCGTTGAAAAGCGTCGCTACTATAATCGATAACTGAAACTTTATGACCCGCCTGATCCATAATGTTGGCAAGGGTCGCGCCGACGCGACCACAGCCCAGGATCACTATTTTCACGTGTCGCCTCCTGCCGGCTTAAGAGCCAGCATGTTTCGTTTTTTCAATGATTGTCGGCAGAAATTGCCTGTTCTGCCCTGCGATCACACCGCTTCTGCTCTCCAGAGCAGGTAAGAATACGGTGAAATCGATACCTATTGTATCACAAGACTACTGAAAAATCTTTACATGGATGTGCAGAACGCTCGCTCTTGACAGTTTGCCCCGGACGTAAGAAAATGCATGAGAGGATAGAGCGGATTAGCCGGAGCGCGCAAATTTGCCCGCGAGATGCGCAAACCCCTCTGTCTTTGCGCGTTGGATTAGATGGAAGCAGAGAGCATTGTAGCGCGCCGGGCAACCCCCGTACACATCTATAAAACCATTTGTCAAGAGAAAAGATACCTATGCAACCCTATAACCCGAAACACAATCCCTGGAATACCATATCGGCGTCCCCGCCAACCACGCAGGGTGGGCAACCGGCGAGTGATATCGGCGCTGCTCGCCAGTACGCGGGTCTCAATACCACCGATCCTGTCGCTACCGGCGGCGAAGCTGCGCGTGCCGCCGAGCGGGCGCGCCTGCGGCAGAGCATTATGCATGTGCGCATTCGCCACTTTTATTGTACGCTTGAAGAAGCATTTGACCCCTCGTTACGCGGCCAGAGCTTTGTCGTAGGCACCGGAACCGGGCGGCCCAATGAGCCGGGGCGCGTCATCGATGCCTCCCCTGCCGCTGTGCGCCTGGGCATCAGTCCCGGCATGCCCCTGCGCCGGGCCTATCGCATCGCGCCGCGCACCCGCTTCCTGCCCGCCTCATATGATCGCTACCAGCCGGTCTTGAAACAACTGCGCGAGCGGTACCGCGCCTACTCGCGCATCATCGAGTCCATTCCCATTGCCGATGCCTTCATCGACCTGCGCGGCTGCGAAATCCCTTTCGACTCGCCCGTGACGCTGGCCGAGCGGCTGTGCGCCGAGATTGCTGAACTGGGCCTGACCGCCCTTATCGGCATCGCCAACGGCAAAGCCATCGCCGAACTGGCCGCCCTTTTGAGCCGTAAGGATGGGCGACAGGGCGTCCTCTATATCCCCACCGGTCGTGAAGCCTCTTTTGTGCAGACGTTGCCGCTCTCGCTCCTGCTCCAGATTCGCTCTGCCGGCGCCGGTCTCCCTGCTGCTCTACCGGAACTGGCAGAATCTCAGAACGGCACCGGCGCCTCTACGACGAATAGCGGCAACGGTTCGCGCCCTGATATAGAAGGCAAGAGTGATGAGGTCGATTCGGTAGCTGTGGCCGAACTGGTGGCGCACCTGCGCGATTTCGGCATTACGACCTTTGCCCAGGTAGCCACCTTGACGGAAGAGGGCCTGCGCCGTCGGCTGGGGCGCCTTGGAAGCTGGCTCTATGAAGTCGCCTGCGGCCAGGATGGCAGCCTTGTTGTACCGGATGCCCCGCCGATGAGCCAGAATGCCCGCGTGCGCTTCCCGCACCTCGCCGATGCCGATGAAACCTGCGCCGCCATTCACCGGCTCGCCGACTACCTCGGTGGTCGCCTGCGCGAGCAGCGACTCAAGGGGCAGACTGTTACCCTCATGCTCTGGCCCAACCGCCCGGTGCGCCGCGAGACGCGCAAGCTGGTGATGGGCGAAGAAGGCGAAGAGATGGCCGTCACACACGCCGAGGAGACGACTGGCGGCCAGATGCTGCTCTCACGCCACACCGACGAATCCGACATCATCGCCCATCACGCCCTCATGCTTTTCGCGCGCCACCACCGCCCCGGCAATCGCTACCTGCAAGTACAACTGCGTATTGGCGATATCGTCGCCATCACCCCGGCCTACTACCCGCCGCCCACGCGCGCTCGCGGGCGGCCCACTCGCAAACTCTGAAACAGGCCGTTACGCATTTTGCACCTTCATCTGTTTGAGCAACTCTAGCTCGTGCTGGCCGCGCGCCACCAGTTCTTGCTGCCAGTCCTCTTTGTACTGACGCATCGTATGCACAATAGTATGCGCGACTGCCAGATTGCGATACCACTTGTGGTTGGCCGGGACAATATACCAGGGCGCGTCGTCTGTGCTGCATTTCGTGAGCAGGTCTTCGTAAGCCTGCTGGTAGTCATCCCAGTATTTGCGCTCCGTCCAGTCACTGGCCGAAATCTTCCACGCTTTATCGATATTGTGTTCGCGCTCCTCCAGCCGCTTTTCCTGCTCATCTTTACTGATGTACAGGAAAAATTTGAGAATGATCGTCCCGCTGTGCGCCAGCAGCGATTCGAAATGGTTAATCTCTTTGTAGCGCCTGCTCCACACCACTTCCGGCACCAGATTATGTACGCGTACAACCAGTACATCCTCGTATTGCGAGCGGTTGAAAATACCCATCACCCCCAGCGGCGGCGTGACGCGGTGGACGCGCCAGAGGAAATCATGCGCCAGCTCCTCCGGTGTCGGCTGCTTGAACGAATGCACCTGGCAACCCTGCGGGTTGACGCTGGAAAAAACATGGCGAATCGTGCCATCCTTCCCGCTCGTATCCATACCCTGCAAAATAATCAGCAGGCTATTGTGTGCCGCCGCCGCCAACAGTTCCTGTAGCTCGCTTAGCTCCTTGCTGAGCGACTCCAGATCCGCTTTCGCCTCCTCATGGCTGCTATAGCCGTTAGTAAAGCCCGGCTCGTAATCCTTCAGCTTGACGGCGCTTCCCTCTTTCACCTTCCATACCAGGTCCATATACTTCTCCTTTTTCTCACGGCTCAATGAACATTACCTCTGTCTTTAATACGCGCCACTCCCCTGAAGGGAATAACCGGCTGCTGGCACTTGAGAAAGAGCGCCGATCACTGGACGGTTGCCGCCGACACATGATATAACATGATTGGGTACAATTCGCTATAATAAAACAGAAAGTACGCCGTTGGCGGCCAGAAAAGAAACGGGGGGGCCCGTTCAAACGTACTGTACTAATAAAGGGGTCTATCTCTATGCTGTACAATGACTTTCCGTATTTGAGGTAACTGTATGTCTGAGACCGGTTCATCTAGCTCTCATTCTGCTAAGATCAGTTCTGTTCCTGATGCGGTGGATGCTCCTGTAGTTCTCGATTCTGCTACTGAAGCTCCGGTTGCCGCGAGTGATGCTGAGACGAATACAGATTTGCCGGGCGCTGCCGCTCAAGCAGGCCCGGATGCTGAAATGCTGGAGAGCGGCCCCGATACGGAAGTGCCAGCTATTGCAGTGACGCGACAATTGCGACCCTCATGGCTGCGCCGCCCGCGTTCAAAACGGCGCAAACTGGTCTCGCTGATTTTGCTGATTGTGCTACTCGCGACTCTGCTGCCCGGCGGCATTATCGCGGCCTTCTCTGGCTGGAATGCCTACCAGACATACAGCGCCCTGCGCAGCGAAGCCTATGGGGGCGTGCAGCACCTGCTCAACGTCAAAACCATTTTTAACGGCGTCAAAGCGCATCCCTCCGGCTTTCTGGATACCGGCAAATTGCAGAAGACGCAAAAGGAACTGGCAGCCGCGCAGCAGGATTTCCAGCAGGTGCAATATACCCTTGATCATACGAGCCTGATTCGGACGGTCACACAATACGCGCCACAATTGCAGACGCAGGTGAGAAGCGCCCGCGCCGCCAGCCAGATCGGCATCGACGTGACGAAGATCGGCCAGCAGCTTGTCTCTACCGCTCAGACACTGGCTCCGGCGTTGCACGGTTCCCTGCTCAGCGCCTCGCAAACACCGCTGGTCACACCCGCCACGCTGAACCTGATCGGCCAGACGATTGATACTATTCTGCCGGAACTCTCCGATATCCAGGCTCAGTCTCGCGGGCTGTCGCTGGACTCACTGCCCGTCAGCGCGAAGGAGCGCGGCGAGTTTGCGCAATTGTTACAGGCGCTGCCGCAGGCCGAAGCCGATCTGAAGCAGGTGCATGACCTGCTGGGCGCCGCAGGCTGGCTGCTCGGCGTGGACAGCCCGCGCACCTTCCTTGTGCAGACGATGGACCGCGCCGAATTGCGCCCGACCGGCGGCTTTACCGGCCAGTATGGCCAGTTGCAGATCAGCGGCGGGCGTATCGCCCCCTTCTCGCTGCGCGACATCTCCCTGGTCGAGTATACAGACAACAGCCCCACCCTGGGCAAAGTGCCGCCAGTGCCGTATCGCTCCTGGTGGCCCTTCGCCAACTGGGGCCTGCGCGACTCCAACCTTTCCGCCGATTTCCCCACCTCCGCGCAAATGGCCATCAATCTCTACAAATACGAGGTGGGCCAGCAGGTCGATGGCCTTATCGTCTTCACGCCCTTCCTGCTCGAACACATCCTGCAAATCATCGGCCCCATCCAGGTTCCCGCCTATCATGACGTGATTACCGCCCAGAATCTGGAGCAACGCCTGCATTACTACCAGCAGGATAACGCCGGCATCTACAAGCAGATTGTGACACAGCCCGGCGTTACCTCGACCTCCGACCGCAAACGTTTCACCGCCTTGCTGGCTCAGCTCATCATCACTAAAGTGCGCCAGTCGCCGCCGGACGAACTGATCGCCATCGGGCGCGAACTGTTGCATGATCTCAAGACGAAAGATTTGCAGGTCTACGTCACCAATCCGCAGGTCGAAGGCTTGCTTGAAAAATATGGCGATGCCGCGCAGATGGACCGCTCAACCACCCACGATGGCCTCTACGTCGTGCAGGCCAATATCAGCGCCAGCAAGGCATCGCAATACGTGCGCACCATCCTGGATGATACCGTCACGCTCGATGCACAGGGCGGGGCGACGCACATCTTGCAATTGCACCTGGACTACACGCAGATCGGCCCCGTCTACGGCTACGATACCTACCGGGATTACGTGCGCGTCTATGTGCCGCCGCAGAGCAAATTTCTCCGGGGCAACGGCTTTGACACGGGCAATCCGCTCTGCGGCGGCCCCTACCCGGCCTGCCCGCAGAACGGCGTCTATGCCGGTGGCCAGTTGCTCTGCCCGCCCGGACTCTACCAGGCCGGAGCAGCCGCCCCCTCGGCTATTGACCCCTCCGGCGGCGCCTGGCTGCCGCTGGACACCATCGGCCCGCCCACCAGCATGGTCAGCGACGAGCCGGGGCGCGCCATGTTTGGCGGCCTCGTGGTGGTGCCGAAAAACTGTAGCATGACCGTCACGCTCTCCTGGTACGTGCCGCCGCTGAGCGCGGCCCCCTATTCCCTGCTCGTCCAGCGCCAGGCCGGCACCTTCCCGGAACTGAACCTGACCATCCTGCCCACCCCCGGCGACTGCGCCACGCTTAACACGCCCGGCCTCCACTTCGATAACCTGATGAGTACCGATATGACCTTTACGCCCGCCACCTTCCATTCGGCTGGCCAGAGCAGCGCAACCTGCTATCCACAACCGGGGGTATAATGAAGTTTCCTTGCTGCCATGACATTTTTCACCCGTTTGTCCCGTTCCTATTGACACTTCAGTAGGAAGACTCGTATACTGGCTGTTGCCAGGAGTATTATGCGCTTTGTTACAGGTGACATAACAGAGGTAATAGCGTCGAAGTCCCCTGGGATAGATGTGGAAGAGAAGCAGCTATGGAGCAGCCAGCCCTACTAACAATTATACGAACCGACAATCTCTATCGATTTCGTCTCGACCTGCTCGACAACCCGGCTCGTGGCGGCCAGGAGTATGTAACCGAACTGAACGCGGAAACGGTTGAGCGACTGCGCCGCGCCCTGCAAGGAACCGCACAATACATGCAAACCCTCGCCTTCAGTGACGCGAAGCGGCAGACGACGAAAATGAGCAGCCCCAACGATTCACCCGCCAAACTGGGGCGTTTCCTGTTCGATATTCTGATTCCGCCCGCCTTACAGGATGCTCTGCGCCGCCTCGATGGCACCTTGATGCTGAACACCAACACGCCCGATATTCCCTGGGAAATCCTCTTCGATGGCGGCAAATCCGGTCGCTTCCTTTGCCAGTCGCTGAGCATCGGTCGGCAGGTCAATCGCGGGCGCGACACACTCAATCGTATGGCCCTGCCGGACCGGTCGCGTAAATTGAATCTCGGTCGGCGCGAGCCATCCGGGCTGTCGGTGCTGTTCCTCGTCAACCCCACCGGCGAATACCCGACGGCAGAGGAAGAGGTCGCTTCGCTCTGCACCTACCTGCCCGAATCGATTTCACGTATCATCCTCTACCGCCAGCAGGCCAACCAGCTGGAGATGCGTATGCGTATCAGCGCCGATTACCCCCAGGTGCTGCATTACGCGGGGCCGCTACCTGCCTCGTCCTCCGGGGGTGAGCCGGTGCTGATGCTGGCCGGTAGCTCGCGGCTGGATAGCGCCGCCATTGAGCAACTGTTTCAGGCCCTGCCAAAACGCCCGCTCATCTTCCTCAGCTATCAGAGCGACGAAGGGCGCGGTCGCAATGGTAACGCGGCAGCCGGTCAGCAAGAGCGGGAAGAGGCAATGGAGCGGCTGGCGGAAAATCTGATCGCCGCCGGGGCCGGGGCCGTGCTTGTCAGTCGCTGGCCCCTCAACCCTGCCCGCGCCCGTGAGTTCGCCGCCCTTTTCTATCAGGAAGTGGCCGATGGCGTCACCCTGGGCGAGGCCCTGCGCCGCGCGCGTGTCAGCATGGCCCAGCCGAGGCCGGAAGATGCTTCCTGGCTCTCGTTCCTCCTCTATGGCGACCCCGCGCAACGCCTCGTCACCGCCTCCGCCGCCAGCAAGGAACACAGCTTCGATTCCAGTTTCGATGCCGTTGATGACAGCCAGGTGATGCCCACAATTTTCCCCAATTCCAACGTGCTTGATCGCCGCTTTCTGAAAGAGGTGCTTGGACTCGCCCTTGCCGAAGCGCGCCGCATGCGCAAAGACTATCTTGGCACGCCTCACCTCTTCATCGCGCTGACCAAACTCGACGGCGGCTGCACACAGGACGCGCTGCGCACCCTGGGCTTTCTGCCCAAGCAGGTACGCGACGTGATCCGCCTCGCGCTGGGGAACGGCAAAGCCAGCAGCGATACGCCCATCCTGCCGACGCGCCGCTGTAAAGAAATCTTGCAGACGGCGGAACGGCTCGCCCTCAACGCCGGTTCCACCGCCATCGATGAACGCGCCATCGCGCAGGCCGTCTTGAGCGAGGGCGATGGCGTTACTCATGAACTGCTGACCAAACTGGGTATCAATCCCGCGCAACTGATTGAACTTTGCCTGTCCAGCAGCGCCCATGCCCTGCTGGAACTCGTTCCCTCGGTCAGCGCCGATCCCATTGCCTCCCCTGTTGAAATGCCAACCGGCCTCAGTGTCGATAGCGGCTCAAAGAGCGGCGGCACGTCAACGCTGGAACGGCTGGGCCGCGACCTGACGAAGCAGGCGAGCCAGAAGCAGTTGACGCCTCTGGTGGGCCGTGAGAAAGAACTGCGCCAGCTTATCCAGACGCTCATGCTCAAGGACCGCAACAACCCCATCCTCATCGGAGAGTCCGGCGTGGGCAAGACCACCATTATCGGCGGCCTGGCCCAGCGCATCGTCGATGGCAGGGTGCCGCCGGAACTGCGCGGTAAACGCCTGATCGAACTCTCCGCCAGTTCGCTCGTGGCCGGCACCAAGTACCGGGGCGAGTTTGAAGAACGCCTGCTGAAGGTGCTGGAAGAGGCCGAGGGCAGCGGCAACATTATCCTCTTCATTGATGAGATGCACCTGCTCATCGGCACGGGTCGCGCCGCTGATGGCAGCATTGACGCTGCCGGTATTCTCAAACCTGCCCTCGCCGGTGGCCGCCTGCGCTGCATCGGCGCGACCACGCCGCAGGAGTATCGCACCATCGAGAAGGACGCGGCCATGGAACGCCGCCTGCGCCCGATTATGATTGAGGAACCAACAGCGGACGAGGCCCTGGAAATCCTGACCGGTATGCGCAGCCTCTACGAGGACCATCACCACGTCATCATCACAAACGAGGCGCTGCATGCCGCCGTGCATCTCTCCGTGCAATACCTGCCCAATCTGCGCCTGCCCGACAAAGCTTGCAGCGTCCTCGACGAAGCCTGTTCCCGCGCCCGCGTCTTCTCCATCGAAGACGAATCCCCGGAGCAGGATGATCGCGATGAGGTGGGGCAGCCGCCGGTGATCGTACCCGCCATGATCGCGGAAGTCATCTCCGCGCGTACCGGCATTCCCGTGCAAGCGCCGGGCCGTGAGGAGCGCGACCGCCTGCTCAACCTCGAAGCGCGTCTCAAGGCGCGAGTCATCGGTCAGGACGAAGCTATCAGGCGTGTGGCGCAGGCGATCCAGGTAGCGCGAGCCGGGTTGAAGCCGCGCCATCGTCCATCAGGCGTCTTCCTCTTCCTGGGGCCGACCGGTGTGGGCAAGACCGAACTCGCCCGCGCCCTGGCCGCCGAAGTCTTCGGTTCCGATGAACACCTGATCCGCGTCGATATGTCCGAATACATGGAGAAGCATGCCGTCTCGCGTATGATCGGCGCGCCTCCCGGCTATGTTGGCTATGACCAGGAAGGCCAGCTCACCGGCAAACTGCGCCGCCGCCCGCACTGCGTCGTCCTGCTCGACGAGGTGGAAAAGGCCCATCCCGAAGTCTTCGATCTCTTCCTGCAAGTCTTCGATGCCGGCCGCCTGACCGATGCGCAGGGCCATACCGTCGATGCGCAGCACGCCATCTGGATCATGACCTCCAATGTCGGCACCGACATGCTGGGTCGCTCCGTCCCCAGCGGATTCCGCGCCACCATCAAAGGCACCGCCGAAGAGATGCAGCGCGAGCGCTTGCTCGAACGCCTGCGCCAGACCTTCCGCCCGGAGTTTCTCAACCGCGTCGACGAGGTCGTCATCTTCCACCCGCTCAGCGAGGAGCAGGCGCGAGCGATTACTCGTCTGCAAATGAACGAACTGGCCACCCGCCTGCTCGAACAGGGCCTCACCCTGCAGGCCGACGATAGCGCCATTGACCTTCTTTGTAGAGAAGGCTTCAGCCAGACGCAGGGCGCGCGCCCGCTACGCCGCGCCATCGAACGCCTGCTCACCGTCCCGCTCAGCCTGCGTATCCTGCTCGGCAACATCCCCGAACACGGCCTCGTCCAGGTTAAAGCCATCGATGGCAACCTTGACATCGCCATCATCGATCCGACCATCATCGCCGATGAGCCTGTAGAGGCCGAGGAAAGCATGGAAGAGGCATAGATCCCTGCCCCATAGGCGTTAACTGAAGGCCGTGCGAAGGCCAGGCAGGCCACCCCTTGCGGGTGGCCTGCGGCGGCTTTCAGTTAACGCCTATGTATCCCTGCCCCACTTCGCCCCAGGCAAGCCGCCAGAGGTGGCCTGGGGCGGGGCGGGTGGCGTGGTTCGCAGGGGTGTGGGTGGTGGCGGCGATGATCGTATTTGGTTGGAACACAGCTACAACAGCTTCCTGTCGGAGCAGCAGACGGCGCCGTGCCGGAGCAAGGCTCAACGGCAACCACGCCCTCCGTCCGCTTCCGCTCAACAACAAGAGCCGGAGCAAGGCTCAACAACGCAAACTGGCACCCGTTCGATCACCACCACCAGTATCAGTATACACCTGCCTCCTTCATTTCCCCTTTCCTGTTACTTCATCTTCCTTATCCTCTTCGATATTCTTCTGAGCGGAACATCCTCCGCATTTTCACCCTGCACACCCGTTGCAGAGAAGATTCTCCCGCCTCTTACATAAGAAAATTTCTGCTCTTACACAAGAAATGCCGCCTGGAAAAACTACTTTCCATCTGGTATACTTCTCCTGAACGTTGTGTTTTTCATTGCAGCGTATCGAGTCGCTCTGTGCCAGAACGGCGATGAACAAGGAGTCTGTTTATGTCTGCCAACAATCCTGGTTTTCGTCGCACCCCTCTTCTTTTTATCCTTCTTCTCATAACTCTGGTCGCCTGTACGCAGTCGAGTTCTTCGACAAAGACGACAGCGTTCAGTGCTAATCCCGTGATTCGTTGGATACAACAACATGCTATTCCGCTCAGAACTACCACTCCGGGCGGTTCCAGCGCAGACCTTGCACCGCTCAAGCAGATCGTGGGTACTGCCAGTATTGTTGGCCTGGGTGAAGAAACACACGGCACCCATGAATTCATTGAGATGAAGGCCCGTCTCGTTGAGTTTTTGATCAGCGATATGGGTTTCACCACCCTGGTGATGGAGAACGACTGGGGAAGCTCACAACTCCTTGATACTTACATCAACGGTGGGCCAGGGGATCTCAAGACGATCATGACCGAGACACTCTTTGGTTCCTGGCAAACGCGGGAGTACGAGCAGCTCTTTGCGTGGTTGCGCGCCTATAACGCTGATCCTGTTCATACCGTCAAAATCCATTTTCTCGGCATGGATATGCAGGCGTTCGACCAGGATGACTTCGACGCCGTTGAGAACTACGTGCAAAAAGTCGATCCTCACCAAAGCGCGCTGGTTGACAACCTCTATAAACCGCTTATTGCCAGTGGCGTCGGGTCCGCTTCGAGCTACTACCGCTTAGCTGCATCGACGAAACAGCAGTATCTGGTCCAGGCACAGCAGGTCTATGATCTCTTGCAAAGCCGACAGCAGCGATATAGCAATGCATCCTCACCCCGGCAGTTCGCGCTTGCCCTCCAGAATGCGCGCGTGATTGTCGAGACGGCCACCTACCTCAATGCTACCACCTCGGCTGAGTTTCTCGCGCATTACTATCAGCGCGATACCTTCATGGCCGAAAACGTGGAGTGGATATACCAGCACGATGCCGGTGTTCACCCTGAATTACTGGTCTGGGCGCACGATGTCCATATTGCCAACAATACCGCCTATGAAACTCAGGACGGGCGAAATATGGGAGGCGAGTTGCGGGCCTTCTACCATCAGAGCTACCTTCCCATAGGTACGACTCTCTCTCAGGGGAGCTACAGAACCTACGGCATCTACCCATCGAACAGGGTTCAGGCCATTGCTCCCCCGGCCTCGAATACCTGTAACTACACGCTTGGGCAGGCTGGTCTCCCTCTCTACATGCTTGACCTGCGTACCATGCCGGCTGGCGCGGTACGCAACTGGGCTCAGAGTTCCTCCATCTTTCTCCTCTATGGCCTGGGCGGCCAGGACCTCTCGACCCCGGCCCGGCTCAGCCAGTGGTTTGATGTGATTGTTCACATTCAGAACACGACCCCTTCGGAGTATTTTTACGCCTCTCCTCCTTCGCGCTAGCAGCGTTCCAGGTGTCATGCTGAACGCAGCGAAGCATCTGAGCATGGAACTCCTCATCTGGCACATGCGGACGTTTCAGCATGACGCGGGGGGTTAGCGAAACTCGGCCCAGACGGGCAGGTGATCGGAAGCCTTGCTGGCCGTCTCGCTGGAGACGACATTGCTGGCGCAGAGCAGGGGGGCCATTTCCGGCGAGGCAAAAATGTAATCGAGCCGCAGCCAGGGCGGCAGGGGCAGCTTGTAGGTATAGCCCGGCGTTGTGGGATGCATGGCGCGGTAGCAATCGGTATAGTCATCGCCCAGCACAAGATTGATGACATCGCGCGAGAAAGCGATATCTGGCGGCGTGTTATCTTTGATAATGTCGGGTCCAGGGCCAACTGTATCGGACGGGGCGATGGCATTGAAATCGCCAACCAGCAGATTGGGCCTGCCCTCCACCTGCCGCGTGATATCCAGCACATCCTTTATCTCTGCCATGCGGCGTTCATTGCCCTGCCGATCTCGTCCGGCGGAGAGATGCGTCGCGAACAGGTATAATGGCACACCCTGCCACTGTATCTCTATTTCCAGCATCAGCTTCTGCATCGCGGCAGGCCGGTACACCTGCGCCCGCACCACCGGCATGTGGCTCAGCCACGCGATATGAAACTCGCTGTTGCCCTCACCGAAGGTCAGGTGCATATCCAGTTCTCGCGCCAGTTGCTCCGCGTTGGCCCGGCTGTTTGCCTCCACCAGCGCCAGCACATCAGGATTTTGCCCTTTCACGACATCTCGAATGAGCGGCAGGCGATCATCACCTCCACGCAGAATGTTATAGCTCATGACACACAATGACATACAAATGATCCTTTGCCTGTGATCCAGAACGTTTTTCAGCCCGTACATACACCAGTAAAAACGTGAAAGCCCTCGCCGGATGCGCGGCTTTCCTCACTACCTATCGTAACACAGACTCGTCGGCTTTTGCACAAAAGCCGGAAAGAAAGGACACAGAACTTATGAATAGTATTCGTTTTGTCCCGACATGGTTGCATGGCATTTTCGACTATGTTGGCGGCGTTCTTCTGATCGCGGCTCCCTTCGTCTTCAATTTCTACTCCGTCGGCGGTGCGGCTGTCATCGTGCCGATGGTGCTTGGCGCCGGCCTCATCATCTACAGCCTGCTCACCAACTACGAGCGCGGCATCCCGGCCCTGAAGTTTATCCCGATGCCTGTGCATCTCGTCTTCGACTTCGTAGCCTCCGCCCTGCTGGCTCTCTCGCCCTTCATTTTCGGCTTCTACACAGACGCCCCCAACGCCTGGCTGCCTCACGTCATTGCCGGCGTCGGCGTCATTGGCCTCGTCCTGGTCTCCCAGACACGGCCCTACGCCAGAGGGAAGGCCGCTACCCAGAGCGCATAACCCCTGAATTTCACAATTGTTTCCCTGCGTGGTCGGCATAACCAGAAGCGGGTAAAACGTGATATAATACAGGTGAGGCAATAGCTCAAAGAGAAAATGGCCCGGAAGGGCCATTTTCTGATGCATAGAAGAAATTCAGGAGTTTTTTTCATCATGAAAGCTGTCAAAACACACGTTGGACGCTGCGATACCTGCGGCGAACCGGCTGCCTATGCTCAGTTGCTCCCCGCCGGTCGCACCTTCCGCTTCTGCGAGCAGCACGTCCCCCCACTCGTCAAAAAACAGGCCGAGGCCGCCGAAGCCGCGAATAAGGAAACGAAGAAATAGCTCCCGCCACCAACAGCAGGCCACCCGCCAGGGGTGGCCCCAGAAGCGTTAACTAAAGGCGGCGCGAGCGCCAGGCAGGCCACCCGCCAGGGGTGGCCCTACTATCTAATAAGGTAGCTTTGCAGGCGTGAGCGGTTCGCGTATAGTAGGGCCACCCCTGGCGGGTGGCCTG
>CADDYT010000157.1 GCA_902810755.1 Chloroflexota bacterium
GAGCAGGCCACCACGCAGGGAGCAGGCCAGCCGCCAGGGGTGGCCCTACTCTATACGGGCGAGCGATGGCATGAGGGAGGGGGGAGGGGGGCGTATAGAGTAGGGCCACCCCTGGCGGCTGGCCTGCGGCGGCCTTCAGTTGACGCCTCTGGGGCCACCCCTGGCGGGTGGCCTGCCCGGCGTGGTGCCTCGACCGCCTGCCTGGCGTGGTACTTCGACCGCCTGCCTGGCGTGTGATCTGCGATGGGGTACAGCATGTAATCCATCTATCGGACCATCGCAGCCCCATTATGGCGCAGGATGTCCATGACCTGCTGTGCCTGCCCTCCGTTGGCCTGCACCGTCACCAGCACGCGGCCTGCCGCCAACTCGCGGCGGTAGAGGTGGGCTTCATGTTCAGGGATGCCCATATCCGCGAAGACGCCGAGGATGCCGCCGGTCACGGCTCCGAGGGCCGCGCCGCCCAGTGTCGCAGCCAGGATGCCGCCTGCCACTGCCGGGCCGATGCCGGGAATCAGCAGCGCGGCCGCTGCGCCCAGCAATCCACCGACGATGCCGCCACTCACGATACCCTCGCCTTCACCTGTACGCACCTCGGTGGGAGCAACGCCGCGTTCTTCACCTGTCACGTTTTCGCTCTGCTCCGCGCTCTCAGGCGTTTCCGTCCGGGCCGCGCTTCTCATCTCGTCCGGGGGAAGCGCCGGATTTTGCTCTTCCGCCGGTTTGTGTCCCTGGCGCAACTGGAGCGTTTCGAGCGCCTCTTCTGAAAGAGGCAGCGCGCTTTCCAGCGCGGCGTTGGCCTCTGTCGGGCCGAGGGCGGGCATGAGAACGGCGTCTGCCGCGCCCATCACGCCCCCGACAATGCCGCCCAGGACGCCAGCGGTGTGGCGTACAAGAAAGCCGATGCGGTCATTGCTATATCCCGCCTGTTGCAACGCCCGAATAGCCTGCTCCGCCTGCTGCTCATCCGCGAAAACACCCACTACCGTCGAACGTACTGCCATCTTCTCTCTATCTCCTTTGCTCTGTTTGACTGAAGAATACACGGATGGCGTTGCAGAAAAGTTACAGGTACGTCATGGCATGGTAGTGACTTTACGGAGTGACTTTCTGGATGCTGCTCCAGGGCCTTTTCTGGAAGAACGCGATGGTAAGCGCGCCGAGGGCGCAGATGGCGCCACCCGCGCCCAGGGCAAGTGGCGCGCCGATGGATTGCGCGGCCCAACCGGCAACGAGCGTGCCGAAGGGGGCAATACCGAAGGTAATCAGCACCCAGATGCTGAGGACACGCCCGCGCACCGCTTCGGGCGTCATGATCTGCACCGTCATGTTAGTCACGGTCGAGGACGCGACCGTGCAGGAGCCGAGCAGGATGAGCAGCAGCAGAGAGGCTTGCAGGTTTCTTGAGAGCGCGAAGACGAGGCAGGTGGCGCCGCCCACAGCGCAGACGGAGATCAGTACGCGCAGGTTGTGCCGCAGGCGCTGGCTGAACATGACGAGCAGCAACGCACCCAGCAGCGCGCCCGTTCCCGCTGCCGCGTTGAGGACGCCCAGTCCCTGCGCGCCGACGCGGAAAATATTCCCGGCAAAGATCGGCAGCAGCGTGGTGTAGGGGTAGACGAGAAAGGCAACCAGGAATTGCAGCAGCAGGGCCAGTTGCAGCAGTGGCTGCTCGCGCACGAAACGCAGGCCAACGCCGAGACCGCGCCACATGCTCTCTCGCTTCTCCTGCACGCGCTCGTGCGTAAACGAGGGGTGGATAAAGAGCAGGGGGAGCAGCACGGCCAGGTAGCTGAGGGCATTGAGATAGTAATTGCCGGCGATGCCGAAGAGGGCAATCGAGAAGCCGCCGATGGCCGGACCAACCACACGCGAGAGGTTGAACTGCGTCGAGTTCAGGGCAATGCCCTGCTTCAACTCTTCCGGCCCCACCAGTTCGCCGATAAACGCCTGCCACGCCGGGAAACCGACGGAACTGCACGTGCCGTTGACCAGCGCCAGCAGGATGATCTGCCAGACAGCGATCACGTGCAGCGCCGTAAGCAGACCCAGCAGCGCCGCCGTACTCATATAGACGGCCTGCGTGACGAAGAGCAAACACCGCCGGTTGAAGCGGTCGGCCACCACGCCGCCGAAGAGCGAGAAGACAATGTTCGGCAGCGTTGAGGCAAAACCGACAAGGCCGAGCAGCAGAGCGGAATTGGTCATCTGGAGAACCTGCCAGCCCTGGCCTACTGCCTGTATCCAGAAGCCAATGTTAGAAAGAAACGCGCCCATCCAGAAAATGCCGAAGTCTCTCTCTGTGAGCGGGCGCAATGACGCGGGGACGAGAAAAGATTTGCGCTTTGCGTAGGTTTGCAGGAATGCCATAAAAAAAAGTCCTTAACTAGAGATGCATAAAAGGGTTGTCATGATTCAAGACCGCCGCCGCCGCGCGCCTCACCTGATTTTGTGTGCCAGACAAAACAACCATGCCTGTCATGACCGTCGCATAGACGGCCACGACAGGCATGGCAACATCGCCCTGGATAAAAAATACATGTAAACCGCTCAACGGCGAGCGGCCTTGAATGGCTACAGAAACTTTTCGCCTTCTTCAGTATACCTGAACAGCAGGGCTATCGACAACGTACAAAGCGTACAGTATAAGGAGGGTAGTATGTGCAATATGATAGAGTCATTCCCTGACAGGGGCAAGGCTCCAGAGGCCGTAATTGCCGACACACTGACCGGCGGCGTCGACAGCGCAGTAGTCGCCGACCAGATTGCCGTCGGAGCGGATCGCGCCCTCAAAAAAGAGCGGTTGGCGCGCGGAGACGGTGAAAAAGATGTGTCGGGACGCATCGAGGACGCCCGTAAACGATGCCAGGAGCTGCGCCTCGCTGAAGGAACCGTTGATGCGCTCGTTCGTTTGCCGGATGCGCGTGAGGGTGATGCGCGTCGTGGTACCTGCCAGCAGATCGTGCAGCGTACCGGTGTAGGATTGAGCCAGCACAGGATAACGCACTCCTCCCACATTCCCGGTAGCAGTAGCGGGAGGCTTCGACCTGTCGAGAGAAGCGGTTTGCGCTGAACCGCTATGGACAATACCACCGCTATACCCTCGCACAAAGGCTCCCAGACCAAAGGCCAGCCCCCCCACAAACAGTAACACGAGCATGAGCATGAGCAGCATCGAGCGTGTAGCGTCTGTGCGCTTAACTACAGGAACATGAGAGCTGGCGTTTCTTCGAGATGAGCCTGCAAGGACGAGTCTACGCTTCCGCGGCGCGCGCGCAGGGGGCTGGTTGGCCGCGTCTTGCAGAGCCTGCCAGAATTGCTCGATGCTGGCAAAACGCTTCTGCACGCCAATGGACATGGCATACTGGATAACGGCAGCCACCGGCGCCGGAAGAGCAGGCACGAGCGCGCTGACAGGAACAAGCGGGTCTATCTCCCTGCTCGCCAGCTTTGTGGTGCGTTGCAGCGCGTCGACCGGCACAACGCCTGTCAGTAGCGTATAGAGTGTGGCCGCCAGGCCATAGACGTCGGCGCGTTGATCGGTACCCATGCCACTGTATTGTTCGGGCGCCCCATAGCCGGGGGAGCAGTGACGAATGGCCGTCGTAGTAGCTTCTGGCTCGTACTCCTTCGCAATGCCAAAATCGACCAGCACCGTTCCCGCGCCATTTTCCTGCACCACCAGATTGGATGGCTTAACATCGCGATGCAGAACGGGGGGCGACTGGCTATGAAGATAGGACAGAGCGGCGACAACAGGTTCCAACTTCGCCAGCGCTTCCTGCAGCGGAAAACGCTGCTCTGGTTGCCGCTTCCTCAGGGCATCCAGATTGGTTCCCTCGATATAATCCATCAACAGACAGGTCTGGTGGGAGAGCGCATCTTCAAAGACGCGATGCACACGGGGCAGCGCCGGATGGTGCAGGCGCGTCAGTAACTCTCCCTCGAACAGAAATCGCGCCCGCTCCTTTTTATCCTGATCGGTCAACATCTTCAGCGCGAAACGCTGTGCGGTCACCGGTTCTTTCCGCTCGCGCTCAGCGTCCTGGTCGCGCACCAGATAGACAATGCTGAAACCGCCTCTGCCGAGGATGTCTTCGACTAGATAGTGGCCATCAATGATAGCGCCAACAGGATAGATAGATGTTGCTCCCGACATGCCTGACCTCCTCACCACGAGCTAATAGACGACGATCAACGTATTCCAATCAGTGTGCTGGTAGACCCAGGCAGCATCGCTTTCGCTGAGATTGATACATCCATGACTGCCATCAAAGTTGTAGGCGGTATCGCCGCCCGCGTCCTGGTGAGGGAACTGTGTTCCGGGGCCAAAGCTGGCGCGCCACCAGGCATCATGCACGAAGTAGCCCCCCCAGTGGTAGAGAATGGCATACTTGATCGGCGTATCGGGGAACCAGTAGGGCGAACCTTTCGGGTCTGCCGCCTTGAAGATGGTAGGCGAGCGACGATCCAGCGTGGCCCAGACGCCGGGAAGCGAAGGCAGTTCCGCGCGGCCTGTCGTCACATAGAAAGAACGCAATAGCCTGCCGTTCCGGTAGACGCGCATAACCTGTTCCACCAGCGAAACCATTAACACGGTACGATTTTGCAGTTTATAATGCTCGATCGCCGCCAGGTCGCTGGCATGGGGCCGATTCCAGGGAGTGTGGTCGTTGAAGTCCGCTTCGAGCATGTGCAGGTTGAAAAGGGCATTCTGCGCCTCGGCCACCATCGCCTCGAAATCGCTCGTTGTCTGCGCGTCGGCAAGATCATTATCGATGCTCGCGCCAATACCCGCCTGCATATAGCCGCTATCCAACGCGTAAGTATGCCCATCGTAGCTGTCATAATAGGGATGCGCCTTTGCCCATGCCGCCGCCTCTTGATGAAACTTCTTCACCAGATAGCGGGCCTCACCCTGCACCAGTTCGCCATGCATCGAGGCGATATCGGTATCAACCTGCCTGAGAAAGAGCAGATCATCGAAGACCGTCTTTGCCTGTTCCACCATCACCTCGTCGGCTTGCAGCCGCTGCTGGTAGGGGCGAGCATCGAGGCCATAGATGGTAAGCTGGCGAACCTGGGCCTGCAACTCGTTCAATTTAGTCACGCTGACATAGGGAAATGCCTGTATGGAGCCAACGATGACCTGCTGGTACTGCGCGTCGATCAACGCGCTCACATTCTGAAAATCGCTGACATGGCGAGCGCCGGTAAAGGCAGCCAGATCGTCCTCGTACTGCGCCTGCATGGCAGTCACATCGACACCAGCCGCCCTGAGCCTGCTAATGGTCGCCTCGAAATCTTGCAACTGGCCCAGAGCCATCTCCATCGCGCTTAACGCGAGTAGGCCCTGGCGCGCCTGCTGGCTGATGGCCGCGTAGTCGCGGGGCGTCTTTGCCGTTTCCAGCGCCAGTTGATCCTGGCTGAACTGCTGTGAGAAGCTATCGAGGTTGGCCGCTCCCCGCACAGCCGCCTGCGAAAGCGCGACCTGGAAATTTTGCACATCCTGCTGCGCCCGCGTTTGTGCCTGCTCTGTCGCCTGCTCCACAACGCTCACCACTTTCACGCTCAGCGCGTGATAGCCCTTCAGCAGCATCTGGCCTGTGTCGAAGAAGGCGGGGAGAAACAGCCGCGTGCTGGCGAGTTGCTGTTCCTGCCGGTAGAGCGGTTGCAGCAACGCAAGCGGCACGCCCTGCGCACGGGCCTGGGAAAGCTGGCTGTCAAGCTGCGCTTTGCTTTGCGCCACCTGCTGAGCCAGGCGCGGGTTGCCGCCATAGCCAGCGAGACCGAACAAAAGGAGAGCAAGTAATAAGACAAGGCCCAGAGCGCAGCCAACCAGCACGAGAGGCTTTTTCCTGCTGGAGCGCCTTGCCCGTTTCCGCGGCACGGATTGCGGGCGCGTCTGTTGCGCCTGCTCCGCTACCGGGGCTGAATGGCGTTCCTGTTGCACCGCCAGGGCGTAGGCCAGGGGGGAGAGACGTGTCGAAGCCCGCACCGTCTTCTCATCATCAGTGCTGTCCTCCTCGTCACGCAGGCCCGCTACGAAGCGGGCCGCCACCCTGATCGTCACCTCAGCGTCCGCTCCCTGCTCATCCGACCGGCGAGGACGCTCATCGCTGCTCTTCTGGCAATACGGGCAAAGACGCGTATTGTCTTCAGCGCCGCCCGCGATGGCAATGCCGCAGCACGTACAAAAATGTTGTGAGAGAGATACCTGTGCCATCGTCTTTCCCCTGAGCTAGCCCGGCATCCTGAAGCGAATACCGGGCCGCTGTATACCTGCTTCCTCTGAGCTAGCCCGGCATCCTGAAGCGAATACCGGCTCGCTGTATATCTGCTTTTGCTCTAACTGTATTTAACCGTTGCCAACCGTCGAGGAAGCCACAGAGAAAGGTTTCGTGTATTTCACCTCGCTGTCCGAGGTGCTGACTTCCTGATAGGTATAGCTGTTGCCGCTCGTCGGGCTGAGGTAGCCCGCCTTTTGCACCAGCGCAGGCGCGTCGCCAACGGTGGCAATGAGGGCGGGAGCGTAGGCATCCTCCTCGGCGGGACTCATCGAGCCGATCTGGCGGCCAATGACGCGATGCCCTTCCTCGATCATGGCGATCTGGGCCGCGACCTGCGCCAGATCAGGCCGTCCCATCTGGGCGAATTCCAGTACCGCCGCCAGAAACGCCGAGTCAAACACGCCTTCCAGTTGCTGCTGTGTGGCAATGAAGGTGTTCAGATCGGTGAAGGTCTGTGCGCCATGCGGGAAACTGAAAGTCTCGGCCAGAGAGGACCCGCCGTTGGCAGTGAAAAACTGCTGGTGAATCTGCTCCTCAACCAGAATAGCCTTGAGACTATCCAGGCTGTCACCGCTGATACCCAGTTGCGAGGCGTTCGCGATCCCATTGGTATAGAACGTGACCGCCAGCTGCTCTGCTGTGCGGGCAACCGTCAGAATCGTCGCCACCGAGTCGACGGCGGGCTTGTTGAACTTGAACTTACTGCCTGTGCCGGTTCCGGTTGCAACGGCGCCGGTTCCGCTCAGGCTGCGCATGCCCGTGACCTTCGCATAGGCGGGTAAAACCGATAGCGCGCCTGCTCCGGCCACCAGACCGCCGGTCGTGGCGATAACTCCCCGTAGCAGGGAACGACGCGATCTCGCTCTGGCAAATGAGGCCAGCAACTGCTCTGTGGCAGCATCCTTTGAGATCTTACTCATGAATTTGCCTGTTCCTTTCCTGTCTTTTGACATACTGGCATCCATTGATGCCTCCCCTCGCGGGGAAAAAAACGCAAACAATCCCCTGCGGGCGGCCCTGGAAGCCACCTGTTCAAGGAAGAAGCTGCACAGGCTGTCGCGTCGTGGTTTTCCACGGTGGGCGCATAGGCAACAGCCGTTTCGCTTCTGCCTGTGACTACGCCCACATACACAAGAGCGGATTACCTGTTTTGAGACTTTGTTCACAGGAAATATGGAAAAATGCTACTATTGATGAGTTATTGTCAAATTTCTTTTGCATACATCCACAGTATTGATAGAGACGTAGTCTTCTGTGAACGTGCTTTGCACGCTCCTGTCGGAGAAAGAAGTACAGAGAAACTGGAAGGAGAAGAGAAGGCAATGCTGAAAATCCATCTCGTACTTACCGCCATCATAAGGCGAGTGCTACTCGTGTTGAGCATGCTTATGCTAACCGTTGCGCTCTTTGCCGGTATGCAAGGCAGAGCGGCGGCGGATTCCTGGTCCTTTGTCCGTATTTTTCACGCTTCACCCGATATCGGGACTGTTGATGTCTTTATGGATGGCAAAAAACTGTTGAGTAATTTCCAGTATGGCACTGTCACCGCCTACACGCCGGTGGCGGCAGGCATGCATACCTTGCAACTGGCGGCAATCGGCACGGGAGTCGATGCTGCCGTTCTCACGCAGACCCTCGCGCTGCAGTCTGGCACACCCTACACCGTTGTTGCGCTGGGAACAAAGGCGGCAGACCTCTCGCTACACATCTTCGCCGACAATAATCAGGTGGCAAGCAATCTTGCCAAAGTGCGATTCTACGACATGTCGCCGGGAACAGGGGTTGTCGATGTGAGCGGGCAAGGCAATATGCTGATCAACGGGCTACCCTACGCGCAGGCCAGCAACTACGTTAGTATTCCCCCCGGCTCCTACACGTTCACCTTCACCTCTAGCCGGGAGAGCATGCGCGTCTCCGTCTCAGTACAGCTCAAGGCCTGGACGGTAACCAGCATCTTTGCTATCAACGCGCTCAACAATGGCGCCACCGATTCGCACTTACAATTCGTGCAAAGTCAGATCACGGGCATGCCAGGGATGCCGGGAACGGGTAGTGACCCTTACGTAGCTGCGGAACAGACGTCATTGCCCATCAGCTGGCCGCCTGTCATACTGCTGGCTCTTTGTAGCGTGAGCGCCGGAACAATCGCTTTTTTCTGCAAGGCAAGAGGAAAACGACACACTGAAGAGACGCACGTATGAGAAAGTTCTGGTCTGTCCACTACTCGTTACTGCTTCTGCTGGGGCTGGCGCTCACCTTCAGTAGCTGTGGGACACTCAGTTCCACATCGTTGAAGACGGCACAACCCATTGTTACCACACGCCAACCGACCGGCATGGCCACGTCCACAGTGCAGCCAACAGCAGTCGCGAACATACCGCTGCCCGTCCGCCTGCTCATTCCCACCCTTGGCGTCGATGCCGCTGTGGAACAGGTCGGCATTCTCTCCAACGGCAACCTCGCCACACCCACAGGTCATCCCTGGGACGATGTCGGCTGGTACGATCTGGGGCCGCGTCCGGGCGAACGGGGCAGTGTCGTCATCGACGGACACCTTGACCGGCCCGGGGGCTACCCCGCCGTCTTCTGGAACCTGAGCAAGCTACACAGCGGCGATCAGGTGCTGGTAATAGACAATCAGAGCCACACCTTTCGCTACCGGGTGACGCAGGTGGCCTTCTACTCACCGCAGGCCGCTCCCTTGCAGAACATCTTCGGCAACAACAACGGTCACTACCTCAACCTGATCACCTGTGCCGGCGACTGGATTCCCAGCCAGCACCAGACTACGCTGCGCCTGGTCGTCTACACCACGCTCATCACCTGACGACTTATTCTCCCGGCAGCGGACGAGCCAGTGGGGGCGGTGTGCCGGGGATATGCGGTTCCTTGCCAGCATGCGGCCCGCGCACATCGGGGCTGTCGAGCGTTCCGGGGACGCGCGGATCCATGCCGGTCGGCTGCGCGAAGAAGCTCTCGCTGTTGTCTGCGGCCACGCCATGATCGGGATAGGTGGTATCAGCCGCATCGTCGCCGGTGCTTGTACCATGCTTTGTCTCTTCGGAGAGCGGCGTATAGGCATCGAACGCGCCGTGACGGTGCAGAACCTCGCGCGCTTCGTTTGCGCGCTGCGCACTCTCACCGGCCAGTACGGCCACAATCGTGCGACCCTGTTTGAACTCATTTTCGTAGTAGCGCGCCTCTTGCTCCCCCACGCCGAGGTCCATCAGCGCGCCCAGCACACCACCGGCAGCGGCCCCGAGGGCGGCTCCGCTCAGCGCGGCGATTAAGATACCCCCGGCCAGCACCGGCCCGATGCCCGGCAGCAAAAGGGCGATCAGCGCGCCGACGATACCGCCGAAAATGCCGCCGGAGATAGCCCCGCTCGCCGCCTCATTCGCTGTCTCACCGTGTGGCGGCTCCAGCCCTTTCTCAACAGGATGCTCTCCCGGAGCGCCGCGCAACGCGTAGCCAATCTGCTCATCGGTAAAGCCTGCGCGGTGCAATGCGGCAATCGCCTGCTCCGCCTGCAAACGATCCTCAAAAATGCCCACCACCGTCGAACCTGGTATCATTGCCATGCGTATACCCCTTTATAGAGCCTGTTCATTATCATACCATTGGAGACTTTCACCGACCTGTCATGCTGAGAGTAGCGAAGCATCTAAGGCTGGCAAACCGGTTGGCATAGTCCAGAGATGCTTCGCTGCTCTCAGCATGACAGGTCGGCATGCCTGCGCGTCTCTCCTGTAGAGACTTTTCTAACACGGTTAGAGACCCAAAAAAGTTGCATGATTGCCCGCGAGGAGTTTTTCTATGTCTGTCATCGGCAATACCTCTACCCTGCTGATCGCTACTGGCTGTATCGTCTTCGTCATCTTGCTGCTGATCGTTTTCTTTCGCAATCAGATGGGCGACCAGCGTATGATTCGCACCACAGACCAGATGTTGCTGCCCATTCTCAGCATTATTGTCATCATTCTCGGCTTCGTCTTCGACAGTTCCCGCGCGGGCGGCGCAAACTGCCCTGCCATCTTCGACACGCTGAGAAATGTGACCGGCATTCTCGCCCTGCTGGTAGTTGCCCTCGGCTTCATCCGCTACATCCTCAGCCACCCGCCTCGTGACAGACGGTTGATCACACAACCCCTGCTTATCGCCATGATTCTGCTCGTTCTGCTCGTCCTGGTTCAGAACCTGCTCGGCTGCACATAAGAAGGCAGACCATTGGAAGCGGCCTGCCTTCTTTCACCGGCATAATACTGGACACGGATCGGTCGGGGAAATGGATACGCATTCCCTTCCAGATAACCGCTTGACACCTCTACGCCTCACCGACTATAGTAATGAGGCAAAGAAAAAGACTCTTTTCAAGGCAGATAGCGGAAACTATGGCAAATTCAGGAGAGGGCCAGCTTGCGCCCTACATCGAGAGAGCGCGCAAGGTACTCCAGTACGAACAACGCACCAATCACCAGGATCGAGCGGTGCGCCCCGGCGGCTTAGAAGCCTTTGCCGTTCACTGGGCAGATGAGGTTAGCGGCGTATGCAGAAGCGCGGGCCTCGAATTGCGCCCCATCTATCGCTTCACCGAATATCTGGAAGGCTATCGGCAGCAAGACCCGATGCAGCGGGCCGCCAGCCTGCGCGGCGCGCTGGCCGTCCTCAACGAAATGAGCAATGGCGGCATTGGCCCTGCCAGAGCTGCCGCGCCGCTACCTCATGCCGCTACAACGGACGCAGGCAGCGAGCAAAACGGCGGTAAACAGCCGGTTGCACCATCGCAGCCAGCACGGCCCACAAACACAACGGCTCAGCAGCCCTCAGCAGGAGGCAAAACGACGACGGCGGCCCCGGCGCAGAAAGATGGAAAGAACAGTGGTAGCAGGGATGAGGCAAAAGCGCCGCCGAAGCCTGCTCCGAACCGCATTGGCCTCGATGCCGGGATGTCGGCAGGGCATACTGCGCTGGCCGTCCTCAACGCCGATATTACCTCGGTGCCAGGCGTGGGACAATCGGTGGCGGCAAAGCTGCACCATCTGGGTATCCACACGGTGCGCGACCTGCTGCTCTATTTCCCGCGCGAACACCGCGACTATAGCCAGCTCCGGAAAATCGCCGATCTGCCCTTTAACGAAGTGGTGACGACGATGGGCATGATCTGGGAAGTGGAGACGCACCGCACAAACGGCGGGCGCACACGCACCGTCGCCACCATCTCCGATGAGACGGGGCGCATGCGCGTCTCCTGGTTCAACCAGCCCTACCTGCAAAAGCAGCTCAAGGCCGCGCAAGGCTCCTACCTCGTCGTCACCGGCATCAAGCAGCGTTTCGGCAACAAGGTCGAGTTCTCCGTGCGCAGCCATGAATTGCCTGAACAGGGTGACCTGCTCAATACGGGCCGACTCGTTCCCATTTACGGGTTGACCGAGGGCTTGCACGCTAAAACGCTGCGCCGCTTTACCAAATGGGCCGTCGATCACTATGCAGATATGTACCCGGAACACCTGCCAGCCTGGATTCGCGCTACCGGCAAGCTCATCCCGCTGTCCGCCGCTATCTCGCATATCCACTATCCCGAAAACAGCGCGATGCTCGACGCCGCCCGCAGACGCCTCGCCTTCGACGAACTCTTCCTCATCCAGCTTGGCATGCAGGAACGGCGCAGTCGCTGGCAATACAACCCCACTCCCGGCCATGCCTTCAAAGTCGATTACAGTAAAATCTTCATCGAGCCGCCTGCCGCGACGAGCGAGGAAAGCATAACTGGTGAGGAGCAAGAGACCACTGATGAAGCAGCCGAGGCACCGCAGATAGGCGCGACATTATGGGGAACTATTGCCCCTGACCAGCCTTTCGAGGCAACGTTGCCCTTCCGCTTCACAGAGGCACAGCGGCGCGTCATTCAGGAGATCGGCGGCGATCTGGCGAAAGACCGGCCCATGTGCCGCCTCTTGCAGGGCGATGTCGGCTCCGGCAAAACGGCGGTCGCCGCCAGCGCCCTCTTCCTGGCCGCCATCAACGGCTTTCAGGGTGCGATCATGGCCCCCACGGAAATTCTGGCGGAGCAGCACGCGCGCAGCATCAGCGAGATGCTCGCCCCTTTCGGCATTCGCACCGTCCTGCTCACGGGCAGCCTGCGCCAGAAGGAGCGCGCAATGGGCAGGGTCGCCCTTGAAAATGGGCAGGCGATGGTCGCCATCGGCACACACGCCCTCATTCAGGAAGATGTCAATTTCGAGCGGCTCGGCCTCGTCATTGTCGATGAGCAGCACCGCTTCGGCGTGGAGCAGCGCGACGCCCTGCGCCAGAAGGGCTACCACCCGCACATGCTGGTCATGACGGCCACGCCCATTCCGCGCACGCTGGCCCTCACCCTCTACGGCGATCTTGACGTCTCCGTCATCGACCAGCTTCCGCCGGGCAGACAGAAGATCATCACGCGCTGGCGCAGCGGCACGCGCCGCAACGAGGCATACACCGTCATTGCCCATCAGGTCGCCGAGGGTCGGCAGGCGTTTATCATCTGCCCGCTCATCGAAGAATCCGAAACGCTGGCCGTGAAAGCCGCCACCGTCGAATACGAACGGCTGAGCCGCGAGGTCTTCCCCAACCTGCGCCTGGGCCTCGTGCATGGCGCGCTGAAGGCAGCCGAGAAGGAACAGACCATGCGCCGCTTCCGCGACCACGAGCTTGATATTCTGGTCGCTACGTCCGTCATCGAGGTGGGCATCGACGTTCCCAACGCCACCGTCATGGTCATCGAGGACGCCGACCGCTTCGGCCTCTCGCAACTGCACCAGTTTCGCGGGCGCGTCGGGCGCGGCGCGCACCAGTCCTACTGCTACGTCCTCAGCGCCGACGCCAGCCAGACGGCGCAGGAGCGACTGGACATCTTCCAGTCCACCGACGACGGTTTCAAACTGGCCGAGGCAGACCTGGAACTGCGCGGCCCTGGCGAGTTCTTCGGCGTCCGCCAGAGCGGCGTCCCCGAACTGCGCGTCGCCAACCTCAGCGACACCTCGCTCATCGACCTCTCGCGCACCCTGGCCGCCCGCCTCTGGGCCGACGACCCCTACCTGCGCAAGCCCGACCACGCCCCCCTGCGCGAGAGAATGCATACATTCTGGCAACATTTTATCGGGCATTGAACGCAACGGGCCATCAAGTCCTACCCGAACGGGATGAACGGAAAAGATGACTCCTCACGGACGTGGAAAGAGAAGAGGGCCTGTGTATGCTCTCTTTTCAAGCAAGAAAGAATCGCTTCTCATCGGGAGAGTGGAAAAGGCAATATCCCATGAACGATCCATTGCAAGTCCTACCTTCCTGCCCGCTGTTTGCGCACAAAGACTATGCGGATCCATCCATCTTTACAGCGAAGAATCTGCCACCATCATCTGCTTCGCGCACATCACCAACCAGATGGCCCGGCAGGAAGGCGATTTTGAAAAAGGCGCAGCCAGCGGCAGCCTGACCGCCCTCTCCATCATCCAGCAGACAACGCAGGCGCTCAGGCTGGCCCGGTGAGCGGGCTGCCTGAGCCGCTTACACCACTTTTCTCGTTATCGCTCGTATTTCGTCGTCATGCCAGCCCACTACGTTGCTTGATCAGTGCAATAAGCTCATCAAGATGCTGGTATTCCCTGCTGAGCGTAACCGTCACCCCGCCGCCACAGTTCAGGGAATAATACTTGAACAAATCCCGCTTGATTCCCCCAATCTCGTTCCAGCATACTGCCTCGACTCGATTGCGCCTGATCACTTTCATGATCTGCAGAAAACCACCTT
>CADDYT010000158.1 GCA_902810755.1 Chloroflexota bacterium
GTGACCAGCCGGAGAGATCGTTATAGATATTGGTTTTGTGCAGCATGGCGGCGATCATCTCTTCGTGCCAGGGCCAGGAGGGATGAGCGCCAATGATAGTGAGGCCAGGGAAGTCGGCGGCCAGGGAGTCGAGATAGATGGGGCGCGTATAATCCAGCTTGATGCCCATACCGCCGGGCGTTCCCGCGCCGAGGCCGTTGGTGCCGGTATGGAAGAGGGCCGGGATGCCCAGTTCCTGAATCTTTTCCATCAGGGGATAGAACTGCGGGTCGTTGGGGTAAAATGCCTGCACGCCGGGGTGGAATTTTGCTCCGGCCAGCCCCAGGTCTTTGACGGCGCGTTCCATCTCTTTGACCGCCCACTTCCCCTTGTGTGGGTCGACGCTGGCAAAGCCGATAAACTGCTGCGGATAGCGTTCCACGATGGCGGCGATGTAGTCGTTGCCCAGAGGCGGCAGGCCCGTCGCGGTCTCCGCGTCCCAGGCGAGCAGAACGCCGATCATATCTACCGCAGCATAATCGGCGGCCAGTTGCTCAATATCTTTCAGCTTGACCTCAGTGCGAAAATAGCGTTCGGCGGCCTTTGCATAAGGGCCAAGCGTGACCTGCATAAATTCAGTCGTTGGCAGATGGACATGGAAATCAATTGCTCGCGGCATCTTTCTATCCTCCTGATAGCCCACATGGGCGAAAATATCAATAGCCATTGACACAGCCATATAGCAGCTTTTATACTTTGCATGATACAAGAGTTTCAGGGCAGAAAGCAAGAAACAGGATAGAGGCCATGTCGTTTACCCAGGATGAATTACGTGCCTTCAATAGCATCCTTGAGCAGCGGCTCGCGGCGCATCGGCGTGAGGTGGAGCAGCTACTCGACCTGCGTATCCAGACCCTGTGTCGCGACTTTGAGCAACGTCTCATTTCGATGCAACAGGAGGTCATCCACGTGCTGGCGCAGAAACTTGTCGAGCAGCAGGGCGCGCTTAACGACGCGCTAAACCGGCAATCCGGTATGCAGCAGGCTGCCAGCGCGCAGGTACTGGACGGCAAACTTGCGCGTGAACAGGAGCAACAGCAACGAGACCTCACCGGTATGGTAGAGCAGTCTCTGGCTGAGCGGCTGCTTGCCATCGAACAACTGCTGCATCAACAATTGTCCAATGGAACGCTGATGCCGGTGGAGCAGGCTCCTCGGTTCGAGGCCATTGAGGTGCAGACCGATCTGCCCTGGGACGATTTGCTGGCAATTTTCGGCAAGGCCCTGGATGAGCGACTTGTCACGCTCAAAGACTCGCTGCAATCGATGGTACAGGAGACCATGCAGGCTGTACTCAAAGACGGGGAGCAGCACCTCACAGCCCATTTGCGTGCGCTCGCTTCCCATTCCCAACCTTCTGCTGGGAACCTGACGACCATGCAGGAGGTCTTCACCAGCATTGAGCAGCTTGAGCGCATCATCGAGTCTATGCAGGTTGCGATGACCAACAACCACGCCTTGCTCGCCAATCGCCTCTTCCACCACCAGCAGTTGCCACTCGAACGCGCCCACCCGGCGCAATCTCATCACGCTCAGCCACAATCTCAACTCCCGTCAACTTCCGACAAGCGTTCCAATGGTTCTGTCCCGCATATTGTGCCGGTAGAGCAAGACGACAATAATTGAAAGGGAGCGCCTTCCGCCATGTCATGAGCGCAGCGGAGGATAACATGCCAGAGGGCGATTCTCATGTCATGCTGAGGGGGAGCGAAGCATCTTCAGTGAATATACCAGATGGATGGCGGCCTCAGATGCTTCGCTCCCCCTCAGCATGACTTAGCAGAACCTTTTACAGCTTTGTTATAGCTGAATGCTACTCGCGGTCTGCCACGATTGAACCAACCCTGTCACCCAGCGTAGGGTCGCGGCGGCTGAGAATAATGGCGTAGATGAGCGCGACGACGATGATGCCCAGGGCGATCCAGGGGAAGTAGTTGAAGGGAACAGGCTGCCCCGGCTGAACCAGGCCCCAGAGCGGGAAGCCAATGGCGAGTATGCCCAGGATGGGTAGTATCAGGTGCCGGACTATCGAGAATTGCTCCGGGTGGTGGCGCCTGTAGTAGACCGGTAGCGCAATATTGGAGACGAAGTAGGTCAGCGCCACCAGAATGGTGCCGAGGGTGGCGATGTCACCGAAGAAGACCACAGGATCGACCGTCCAGCCGAAGATGTAGACGGTGGCGAGGCCGATAGCGAAGAAGATCAGGAAGCTGACCCAGGGAGTGCGTCGTTGTGAATGCACCCTCGCTATCCAGGAAGGTAGCAAGCCCTCACGGGCAGCGTTGAAGATCAACCGTGCCTGCGAATTCGAGCCTGCGATCATCGCGCCCAGCGTGGAGGTGAAGCCTGCAATGTAGGCCAGCGCCCCCAACAGACCGGCAATGCCCTGCGCAGCCGCGACGAAGGGGACGGGCTGCGCACCGTTGAGCGCGGTGACATTGTAATTGAAAGCGACAACGGTAGCGTACATGAACAGCAGGTAGCTCACTCCCATCAGCAGGATACTGGCGTAGATGGCGCGGGGAACGTTACGTCGCGGGTTGTTCGTCTCCTCAGCCAGTGAGGCCGAGTTTTCCCAGCCGATGAACATATAGACGGCGATGGGGAAGCCGAGACCCAGCCCTGCCAATCCGCCCGTAATATTGCCCGGATTGAAGGGAGCGAGGGAGAGCTTCGAGGCGTGCGTTACCAGCACCGCTATCGAGACCAGCAGAAGGACGGCCATTTCCAGGGCGAAGAAAACGCCTGCCCACTGTGTGGAGAGGTGTATCCCACGTACCATGAGGAAGAAGACAATGACCACGAAGACCAGTGTCAGGATTTGCCAGGGAATGTTGAGGCCGAAGTAGTGTTGCAGAATGATCTGTGTCCAGCCTCCGGAAATATCGATGACCGAAGCCATAGCAAGAATGTAGCCGATGCTGACCGCGATGGTGGTGGTCACGGCCATAATCGGTCCGAAGGTCTTGCCGATAAAGGTGATGAAGGAGCCGGTCGAAGGAATCGAGCGCGAAAACTCGGCCAGCGTGTTGCCAAGCAGGGCGATAGCGATTGCCGCCACAATGATGGTGAGCGGCGAAGCGATGCCTGCTGCTACAGCAATGAGGGCGGAACTGAAGAAGAAACTCATAGCGGGAGCGATATTCGCCATTGTCGACGTGGCTATGTCGAGCAGGTTCAATGCTCCCCGTTGGAGGCGTGGCGCTTCTACAATCGCGGGCGTTTTTCCTTCAGTGAGGGGAAGGGATGAGACACTTTCTTCGTTTGCATCCATCGCTTAATGCCTTTCTCATTCTGGTCATTCCTTTCTGATGGGAGTGAAAAGAATGACTGTTGGACGATGAAACAGAGATTGACTGACGGACAATGAGGAACTGCCTGTTACACAAAGTATACTCAAGATAGGGCCAGAATACCAGTGCTTCGTGAAGGTATTTTCCTCTTGCCTGTAGCGACGCGCAAGGGTTGAGGCGTATAATCACTGTGGAACACGTAATCTCTGGATGAGATGCTATTTTCGTACAGATGAGTATTATGGACAGAAGGGAGAACACCGCGCTATGCAAATAGATTTGAAGGGGAAAGTTGCCATCATCACCGGCTCGGATAGCGGGATCGGACGCGCGATAGCGATCAAGATGGCCGCTTCCGGGGCGGCAGTGGTTGTCAACTACGCGCATAATCAGGCCAAAGCCGAGGAGGTGCGCCAGACGATTGAGCAGCGTGGCGGTACGGCAATCGTCATGCAGGCCGATGTCTCGCAGTATCAGCAGATCTATGGGCTTGTGCAGCAGGCGGTTGACCATTTTCAGAGGCTTGATATCATGGTCAACAATGCTGGTATGGAGATTCATTCGCCGTTTGTGGATGTCACTGAGGAGATGTATGACCGCGTGCTGAGCATCGATCTAAAAGGCGCATTTTTTGGCACGCAGGCGGCAGCCCGTGAGATGATTAAACGCAAGATTCCCGGACGCATCATCAATATCTCATCGGTGCATGAAGAACTGCCCATGCCGCTCAACGTTCCCTACTGCTGCGCCAAAGGTGGCATTCGCATGCTGACGCGCACAGTCTGCCTGGAACTGGCCCCCTACAACATCACTGTCAACAACATTGCCCCCGGCGCCATTGAAACGCCCATCGATGCCGACGTGCTGGCCAATCCTGAGAAATTGCATGCATTGCTGGCCGAGATTCCCATGCATCGCCTGGGTCAGCCGGTGGAGGTGGGTGATCTCGCCGTCTATCTTGCGTCGGACAGTGCTTCCTACATCACCGGCGCGACCTTCACCATCGATGGCGGCCTCTCGGTCAACAGTGGGGCCTTGTAGGGGAGTCAGATCAGTATAACTGCCTGTTCTGTTCAGGCAGGCTTTTCTTCACCCTCTTCGCACAAATCAGCCGAATTCACTATCAAATGACTGAACCGGATGTTTGTACGGCGATAGAGGGGTGGTTGCAGGATGAACGTGCGCTAATAAAGGGACTACCGGGGAGGCTATAACAAATTGTCGTTTGATACGTTATAATACGATTGATGAATTGTTACGATCTGCTTTTGTATCGTTCATCAGGACTCATTTTGTACGAAGGAGCCTGTGTATGCCGATTGAAGAGAGTACGCCGGTTGTTGAACCGAACGCGCCGGTTGTTCAGCTTGGTCAGGAAGTGATTGATAGTACCGGGAAGAGACTCGGCAAAGTACGAGCGCGCTTCCCCACCTACTTCCTCGTTGAGCGCGGAGCCATTTTCGTCAAAGCCTATTATGTGCCGCATAGCGCCATCAAGAGCGTGGACAAGAATATCATTCGTATCTCACTCAGTGAGGCGGATTTGCAGGAGATGGGACTGAACAGCGTCCCGGATGATCTCTATGTTGAGACGCCAGAGCCTGGGGTGCCGCACTATAGCGGCGTAGCCCTCTTTGCGCGCGGCCCGCTCTCCCCGGCGGAGACCGGCCATTATAACTACGGTCGTCACTGGCCCGGCATCAACACGGATGCAAGCGGTTCATACTACCCCGATGAAATAGTCCCAAAACCGGAGAAGTTTGTCAGCGACCGCGTATACACCACTGATCTGCCCATTGAACCCCGCGATACTAACCCTGATCGTTAGAGCCTGTTTGCATATTATGAATCGGGAAGAACCGGGCCTGCTGAAGTCTCACCACTCGGCAGGCCCTTATGCAATAAAAAGAGGCAGCTCTCTGTCATTCTGAGCGGGAGCGAAACATCTAGATGACCCTTCGGTCAGTATGGTTGCCTGGATGCTTCGCTCCCGCTCAGAATGACAGAGAAGGGGTTATCTACTCATAAGTGTAGAAGCCTTTCCCGCTTTTCCTGCCGTACATGCCAGATTGCACCATGCGACGTAACAGGGGTGGGGGCGCGTAGAGCGGGTCTTTGTACTCTTCATAGATAGCCTCTGCCGCCCAGAGCGTGGTATCAAGCCCGACGTAGTCCAGCAGAGTGAACGGCCCCATCGGATAGCCGCAGCCAAGTTTCATCGCGGTATCGATGTCGTCCCGGCTGGCCTGACCGTTTTCCAGCATGCGGATGGCGGCCAGCAGGTAGGGGATCAGCAGGAAATTGACGATGAACCCGGCGGTATCCTTTGCCAGCACCGGCGTTTTGCCGAGCGAGATCGCGAATTGTTTGACCGTCTCAATCGTCTCCGCTGAGGTGGAGATGGTTTGCACAACCTCGACCAGCTTCATGACCGGGGCGGGATTGAAGAAGTGCAGGCCCAGCACCTTATCAGGCCGTTTTGTTACCGCGCCCATCTGTGTCACATTCAATGAAGATGTGTTGGTGGCGATGATGGCCTCCGATTTGAGGATGCGATCCAGCATGGGGAAAAGGCGCAGCTTCTCTGCCATATTCTCGATGACGGCCTCGATGACCAGGTCGCAGTCGGCGAAATCTTCCAGGTTCAGCGTACCGTGCAGGCGAGCGCGGTTCTCGTCCACCTGCCCCTGCGTTAGCTTACCCTTGCTTGCCATCATATCCCACGCGCCATAAATCCGCGCCAGCCCCTTATCGAGCAATTGCTGGTTGACTTCGCTGACCACTGTTTCATAGCCGGACTGCGCGCACGTTTGCGCGATGCCGCCGCCCATCAGGCCGCAGCCAACGACGCCCACTTTTCTTATAGCCATAGACTTTTATTCCTCCTCGTCAACAAATTTCCTGATTTCCTGCGTCGGCCCGCGATCGACGCCGAAAATAATGGTATAGTGGTTCAGGGCGGGATAATCGACGAACCGGCAGTCTTTGATGCCCTGTCGGATGGCTTCTGCCGCTTCAACCGGCAACAACTGGTCATCTTCGGCAAATAAGCCCTGGCCCGCTCGCAGCAGCAGGGTAGGGACGGTGACATGTTCCCACTGCTCTTCCGGGTGATTCTCGAAAAGATGTACAGCGTCTTCCAGTATCCCTTCTCGATAGCCCTTCGAAGCGACGGAGCCGTCATCGTTGCGCCGCACATCGTGTTCAAAATATGCATCGAAGTAGTCGTTCCAGTAGGGTCCCATGAAGGGCGCGGCCTTGAGACGCTGCGTGTATTCCTCAAAGGATGGTACGGGCGTACTCAGGCGGTTGAACGACGCGGTGAGCCATGCCGGTTGCTCGCCTACCGATTTCCAGGGCAATGCCGCTCCTGCGTCGATCAGCACCAGTTTACTGAGCTTCTCCGGGTAGTGTGCGGCGAAGTAGAGCGCGATCATGGCGCCGAGTGAATGGCCAACGATTACAGGGCGTTGCAGGCCCAGCTCGTCGATAAGTTCGGCCAGATCGGCGGCATGTACGGGGACGCTGTAGCCCTCCTCTGGTTTGTCGCTGTCGCCGCGCCCGCGCAAATCGTAGGCGAACACGCGGTGATCGGCGGCCAGTTCGTCGGCGAAAGCCTGAAAACAGTAGGCGTTGGCGGTGATGCCATGTATGAAGACGATGGGCGTTCCCTGTTCTCCCCACTGCACATAGTGGAAGGTCAGATCACCGGCAATAATATAGTCATCTTGAACGGGTTTCACGAGTTTTGTCTGCATCCTCAACTCCCTGAAATTCTTTCCACCTGGCGATTGTCGCCTCGATCAACGGAAAACCTTCTTCGTACCGCTGCTGAGGCGAGCGCCAGACCTTTTTCTGTGTGCGTGAAGCGACTCCCTTCCACAGCACACCCTGAATAATCTGCATATAGCGTTCCATTTCCGGCGCGAAGAGCAGCGCAACCTGCCCATCCTCCATGTAGAAGTAGTGGCCGCGAGAGGCGAACCAGCGGCGAATGTCATCTTGCGAGCGCACAACCTCGCTATGCAGGTTCCGGGAGAGATCGTATTCAGTCTCTCCAAAGGGGAAGCAATGCAGGTGGGCGTGGAAAACGGTCTGCCGGAAAATGCCATGTTCCCAGAATACAACCGGAGCATAGTACCGCTCGAAGAAACGCTGTATCTCGCGTTTGAGAGCAAATAGCTCCCTGTCCAGCGCGCCCGGCATCGCTCCATAGCAGCTATAATGCTGCTTCGGAATAATCAGTAGATGCCCTTCCAGCAAAGGAGCGTGGTCGGCGGCTATAATGAAATGGGGAGTCTCTTTGAGGATATTGGCGATACCGCTACCCTGGCAAAATACGCAGCCTGCCTCAAACAAGTCAGCATTCTGAGAGGCGTTGCTCCCATTGTGCATGCGGCTTGCTCCTTTCTTCTCGGTCTGTGCTATCCCGCGTGACGAAATCCTGCTTCGGCCATTGTCAACGGCTTGCCTTCACCAATCATGCCCACGTCAACTACCTCGGCCACCAGCAGGGTCGAGTCTCCGGCAGGTGCGGTATGGCGCACTTCGCAGGCGACCCAGGCCAGCGCGTTACGCAGGATGGGGCAGCCGTTCTCTCCGATCTCATAGGCGACACCGGTCATTTTATCAGGATGTTGAACGGCTGATTTGCCCAGTAGCCCCGCCAGTTCGCGCTCTCCCGCTCTATAGACGTTGACGGTAAATTTCCCACTGTGTAACATCATCGGCAGCGATTTCGAATCATTTTCAACTGAGACAGCCAGCAGAGGCGGGTCAAACGAAACCTGCGTCAGCCAGTTGGCCGTAAAGGCATTGACCTCGCCTGCGTCGGCGCAACTCACGGCATACAGCCCGTATGTGAAGGTGCGCAACACCTGCTTTTTGAGATTGGCGTCCACTTCTCTTTTCCTCACTCTATACGAAACGAATTCTGTAACTATGATGTATTGGGATTTCTGTCCTACCTGGAGCAATCCCTCGCCTTTCATTGTAATCACACAGAGGGCTTGAAGGGAAGGGGAAAAGACTTCAGTGGCAGGAAGCATCATTTTCGTCTATATTGTAGAGGTATAGAAGACAGTTTTTTCAACAAGGAGCATATGCATGAATATTGCCAGGGCCATAGAGTGCTACGAATCTCATCTACGGTGGGCTGTTTTACCTCGTCTTCGTCCCGGTCTCCGGGTTATCCATATTGCCCCGCCATGGATAGAGGTGCCACCGGCAGGATATGGCGGTACTGAGATTGTCGTGGAGCGGGTTGCTATTGGCCAGCAAGAGCTGGGCATGGATGTTGTGGTATTATGTCGTCCCGGCTCAACAGTTCCAGGGGCGGTCCATATTGCTCCTGGAAGACAGGAGTGGAGAGACCACCTTGCCCGGCTGAGGCATGACGAGATAGAAATATTTTATGCGGTTGAATGTGTCAAATGGATAAAGGCAGAACTGGATGCCGGGCGTTCCATTGATATTATTCACACCCATGTACGCGGTGCGGCTTTGCTCTATATCTGTCGCGAACTGGCGGAGGTCGCGGGTATACCTGTGGTGCATACCGTCCACCTGCCTGTCATTGGAGATGAATGGGTGGCAGAGCGAGAACGGTATCATGAGGGATCATATGCCTTTCTGGTTGCTATCAGCCAGTATCATGGCCTGGAATTGATGGAACAGATTGGCCCGTCAGGCTGTGCTGCCATCGTCTACAATCCTCTGCCGGGCGATGTCGTTTCGACGGAGAGGGTGAGCAAAGCTGGATACGCGGCTTATGCGGCACGGATTCATCCCGACAAGCGGCAAGACCTGGCGGTACAGGTAGCACTGCGGGCCAACGTGCCGCTTATTCTCATTGGTAAGATAGCCGAGGACATGCTATATTATCAACAGCAGATACTACCGCTCATCGACGACCACCGTATCGTGTACGTTGGAGAGGTGAGCAACGAAATGCGGGACAAGTATCTGGCTCATGCCGACTTTGTTCTGGCCCCTGTGCAGTGGAACGAGCCGAATGGGATTGGACATACACTGGCAGCGGCACTTGGTACGCCGGTGATCTACTTTGATCGTGGGGCGCTGGCCGAAACGTTGTGGCATGGCGTCTCCGGCATCTCTGTCCCCCCTGATGATCTTGACGCTATGGTTGAGGCCATACCTGGAGCCTGCGCTCTTGATTCTGACCTCTGCTCGCTCATTACGCTTGCTCGCTTCAACTACCGTCGAGCGGTCGCGGGATATACTGAACTCTATGCCGATATTCTTCAGGGCAAGCATCGCCAGGGTATGCTCTATCCTACCATTGCTGAGTATGAGATCGTACAACCACTCTATAGAATGATTCAGGCAAATTCAAGAAAGGAGGATGAGATCGCCGGAGTTCAATCGTTTACAAGAGTATAAAGTGTCCTGTTTTCGGGCATGCTCTATTGATCTTGCTATAAATATGTCTGGCTGAGTTACGAGGACTATCTTTCTCTCGTCAAAAGGAGAAATACGTCATCATTTTACCTTTTTTCAAGGGGGAAAAGTTGTATACAGATACATTTTCTCTGCAAAGAAGCACAGTTTCTTCCAGGACAGTTGCTGTTGTCCATTTTTTCTCTGAACGAACCGACGGCGTTTCGTTACAGATTCATGAGAATGATCGTGTGCTTGCCAGGCTGGGATGGAACGTCATTGAATGTAGCGCGGATGCTGCCGGTGAGAACGGCTTTGCTCTGCCAGAGCTTGATTATTCAGCGCCGTCGGTACAGATTTTCAAAAGAGGGAGCGCGGGCGAACCTGAAAGTGAGGCGGCTGTAGAAAGGGCATTTGAAGATCAGGTGCAGGTAATAAAGGGCAGGCTGGAGGAATTGCTGCGCCAGCACCATCCGCAGGTGTTCCATGTGCGCAACATTCTCTCATTGCCTATCCACCCGGCAGCTACCGTCGCTATGGCCGAATTTATCGCCGAACATCCTGCTATCAAATTTCTTACGCAGCACCATGACTTTAGCTTCGAGGACGATTTCCTGCCGGGAGATAGAAAGAGAGCGTATGAAATTCCTTTCCCCGCCATCCAGAAGCGTGTCGAAGCGTCTCTCCTGTATTCTCCCGCCAACGTTCGTCACGCCGTGATTAACTCCATCATGCAGCGACGCCTTTTAGAGGAGTATGACCTTCAGGCCGCTATTATCCCCGATTCACTCGACTTCGAGAGCCAGCCGACTGAGATGGCTCATCTGAGAGAGCAACTTGGCATCCGGGCAAACGATGTGGTGTTTGGTGTGATGACCAGAATTATTCCACGTAAAGCCATAGAGGTAGCGGTACAGTTTATCGCTGCTCTGCAAGAATGCCGGGATGAGTTTGTGGGGAAAGGAAGAGGGATATATGGGAGACCCATTACCGCAGATAGCCGTTTTCTGCTCCTGCTTCCCCAGCAAGCCGGGCTGGATGAACCGCAGAATGACAGCTACTTCGCAAAGCTGTGGAGATATGCTGAGAAGCGGGGAGTGAAGCTCTGCTACATCGGTGATAAGGTAGTGGCGGATAGCGGGTATAGGGGCGAAGCTGACCTCATCCCCTTCTACAGCCTCTATCGTATAGTGGATGTGCTTATGTACCCCAGCTATCAGGAAGGGTTTGGCAACCAGTTCCTGGAGGCAGTAGCTTTCGGAAGAGGCGTGGTTGTAGCTCATGAATATCCGGTAATGGAGGCGGATATTCTTCCTGTCATCGGTCGCGATGGCATTGTTTCGCTGGGTAACAACAGCCAGTACGCCCTTGACGAAGAGGGGCTTGTTCAGTTGCGGGAAGACGTGTTACGGGCGGCGGTAGAGCGGGAAGTCCATTTTCTCCTGCACCCGGAAGAGCAAAGGCTGGTTGAAGCAAGAACCTACGCACGTTTGAAAGAGGCTTTCGATGCCGGTGTGGTTGGTAGCAAGTTAGATGCGCTCTTGCGCTCGTTCTAGCACGATATTCTCTGAAAAACTGCTCTACACATGGCATGCATGCCATGAGAAACATGTTCATATGGGTGATCTGGGGCCAGGGCGCAGGACAACTGCGCCCTGGCCCCACTACTTAATCGAGACAATCTCTCCCTTCGTCATAGCTGTCAGATCCTTCGGGGTGAGACGGAAGACGGCGTGGGGTGTTCCGGCTGCTGCCCATATTTCAGAATACTGCAATAAGTCTTCATCGATGAAAGTTTGCAGGGGTTCGAGATGGCCGACCGGGGGGACGCCACCGACGGCGAAGCCGGTGTGCTGGCGCACGAAATCGGCGTTGGCCTTTTCAATTGGCTCGCCGAGCAGCTCCCCTATACGCTTTTCGTTGACGCGGTTGGGGCCGCTGGCGATCACCAGGACCGGTTTGCCGCTCTGTCTGCCTTTGAAAATGAGCGATTTGACAATCTGCTCGACCCGGCAACCGACCGCCTGGGCCGCTTCGACAGCCGTGCGGGTTGAATCGGGAAGCTCAACGACTTCACAGGCAAAGCCCATTGTCTTTAACGTTTCCTGAACCTTTCGCGCGCTTGCGCTTAACTCTTTTGCCATTTACTCATCACCTTCCAGCGTTTTGCCCCTATTGTATCATGCCTGTACAATATGGCATGGGATGGTTTGTTTCCTGCCCTGGGAGGATAGATAACGCGATGACAGACATCTATTTGATACGTCATGGTGAGTTTGTGACAGATATGCCTTTTTCGTCTGTTCCGCCGGATGGTCCGCCGCTTTCTCCGCTCGGTATCTTGCAGGCGGAACGATTGCGCGACCGGCTGGCAGGCACGGGGGAGATTCGCGCGGATGTGCTAATCTCCAGTCCTTTGCAGCGCGCCCGGCAGACGGCGGAGATCATTGCCCCGGCCCTTGCTTTGCCCGTCACGTTGGATGATGGTTTCCAGGAGTTCCGTATTGGCAATCGCTCATGGGTTTCTGCTAAGGAGATTGTCGAGAAATACGGACTGGTCGATTTCGCGCGGGAGCCGGAACGCCCGATTGTTCCCGGCGGCGAAAGCTGGTCGCAATTCACGGCGCGGGTTAGCGGCGCTTTTGAGCGCGTTATTCGGGCATATGACGGCAAAACCATCGTCATTGTCTGCCACGACGGCATTATTGGCGTCTCTTTCCTGTATTTCTTCGGGCTTGAGACGCTCAAATTCGTCAAGGGCATCTTCCGCCCGGCCTTCGCACAGCTTTATACCAGTACCACCTCCATCACCTACTGGCACAAGAATCTCTTCCGTGATGTCCCGCAGGAGCAGGAGCCGCAGTGGACGCTGGTGCGCTATAACGATGATGTTCACCTGTATGATATTGGCCTGCCGGAGCGCATCCCCTGGCAGCAGGTCACGCCGCGTTTCGGTGGCGGCCCCGGCCTGCGCCCTGTACAGGTGAAGCATCCACCCCGTTGAAAGACGCGCATAGCACAAAAAGCCCCTGCTTTCAGGCGTGGATGATTACTGCCTGAAGCAGAGACCCTTTTCTCCCCCATCTACTCTCTACTGGAGGTAATGCTCAACGATTGAGGGATCGCGTTCGTTTGCCTCGTTGGGGTTCATACCAAACTCTCGCCTGGCCCGGCGCTGGCGCAGCAGATCCCAGAGCTGATCTAAGTGAACCTGAAGTTGCTGCATGCGCGCGCGCTGCTCTTCGGTGAGCGGCTGCTGTTCCGCCGAGTTCATCAGTTCGTGTTCTTCATTGACCAGCTGCTCGATGTGCTGGAGAATCTCGCTATCGTTCATGGGTTTCACCTCATATTCTCAAAGGAAACGAAAACGTTTCTCTGTCTCTTCATCTTATCACGCAGGCGGTGGGAGAGAAAGGATCATTCCGGGCGTGGTAGGGATTCCAGCGAACCGCCAACTACGACGGTTGAGCCGCTTGCCAGCGTATTGTCGGTAATAGCTGCCGCGATGGCTTCACCCATGTCGCCTGTGGTAGGTAGCCGACCGACCATGCTGCGTCGGTAGGCCGCCAGCCCCGGCATGGCGCGGTCCAGTAGTTTTGGCGTAATGGTTCCCTCGACCAGATCGCCCGTCACGACGATGAGGCGAATGCCCCGGCTGGCAAGCTCTTTTTGCCGGGCGCGCAACGCCTGCTCGCCTGCGTGCTTTGACGCGGCAACCGGCGCATAGACCGGGATATCGACGATCTGCCCGTACAGGTGCGCCCAGTGGCTGGTGACAAAGACAATGCTGCTCCCTGCGGGCATGAGTGGCAGGGCCGCTTCTACCAGCGCGATCTGCGCATCACGATTGATATGCATGGGATAGCCAGGCTCGGTGGCCAGCAGATCGCGTTCCAGCCCCCCGGAGGCGTTGAGAATCAGTGCATCGAGCCTCTCGCCCCACGCGCTCAGTTCGGAGAAGATTCGCTCCCTGTCTGCCTGTAGCGTGATATCACCCTGAAGAGCGAGAGAGCGAACACCGAGCTTCGCAATCTCACCGGCCACTTCGTTCGCTCTTGCCGCTTTATTCCGATAAGTGATAGCAACATCATAGCCGCGATTTGCCAGCGCCAGCGCAGTAGCCGCGCCAATGCCGCGAGACCCTCCGGTGACAAGGGCCGCCGGACGTCTGGAAATATTCATGCTCATAGCTCCTTTTCCCGGAAACTGTTCCCGCATATTATA